>LRTP01000314.1 GCA_001550305.1 Streptomyces diastatochromogenes
TCGCGCCGTACCGGGCCGCTGTCGCGCCGGACTGCGGCGGGACGGCCGGCATCGTGGGCGTGGCCGGCTGCCCCGGTGGCGCCGTGCCCTTCGGCGGCTGTGTCACTTGACCTCCCCCATGGTCATCCGTCGGTCACCTCTCCCGCGTACGCGGGAGCACGAAAAGAGGTGCACGGCCGCAAGTATCGCCGCCGGGACTGACATCCGCACAGGCCTTGACTCGATCTTGTTCGGATTGCAGCCCATCCTTCGTACAGCGGTGGCCCGTTCGGACGGCAGCGCGACCGCGGCGCTCCGCGCTACCCCCCTGACCATGAATACGCGGCCGGTGTGTGTTCGGTTCCCTTTCGAATGCGCCGGTACGCGGGGTATGCGCGAGGGGTGGTCTTTTCGGGTGCGGGGGCGTGGGGGCTGGTCGCGCAGTTCCCCGCGCCCCTAAAAGCCTGGGGTCGTCCGGCGTTTGAGGCCGATGGGGGGCCTGGGGCGCAGCCTCGGCCCCCCATCGGCGCGGGGAACTGCGCGATCGGCCCCCACCGGCCCGCAGCCGACGATCTCACTCGGGGGTCTGGGGCGAAGCCCCTCAACCCCCCTCGTAGAAGGCCCGTACGCGGGTGTGGACCTCGGCGGGGGCGTGGACGTGGTCCAGGCCCAGGAGGGCGGCGCCCAGCACGGGGCGCGACGAGATCACCTGGGGGACCGCCTTGGGGGCCTGGGCCGACAGGAGTTCGCGGATCCGGTCGTCGAGTTGGGGATGACGGGCGGCAAGGACACCACCCCCAAGGAGGACGGGGGTCTCCTCGGTGAGGAGGTCGAGGCGGGTCAGAGCGACCGTGGCCATCGCGACGACCTCGTCCGCGAGCCGGTCCACGAGAGCGCGAGCGACCTCGTCACCCTCCGCCGCCGTCGCGAACAGCACCGGGGTCAGTTCATGCCGGCGGTCGTGCTCGATGTGCTCCAGGTGCAGCGCCTCGATCAGGGCGTACATGGAGGACAGGCCGAAGTGGGCCGGAAGGGTGTGGGCCAGGGCCGTGGGCCCGCCCCGGCCGTCCTCCGCGCGGGCCGCGTACCACAGGGCCTCTTCCGCCAGGCCCCAACCACCGCCCCAGTCACCGGAGATCCGGCCGAGCGCCGGGAAACGGGCGGTGCGGCCGTCGGGACGCATGCCGACGCAGTTGATACCCGCGCCGCACACGACGGCGACCCCACGCGGCTCCGCTATCCCGGCGCGCAGGATCGCGAACGTGTCGTTGCGCACCTCCACGCTCGTGCCCCACGCGCGCGCGTGCAGCGCGGCCGCCAACTGCTCCTCCTCCACGGGAAGATCGGCGTTGGCCAGACAGGCCGAGACATGGGCCACGGAGTTGACGCCCGCCTCGGCGAAGGCGCGGGCGACGGCCTCGCCCACGGTGTCCACGGCCGTGGCGACCCCGACCACCGGCGGCCGGAATCCCCCGCCGCGCGCGGCCCCGACCACCCGTCCGTCCACGGACACGACCGCGACGTCGGTCTTGCTGTTCCCCGCGTCGATGGCCAGGACCATGCCCGCGGGGTCGGATCCGGCGGCCGTCCCGGCGCCGGGTCCGGATGACGTCATGCCCACGCGAGGTGCTCCCGGTTGTGCGCGATCAGTTGGTCGGTGAGGGCGTCGGCGTACTCGTACTGGCCGATGAGGGGGTGGGCGAGGAGGGTCCGGAAGACCCGGTCGCGGCCGCCGCGCAGAGCGGCTTCCAGGGCCAGGTCCTCGTAGGACGTCACGGCCGCCATCAGCCCCGCGTACAGGGGGTCGACCGGCAGGACCGGCAGTGGTGTCGGGCCGTGCGGACCGACGGCCGCCTGCACCTCGATCACCGCGTCGTCCGGGAGGAAGGGCAAGGTGCCCTTGTTGTAGGTGTTGACCACCTGATAGGGGCTGCCGCCCCCGCCGAGCAGCGCGGCGGCGAGGTCGACGGCCGCCTCGGAGTAGTACGCGCCGCCCCGCTTGGCGAGCAACTCCGGCTTCTCGTCGAGCGCCGGATCGCCGTACATCTTCAGCAACTCCCGCTCCATCGCGGCGACCTCCGCCGCCCGTGACGGCTTCGTCCGCAGCTCTCGTACGACCTCGTCGTGCGCGTAGAAGTAGCGCAGGTAGTAGGAGGGGACCACGCCCAGGCGGTCCACGAGGGTGCGCGGCAGGCGCAGGTCGTCGGCGATCGTGTCGCCGTGTTCGGCCAGCAGCTTCGGCAGGACGTTCTCGCCCTCGGGGCCGCCGAGGCGCACCCCGGTCTCCCAGCTGAGGTGGTTGAGACCCACGTGGTCCAGATGGACGTCCACGGGGGCGACCCCGAGCATCCCGGCGAACTTCCGCTGGAAGCCGATCGCCACGTTGCACAGCCCGACCGTCCTGTGGCCCGCCTGGAGCAGCGCTCGCGTCACGATCCCGACCGGGTTGGTGAAGTCGATGATCCAGGCGTCGGGGTTGGTACGGCGGACGCGCTCCGCGATGTCCAGCACCACCGGCACCGTGCGCAGCGCCTTCGCCAGACCGCCCGCGCCCGTCGTCTCCTGGCCGATGCAGCCGCACTCCAGCGGCCAGGTCTCGTCCTGCTCGCGGGCCGCCTGCCCGCCGACGCGCAGCTGGAGCAGGACCGCGTCGGCGCCTTCGACGCCCTTGTCCAGGTCGGAGGTCGTGACGATCCGGCCGGGGTGCTCCTGCTTGGCGAAGATGCGTCGTGCCAGGCCGCCCACCAGCTCCAGGCGGTCGGCGGCCGGGTCGACGAGGACCAGTTCCTCGACCGGCAGGGTGTCCCGCAACCGGGCGAAGCCGTCGATGAGTTCGGGCGTGTAGGTCGACCCTCCGCCGACCACGGTGAGTTTCATGTGTGTCAACCCTTCACTCCGGTGAGCGTGACGCCCTCGACGAACGCCTTCTGTGCGAAGAAGAACACGAGGATCACGGGGGCCATGACCAGCACGGTCGCGGCCATGGTGAGGTTCCAGTCGGTGTGGTGCGCGCCCTTGAACGACTCCAGGCCGTAGGAGAGGGTCCAGGCGCCGGGGTTCTCGGAGGCGTAGATCTGCGGGCCGAAGTAGTCGTTCCAGGCGTAGAAGAACTGGAAGAGGCCCACGGCGGCGATCCCCGGCTTCGCCATCGGCAGGACGACCTTGAGCAGGGTCTTCAGGTCCCCGCAGCCGTCGACCTTCGCCGCGTCGAGGTACTCGTTCGGGATGGTCATCAGGAACTGGCGGAGCAGGAAGATGGAGAACGCGTCACCGAAGGCCATCGGGATGATCAGCGGCCACAGCGTGCCGGACAGGTCCAGCTGTTTCGCCCAAAAGAGGTACATCGGGATGATGACGACCTGCGGCGGCAGCATCATCATCGAGATGACCAGCATCAGTGACAGGTTCCGGCCGCGGAAGCGGAACTTGGCGAGGGCGTAGGCGACGGGGATCGACGACACGACCGTCAGGACGGTGCCGGCACCGGCGTACAGCAGTGTGTTCTTCCACCAGGTGAGGAAGCCCGGGGTGTCGAAGACCTTCTTGTAGTTGCCCCACTCCCAGGTGTGCGGGATGAGATCGCGGCTGAGTGCCTGCGAGTCGCTCATCAGGGAGGTCAGGAAGACGAAGACGAAGGGGAGGACGAAGAAGAGGGCGGCGGCGACGCCCAGGGCGTGGATCGCGACCCACTCCAGGAGCGCCTTGCGACGTGCGGTGCGCTCGGCGGGCGAGACCGGGGCCCGCAACTTCACGGGCTTGTCGAGTACTTGTGTCATGGCTGTCAGTCACCTGCCTGGATGAGACCGCCCCGGCGCCGCATCAGGAACGCGGTGAACACCATGGACAGGGCGAAGAGCACGAGCGCGACCACACAGGCGGAGCCGTAGTCGAAGCGCTGGAAGCCGAGGTTGTAGACGAGCTGCGGCAGGGTGAGCGTCGACTTGTCGGGGTAGCCGGGCTCGAACTGCGTACCGGCGCCCTGGATGACGCCCGAGGCGACCTTCCCGGCGATCAGTGGCTGGGTGTAGTACTGCATGGTCTGGATCACGCCGGTGACCACGGCGAACATCACGATCGGCGAGATGTTGGGCAGCGTGACGTACCGGAACCGCTGCCAGGCAGAGGCGCCGTCCAGCTCCGCCGCCTCGTACTGCTCCGTCGGTACGTCGAGCAGCGCGGCCATGAAGATGACCATCAGGTCGCCGATGCCCCACAGGGCCAGCAGGGTGAGGGCCGGCTTGGACCAGCTGGGGTCGTTGAACCAGCCGGGGGCCGGGATGCCGACCTTCTCCAGGAGCGAGTTGACCGGTCCCGTACCGGGGTTGAGGAGGAAGGCGAAGGCCATCGTCGCGGCGACGGGCGGGGCGAGGTAGGGGAGGTAGAAGAGGGTGCGGAAGACGCCCGTGCCCGTCTTGATCTTCGTGATGAGCAGGCCCACGCCGAGTCCGAAGAGGACCCGCAGGCTGACCATGACCAGCACCAGCCACAGGGTGTTGCGCAGCGCCGGCCAGAACAGCGGGTAGTGCTCGAAGACGTAGGTCCAGTTCTTCGTGCCGCTCCACGTCGGCGGTTTGAAACCGTCGTAGTGCATGAACGAGAAATAGACGGTCGACAGCAGCGGATAGGCGAAGAAGACCGCGAAGCCGATCAGCCACGGCGACATGAAGGCGAGGGTGCGCAGCGCCGATCGGCGCCGCTTCGAAGCGAGTGTGACGGTGCTCATGTCCGTGCCCGTCTGCTACTTCGCCTGCGCGATGTCCGTGTCGATCTGCGCGGCGGTCGTCTGCAGACCCGCCTTCAGATCCTTCGCCTTGCCGCTCTCGTAGTCGTATCCGAACTGCTGGATCGTCACGAGGTAGGTGCCGCCGTTGATGGACGCGGGAGTCGTCGTCGAGTTCGGGTTCGAGGCGATGTCCAGGAACGTCTTGAAGCGCGGGTCGTACTTCAGCTTCGGCGACTTGAGCGCGGCCAGCGTCGAGGGCACGTTGTGAATGGCGTTGGCGAAACCGACCACCGCGTCCGTGTCCGTGGTCATGTATTTGACCAGTTCCCAGGCCGCGTTCTGCTTCTTGCTGGTGGCCGCGATGCCCGCGATGGTGCCGGTGATGTAGCCCTTGCCGTACTGGTCGGCCCGGTCGTCGGGAACGGGCAGCGGGGCGACGCCGATCTCGAAGTTCGGCTTGGCGTCCTCGGCCATGCCGAGCCGCCATTCGCCGTCCAGCTGCATGGCGACCTGGCCGGTGTGGAAGGGGTGCTTGGGGCCCCATTCGTCACCGAGCTTGGAGCGGTACTTCTCCAGCTTCTGGTAGCCGCCGAGTTCGTCGACGAGCTTCTTCTGGAGGGTGAATCCGGCGGTGAACGCGGGGTCCTTGGCGAGGTTGGACTTGCCGCTGCTGTCGAAGTACGTCGGGGAGAACTGGCCGAAGTAGTGCTCGGTGGTGGACTCCCAGCCGTGGTAGTTCGGCATGAAGCCCAGCTGGGAGTAGGAGTCGCCCTTGGAGACGGTGAGCTTCTTCGCGTCCGCCTCGAATTCGGACCAGGTCTTCGGGGGGCTGGAGATCCCGGCATTCTTGAACGCGTCCTTGTTGTAGTAGAGGCCGTAGGCGTCACCGAGCAGCGGAACCGTACAGCGGTTGCCGTCGAACTGGGTGTACTCGTTCATCGCCTTCGGGAAGGTCGTCGCCGGGTCGATTCCCGCCTTCTTGAAGAAGGGGTTGAGATCGACAAGGGCGCCGGAGGAGCAGAACTTGCCCACGTTGTTGGTGGTGAACGAGGAGATCACGTCGGGAGCCTTGTCGCCGCCGGAGCGCAGGGCCTGGTTGATCTTGTCGTCGGTCATGTTGGCGACGATGTTGACGTGGATGTTGGGGTGCGTCTTCTCGAAGCCCGCGACCAGGGCCTTCACGCCCGCGATCTCGCCGGGCGCGCTCCAGGCGTGCCAGAAGTTGATCGTCGTGTTCTTGGAGGCGTCGTCGCTCGCGCCCGAGGACGACTGGCCGGTACAGGCGGTGGTGAGGAGGGCGAGCGAGGCGGAAGCGGCGAGAGCGGTGGCGACTTTCCTGGATATTCCGGGCATGGCGGGGTCTCCCTACGGCAGGGCGGCGGTGGTGGTGGTGTTCGCGGGACGGTTCGCGGGACGGTTCGCGGGACGGGGAGTCGGTCGAGGGGTGGGTCTCAGCGGGAGGTGTCGAAGACCTCGTCGCGGGTGGCCGCCAGCGCGCTCTCCAACGCGCCGCGCAGCACGGGGTGTTCGTGTACGTCGCCGACCACGAGGCGCGGTCGGGAGGCGGCCAGCTCCTCCAGTTCGGCCTGCACCAGGACGCGCAGCGGTTCGCCGCCGGCGGTGAGTGAGGCGCCGCTGAGCACGACGAGTTCGGGGTCGAGCACGGAGACGAGTGAGGCGAGACCGGTGGCGAGACCGGTCGCGTACGTCTCCAGGAGCCGCAGGTGCGGCCCCTCGTTGATGCGGGCGGCCTGTTCGACGAGGGCGGCGGCGACCTCGGCGTAGGGCCCGGTCGGCACCGGCTGGATGCCCAGCTCGCGGGCGAGCTTGGGAATGGCCTGGGAGCCGGCCAGCTCCTGGTAACCACCGCTGTTGGCCTTGGTCACCTGGCGTACGAGGGGTGCGCCGGGCACGGGCAGGAAGCCGACCTCGCCGGCGCCGCCGGTCCAGCCGCGGTGCAGCCGGCCGCCGAGGACGAGGGCGGCGCCGAGGCCGCCCTCGTTCCAGAGCAGTACGAAGTCCTCGTGTCCGCGCGCCGCCCCGAGCCGCTGCTCGGCGATGGCCACCAGGTTGACGTCGTTCTCGTACTCGACGGGCATCGGCAGCGCGGCCGCGAGCTCGTCGAGGAGGCTGGGGGAGTGCCAGCCGGGCAGGTGGGAGGCGTACCGCAGGCGGCCGGTGTTGGGGTCGAAGGCGCCGGGTGTGCCGATGACGAGCCGGTGGACGTCACCGCGGGCCAGCCCCGCCGCCTTCACCGCCCCGTCGAGGGCGTCGGTGACCTGGCGTACGACGGGCTGCGCGGGGTGCCGGCCCGGGGTGGGCAGCTCGTACTCGCCCACCGTGCGGCCGGTGACATCGGCGACGGCGGCGAGGATGCGCTCGGGCGTGACGTCCAGGCCCGCCGCGTGGGCGGCCCTCGGATTGACGGCGTACAACTGGGCGTTGGGGCCCGGCCGCCCCTCGCTCGTGCCGGTGGCCAGCACGAGTCCGGCGGCCTCCAACCGGGCGAGGAGCTGGGAGGCGGTGGGCTTGGACAGCCCGGTCAGCTTTCCGATCCTGGTCCGCGAGAGCGGTCCGTGCGCGAGCAGCAGATCGAGGGCGGCGCGGTCGTTCATGGCGCGCAGGACGCGCGGGGTGCCCGGCGTACCGGCGGATCCTGCCATGTTTGTCGACACCTGCCTTTCAACTGCCCAGTCGCTCAGCTTCCCAGGGTGGCCGTGGG
Organism: Streptomyces diastatochromogenes; assembly: GCA_001550305.1. Classification (GTDB taxonomy): domain Bacteria; phylum Actinomycetota; class Actinomycetes; order Streptomycetales; family Streptomycetaceae; genus Streptomyces; species Streptomyces mirabilis_D. The sequence goes on from LRTP01000314.1 coordinate 7,425, forward strand.
GAAGTCCACTGCAAGATCATTGTTAGGAAAGTTTCCTATTGGTGGGAGGAAGGTAGGCCGCGGGCCGCGGAGGCGTCAAGAGAAACCACCCCCGAGGCAACAGAGTCGTTACCTACGGGGGTGGAGTCCGGGTCTTGTTCGCTCAGTCGAGCTGGGTGAGAGTTGCGTCGCCGCCCGGTGCTGCCGCGTCGGCCGGGGGGAGCGCGGTGGGGTAGAGGCGGACGTCGCTGAGACGGCCGTCGGCGTATTCGCCGTACGCGCCCTGGTAGAGGCGGCGGCCGAACTGGACGGGGCCGACGGCGTTCCAGTCGGTGCCGGTGTAGGCCTTCGTGGCGGACAGACGTCCGTTCACGTACAGCAGGAGCCGACTGGCGTCCGCGTCGAAGACCCCGACCAGGTGGGTTCACTTGCCCGCCACGGCCTTGGCGCCGTAGACGGCGGTGAAGGAGGTGCTGGTGGTGTCGACGCCAGGGGTGTTCGTCGTGGCGTAGCTCGCCGTGCCGTTCAGGCTCAGGACGGTGCCGCGGTCGGCGTCGGTGGACCAGGCGGCGCCACCGGTCAGGGTGGCAAGAAGGGTGCCGGTGGGATCGGCGGCAGTCGTGCCGGTGCCGTCGTCGAGGTTCCAGCTGTGGGTGGCGGTGTCGGTGACGCTGCCCAGTGAGACGGGATCGTAGTCGCCCGTGGCCGTGGCCGAGGTGGACGTGCCCGCGAACTTGTAGCGGTACGAGCCGTCGGTGGCGGCCTTGACCGTGGTGGTCAGGGCGCCCTTGGAGCCGGAGGTCACCGTCTTGACCGTCTTGTAGGCGGTGGCGCCCTCGGCCTTGAACCGGAGGGCGACCGGCTGGCCCGTGTAGCCGGAGTACTTGCTGGTCTCCCAGTCGGCGCGAGTGAGCGTGCCCTTGACGGCGAGGGTCCTCCCCTTCCTCACCGGCTCGGGGTGGCGTCGGTGGTCAGCTTGGCGGCGCGCTTGACCTGGGTGGTGCCGAGGCCGCCCCACATGTCGTAGCCGTAGTTGAAGCTGAGGTGGTCGCCGGAGTCGTCGTTGTCCGAGGTGGTGCGGCCGTAGACGCCGGCCACCTTCCAGGTGCCGGCCTCCGCCGCGTCGTAGAGGTAGTCCTGGGGCGCGAGGGCGATGACCTCGGCGCAGGACTGCGCGACCGTCGTGGCGGTCGTGGACGTCGTGGTGCAGCTCGGGGCGCCGTCCGGCCCCATCTCGTTCCGCAGCTTGGAGAGCGACGTTCCGCGGTACGGAGTGATGCCCGCGGCGCTCGTCTCGCCGTCGGTGACGAGGTCGACCGGGTGGATCGGGGTGTACGTGATCGGGACCTTCACCGTGCTGGTGGTGCCGACAACGAGGGCCCGCTGTCGGGGCGACAGTAGACGGCCTCCGGATGTGGCCGAAATGCTGGGGATATGTGAATGAGATTGATTTCGAGGGTGCGCTCCGGACGCATCACGGCTTCGTCACGATCGGCAGATGCACAGGTGGGAGAGGGTGCGGAGCTTTGGGGTGATCTGCGGCGTTGGGGACGGTGATGCGACGCCGGAGGGGGATGGCGACGGGGTCGATATCCGGTCACCTTCACAGGTTCTTGTTCATAGGATCCGGCCACATGAGAGTGAACCGTTTGGTACGGGGTGGGGCGGGGCGGGGGCCTCGCTCATGAAGCTCGTGAAGTTGCTGATGGCTTGCTGGCGCGTGGCCGCGGCCCAGTGTGTGCCGTTGGCGCTCATCATGACGTTCATCGACCTTGTGAACGACGGTCTCACCTGGGACTCCGTGAGCGGGGAACTGGTCTTCACTCCTCTGACATGGGGGATTCTCACGTTCGCGGTGGCGGTCGGCGGGGTGTGGTCGCTGCGGCGGCGGGCCGGTGCGACCGGCATCCCGCTCTCCGCCGAGGTGCTGGACGACCGGCAGACGCACGTACTGCGCCCGGTGCCGGTCTCGGACGGGTGGCAGGAGCGGGTCCGCGAAAAGCTGGCGGCATCGGAGCGGGTGTTCCTCGTCGCCGAGAAGGGCCAGGAGGAGATCCACTTCCGGTGGCGTCCCGGGCGGGGGAAGCAGTCCGTCTGGGGATCGATGTCCTTCGACGCGCCCTCGGGAGACGTCGTCCTCGACGTCCGGGACGGGGAGGGACTCCTGGGGGTGGCCGGACTGGGCAAGGGGTCCTCGTTCGCCGCGGTGTGCCAGATAGCCGGGGCGACCGGGCTGGAGTCCGGGACCGTCCGTGGATGAGCGGTCGTGGTACGGCGTTCGGTGTGTCTTCCGCCATCGTGAACTGGGCGTCTACGAGGAGCGGGTGACGCTGTGGACCGCCGGCTCCCCGGACGAGGCCATCGGCTGTGCGGAGGCCGAGGCGGGTGAGTACTGCGCGGCGCTGGGGGAGACCGAGTACACCGGCTTCGCCGAGGCGTTCCGGATGGACGGGGCACCGGGGGAGGGGGCCGAGGTCTTCTCGCTCATGCGGGAGAGTGACCTGCCTTCCGGCGCCTATGTGGGGACGTTCTACGCGACGGGGCGTGAGCGGACCGGCTGACGCTGAGCATGTGAGGTCGAGCGGCCGGTCGACGAGATCGCCGTACGTGCGTCGATGGCTGATGCCGGAGCTGTGGACTTGCTCCTACGTGTGAGGGGGCGGCGCCCGGAACACCCGGGTGCCGCCCCCTCACACGTATGGGCGGGGCCTACTTCGGCGAGCTCGACGGAGCCGGGGCCGAGGCGGGGGCCGGGATGGGGGCGGTTGCCTCCGACTGGGGGGAGGCAGGGTTGCCGAGGACCGACGGGGCCGCCACCGCGGCGGACGGGTCGACGGGCTCCTCCTCCGGGGGCACAGTGGGGCCCCCGACGATGCGGATGTCCGCGGCGTCGAAGGCGCGTTTGACGCGCCAGCGGAGTTCGCGTTCGACGGAGAGGGACTTGCCGGGCATGGTCTTCGCCGAGAGGCGGACGACCATCGAGTCGAGCAGGACGCTGTCCAGGCCGAGGACCTCGATGGGGCCCCACAGGCGCTCGTTCCAGGGCTCTTCCTTGGTCATCGCCTCGGCGACCTCGTCGAGGGTGCGCTTCACCTTGTCCAGGTCCTCGTGCGAGCGGACCGTGACGTCGACGCCGGCCGTGGCCCAGCCCTGGGAGAGGTTGCCGATCCGCTTGACCTCGCCGTTGCGGACGTACCAGATCTCGCCGTTGTCGCCGCGCAGCTTCGTCACGCGCAGGCCCACCTCTATGACCTCGCCGGAGGCGACCCCCGCGTCGATCGTGTCGCCGACGCCGTACTGGTCCTCAAGGATCATGAAGACGCCGGAGAGGAAGTCCGTGACCAGGTTGCGGGCGCCGAAACCGATCGCCACACCCGCGACACCGGCGGAGGCCAGCAGCGGGGCCAGGTTGATCTGGAATGTGCCCAGGATCATCAGCGCGGCGGTGCCCATGATCAGGAAGGACGCGACCGAGCGGAGGACCGAGCCGATCGCCTGCGAGCGCTGCCGGCGGCGCTCGACGTTCACCAGCAGGCCGCCCAGGGCCGTGCCGTCGACCGCCTGGACCGTGCGGGTCATGCGATCTATCAGCTTGGTGATCGCCCGCCGCACCACCACTCTCAGTACCCCTGCGATCACCAGGATCAACAGGACGCGCAGACCGATCGCCAGCCACGTGGACCAGTTCTGCTCGACCCAGCTTGCGGCGTTGGTCGCGCTCTGCTGGGCGTCCTGAAGCGTGGCGGTCGTCGGGTCCGTCGTCGCCGAGGGGGACGGCGACGGGGGGGACCCCGAGGCCGACAGGGCGGTCAAGAACACGGCAGGTACCTCCAGGCGTAGCGGTCCGCCCGCGGCTCGGGGACATGTGAGGACAGCGGCGGGCAGAACCACCACACTAACGGGGCATCGTGTGTGGATCGTTGCAATGTTCCAGGGAGAGACCGTACTCACCTGGGGATGAAAGAGGGTGTGGTCGAAAACACTCCCAGCCCGTTACCGGGACATGGTGGCGCTTCCACCAGGCAAGAGGGGAGACTGACTGCAGATCGTCCCGGCGCGAGCCACGCGCCGCCGGCGTACAAGGAGGCATCCGTGCCGCACGTCCTGGTCCTCAACGCGTCGTACGAGCCACTCGGCGTCGTACCGCTCCGCCGCGCGCTCGTCCTCGTCCTTGAGAACAAGGCCATCTGCCTCGAGGAATCCGGCGCCTTTATGCACAGCGAAACCGTTACTGTCCCCGCACCCAGCGTGGTCCGGCTGAAGAGGTTCGTACGGGTCCCTTACAGGGGGCCCGTTCCGCTGACCCGTCGGGCACTGTTCGCCCGCGACGGCGGCCGGTGCATGTACTGCGGTGGCGTCGCAACCAGCGTCGACCACGTCATCCCGCGCTCCCGCGGAGGTCAGCACGCCTGGGACAACGTGGTGGCGTCATGCCGCCGCTGCAACCACACCAAGGCCGACCGCCACCTGGTCGAGATCGGCTGGCGCCTGCGCCACAAACCCGCCCCGCCGACGGGGCTCGCCTGGCGCATCATCGGAACGGGGCATAGGGACCCGCGCTGGCTGCCCTACCTGCAGCCGTACGGCGCGGAGGATGCGATGGCCCGGATCGACGGCATTTCCGCCTGACGATCCGGGCCTTCGTGTTGCTTGTACGGCCCACAAGGCCTGGTGCGTCGTGCGGCATCCCGGATATCCCCGCCGCCCCGTTCAGGCTCCCCAGGAGGACCCCGTGCCTCCCGGGGAACCGGCCGTGTGCGCAGGGCAGGACGACCGGGTGCGAAGGCGGGACGGCCGTGTGCGCAGGCGGGACGGCCGTGTGCGCAGGGCAGGACGGTCGTGTCCCGCAGGTCGGGCGTAGCGCGGCTGTGCCGGGTGCACCGAGCGCCGCAGCAGTGGCAGGGCCGATTTCAGGAGCCGGGCCCGGCCTAGTACCGGCCCGCCGGGACGAGTACGGCTCGAAGATCCTTTTGATCATGGAGCGGACCGGTGCGTCCCCCTCCGTCGGAATTGCGCGGGCGAACCGGCGTGACGTCCACCTGGGGCCATGGTTGTGCCGGCCGTCGACGCCTTCACTGTCGCTATGAGCGCAAAGTCGAACTTTGCTCCGCCATTACCAGCATTGATCGCCTCCCTCTTTGCTGCCGCAGACTCGCCGACGGGGATTACTTCAACGCGCCGCGGCTGTTGGGGCATCAAGGTCAATGTGGACTACCTCGGCATATTTCTGGCCACGAATCCAAACCCGTACGCACATGGACGAGGCGAATGCAACCACCGTGAGGCAAACGGAAGGTTGACCGTTCATGATCAGCGCTGATAACTTTGGATCTCGGGCGGTAGCCCTGAAGACGCACGGGGGTGGACGTTTTCTACTTTACGATTACCTTTCCCCGTGCTTTACGAGGAGAGAGTAAAAAATGAAGCGTGGTGCACGTATATCCATGGTGGCCGGCACGGCGGCTGTGATCACCCTTGCCCTGGCCCCCATCGCCGAGGCCAACTGGGACAGCTCCATCACTGGCGCGAGCGTGGGCTTCGAGTCCCGTCGCTGGTCGGACGAGCTGTACTCGCAGATCACCTTCCACGGCTGCACGACCGACGGCTCGAAGAGCACCGACGTGCAGATCTGGAACGACATCTCTCTCGCGCCCGACAAGGCGTACGACAACAAGACGTACACCGCCTGCTTCAACGGTGGCGTCAGCAACGGCGAGTGGACCGACCTGCCGTCCGGCAAGAGAGACTACTACTTCCAGATCATGAAGATCGGTGGATCCACCTTCGGGCCGCAGCTCAGCGTGAGCAAGCTCGTCGTGGACACCACCAAGGTCGACGGCTGACATTACAGCTCTGAGGGGTGCCCTGTCAGGGCACCCCTGTCCGGCCGACGAGTGGTTCAGTGAGACTCAATGAAATTCAGCACCAGTCTGCGCAGCGGTAGTGTGCGATGGGCTGCCCCCGTCATTCTCCTATTGACGTTCCTTTACTATGTGGTAGGAGAAACGGCCCCTCTCTCGAGCTATTACCATTATGCGCCGAGCCTTGTCGCGGAGCCGCTGCAAACTCTGTATGCGTTGGCTTACGCGGCGGCAGCGGGACTTGCCTGCTGGGAGAGTGGACGTCTGAGGAGCGCCCGAATATGGGCGCTGGCGCCGGCCCGTTCGCGTTACCGCATCGCGGCCAATGCCCTTGCTCCTGTGATCGTGCTGTCCTGGCTCGTCCTGCTGCTCCCTCCGGCGGTCTCACTGGCGCGATCGGCGACCGCGCCGACCCTCGACAGCCTGCGGCTGCCGCTCGCCGGGATGGTTCTGTGCGTCGCGCACGCCGTCCTCGGATTCGCCGTCGGCTGCTGGATCCCCCGCGTCATCGCCACGCCGATCCTGGCCGTGGCCGACTGGATCACCGTCGCCTTCACCAGGGCGGTGCTGCCCTACTGGCCCCGCCATGTTTCCGGACAGTTCGACACCCTCGGTTTCGGAGAGGTGCCCAGCCTCGTCACGGCGGCGGTGCCCGTGCTGCTGGCCGGCGGCATAGCCGTCGGGCTGATGATCCTGTGGCTGCCCTACGGGTGGCGCGCACTGCGGGTCGTGGTCGCCGCCGTGGTGGCCGTGGGCGGTGTCCTCGGGGCCTACCGCACAGCCGTCGACTGGTCGGCCACTCCGCCCCTCACCGGTGGGCACGTGGAGATGAAGTGCGTGGGCAGCGCGCCGCGCATGTGCGTACCGGAGTTCGACTCGCGAGCGCTTCCGCAGGTTCAGCGCGACACCGCGAACGCGCTGCGCGTGCTGCGTGACGCCGGGGCGACCTCGGCGCAACCCCGTCTGATCACCGACAGCTACGTCGACGGGCGTCGGCAGAAGCCCTCCACGGACACGGTGTGGCGCATGGAGCTGACCGGACCGGTGCAGAGCGGTGACGCGGTGTATCAGATCATGGTGCGAACCCTGCATTTCCGCTGTGAGCAGGTCCCTGCCCTGTCCGCCCACTCGGCCTGGCTGTGGGGGGCCCAGAAGACCGGCCAGGAGCAGGCCTACCGGAAGCGCCGGGAGCAGGAGGGCCTGGATCCCCTGGCCCAGAAGCTGGAGAAGCAGGTGGAGGCCACCGTCACCAAGGTGCTGGCCGAGCCGCGGGCCGATCAGGCCAAGTGGATCAGGCGGACGCTCGACACCTGTGAGGCGAAGGCCTCGTGACGTGGTGGTTCAAGGCCCGCCGGGGACACCTGCTGCTGCCGCTCGCCCTGCTTGTCTTCGGCGCCGGACTGTACGCGGTGCAGGGCACCACGGTGCTGCTGCCGTCCCTCGTCGGCAGCCCCCGGGTCGCGCTCTCACTGTTCGTCCCCGTCCCGCTGCTCGCCTTCCTGATGGCGGTTCTGGAATCGCGGCTTCCCGCGGCCGAGGTTTCCGGTGTCCGGTCCATGACACGGCTCGACAACGGGCTCGTCGCCACGGTCATGGCCGCGGCCGTGCTGTGCAGCGTTCTCATCGCCTCCGTGCAGGGTTCGGCCGCGGCCACGGCCGGGGGCCGCAACGCGGTGTTCCTGACCGGCCTGATGCTGCTGGGACGGGCATGGGCGGGCCAGACGGCGGTGATGGTCCCAGTGGGCTGGCTGCTCACCGTCGTGCTCGTGGGGTTCCGAGGGAACGTGCCGCACCTCTGGACCGTCATCGCGCTCCCCGCGGACAACCCGTATGCGGCAGCCGCCTCCCTGGCGGTGTTCGCCATCGGCCTTGCCGCCCAGATCCGTTCGTCGAGGAAAACAGCGTGACACTCGAACTCAGCAACTGCACCTACGGCTACCGGCGCTGGAAGCGGCCGGTCCTGGAGGACTTCTCCTACGCCCTGCCGGACGGCCTCACCGTCCTGCTCGGTCCCAACGGCGCCGGCAAATCCACCCTGCTGAAGCTCGCGGCCTCGGTGACCACACCGCAGAAGGGACGCGTGACCCTGGACGGCGGGTCCGCGGGCACCTCGACGTACCGGCGGGCTGTCGCCTGGATGCCGCAGGACATCGTGCCCATGCCCACGCTCACGGCGCGTGAGTACGTCGCCTACATCGGCTGGCTCAAGGGCATGAACCGCGCCGACGCCTGGAAGCAGGCCCGCAAGGCCCTCCTGAAGGTGGAGCTGGCCGACCAGACCGACACCCGCACGAACCGGCTCTCCGGCGGCCAGCTGCGGCGTGTCGGCGTCGCGGGGGCGCTCGTGCACGGAGCGCGGGTCCTGCTGCTGGACGAGCCCACCGCCGGCATGGACCCCTACCAGCGCCGCGTGTTCCGCGACATCCTGCGCGGCCTGACCGGCGACGTGCGGGTCCTGCTGTCCACGCACGACGTCGCCGACCTCGCCGAGGAGGCGGACCACGTCACCGTCATGTACGGGGGGACGGTCCTCCACCACGGGAACACCGACACCTTCCTGACCCACACCCCGCCCGGAACCCTCGCCGGACGCGCCGCCGAAGCCGCGTACACCGAACTGCTCAGAAGCCGGGGCGTCGCCGCTTGACCCTCCGGCGGCGACAGCCGCTTGCGACCGCTCCCTTCCCGCGGGCGGGACAGGTCGATTCAAGTCAATTCAATAGGGGATATGTGGCACAAACTGGACGCATCACGCCGGCGGCCTCGCGCAGGGGCGGAATGTGACCAGAAGCACGTTGTTCGTCCGTGTACGTCTGCCGCGGCGCCCGCTGGGTAGGGCTGCGGTAACCCGCCCGTCCCGTACGCGACGTACACGACAAGGAGGCCCCCGTGGCCGCATCGGCACACCTTCTGCTCTCGGCCCTTTCCAAACGCCCGACGGAGCCCTCCGTCGAGCCCCACGTGTGCGTCTTCAGCGCCGAGGGCGCCTCCGTCGAACCGCCGCTGACCAGCGAACCTCCCCTCCCCGACGCCGAGCCGCTGACCAGCGAACCGCCGCTGGCCGACGCCGCGCACCTGACCAGCGAGCCCGTCTCCACCGGCGCCGCCACGGACATCTCGGGGGTATAGATGGCGCCTCGCCCGCCCGCGGACCCGTCGCCCACCGGCTCCTCGCCGGCCGGCCCTCCCGACCCGCACGCACCGCTGGCGCGGCTCGCCGCACTGCACGGCGTCGCCACCTCCTACAGCCCCTCCCCCGACCGTACGGTCGCGGCCACGGACACCGCGGTCGTCGCGGCCCTGGCGGCGCTCGGCGTCGACGCGAG
>LRTP01000315.1 GCA_001550305.1 Streptomyces diastatochromogenes
GTTTCCCTTTCCGGCGGTTCCGACTCTATCAGATCCTTTCGGGCCTGATTCCCAGTCAGCGGGGCTTGTCTTCCCGGCCCTTGGGCCGTTCCGACGAGTGAGACTTTAGCGGATTCCTGGCTCCCGAGCTAATCGGGGTGGCGTCCTTTCGAACGCGGATTCCTCATTTCGCAAACACGCATGGAAACGAGCCGACGACGAGTCGCCGTTCGCTGAGTGCTTGTTGCGGAATGGCTGTCCGGGGACCGACCGAGGTCGGCGCTCACGTCGGACAACTCGGAGAACACTACGTACCGGGTAGGGGCGTGTCAAATCCGCCCCGGGATGCCCGCCGGAGGCGTAACCTCGGCGCCATGACTACACATACGTGCACCCAGCAGTGGTGGGCCGCCTGACGGCGGCCGTACACACGTATGTACTCAACGGCCGCCGCCTCGGCGGCCGTTTTTGTGTCTCCCTCCTGCTCCTGGGGAGCCGGCCGGCGGGTGCGGCGGCCTCGACCAGGAGGTGGAGAGATGACGCGGGTCTTCAGTGGGGTCAAGCCGACCGGGCATCTGACGCTGGGGAACTATCTCGGGGCCATGCGACGGTGGGCCGACGTCGACCAGCACCAGGCCGACGCCCTGTTCTGCGTCGTCGACCTGCACGCACTGACCGTGGACCACGATCCGGGGCGGGTGCGCAGGCTCAGTAGGCAGGCGGCGACGTTGTTGCTGGCCTCGGGGCTCGATCCGGAGCTGTGCACCGTCTTCGTACAGAGTCATGTGGACGAGCACGCGCGGTTGTCGTATCTGCTGGAGTGCGTCGCGACCGACGGGGAGATGCGGCGGATGATCCAGTACAAGGAGAAGGCCGCGCGCGAGCGCGAGCGGGGCGGGAGTGTGCGGCTGTCCCTGTTGACGTATCCCGTACTGATGGCGGCGGACATCCTGGCGTACGGGACCGACGAGGTGCCGGTCGGGGACGACCAGACGCAGCATGTGGAGCTGACCCGGGATCTCGCCGTGCGGTTCAACCAGCGCTACGGGCACACCTTCGTGGTGCCCCGGGCCACGCGGCCGCAGGTCGCGGCGCGGGTCATGAATCTGCAGGAGCCGACGTCGAAGATGGGCAAGAGCGATGACGTGGGGCCGGGCGTCGTCTATCTGCTCGATGAGCCGGATGCCGTCCGGAAAAAGATCATGCGGGCCATGACCGACAGCGGGCAGGACGTCGTGTACGACCCCGAGGCGCGGCCGGGGGTCTCGAACCTGCTGGAGATTCTCGCCGCCTGTGAGGGCGCGGATCCGGAAACCCTGGGCGGCGCCTACGAGTCGTACGGCGCTTTGAAGAAGGACACCGCCGAGGCCGTGATCGAACTCCTCAGGCCCGTGCAGGAGAGGCACCAGCGGTTGTGCGCGGATCCCTCGTATGTGGAAGGGGTTTTGCGCGACGGCGCCGCAAAGGCCCGGGAGATGGCGCGTCCTCGGGTGGACGCGGCCTATCGGGCGATCGGGCTGCTGGCCGCCGGCTGACGTCCCGGAGGGGGAAGGGTTGAGCGAGCGGCGGGCCGGGGCGGTGGTCCCGGCCCGGCCCCGCTGTCTTCAGCTGTTGCCGGAGGCCAGTTCGCGGCTGCGGTCGCGGGCTGCCTCCAGTGCGGCGATGAGGGCCGCGCGGACGCCGTGGTTCTCGAGTTCGCGGATCGCGTTGATCGTGGTGCCCGCGGGAGAGGTGACGGCCTCGCGGAGTTTCACGGGGTGCTCCCCGCTGTCGCGGAGCATCACGGCGGCGCCGATCGCGGACTGGACGATCAGGTCGTGGGCCTTGTCGCGGGGCAGGCCGAGCAGGATGCCCGCGTCCGTCATGGCCTCGACCAGGTAGAAGAAGTACGCCGGTCCCGAGCCGGAGAGCGCGGTGCAGGCGTCCTGCTGGGACTCCGGGACGCGGAGCGTCTTGCCGACGGCGCCGAAGATCTCCTCGGCGTGGGCGAGGTGCGCTTCGGTGGCGTGGCTGCCGGCGGAGATGACGGACATCGCCTCGTCGACGAGGGCGGGGGTGTTCGTCATGACCCGGACGACCGGGGTGCCTGCGGTCAGGCGCTCCTCGAAGAAAGAGGTGGGGATGCCGGCCGCGCCGCTGATCACCAGGCGGTCGGCGGGGACGTGGGGGGCGAGTTCGTCGAGGAGGGTGCCCATGTCCTGCGGCTTGACCGTGAGGATCAGGGTGTCCGCGTTCTTGGCGGCCTCGGCGTTGGTGACGGCGGTGACGCCGTAGCGCTCCTGGAGTTCCCTGGCGCGCTCGGGGCGGCGGGCCGTGACCAGCAGGTCGGTGGGGGCCCAGCCGGATCGGATCACTCCGCTGAGCAGGGCTTCGCCGATCTTGCCGGTGCCGAGGACTGCGACTTTCTGGGTCATGGTGCGGGTGCCCTCCGGGGGTGCGTCGTCCTGGGGTCATCCTCGCACTTGGGGGGTTGGGCGGGGTGGGGTGTCCGTTGGGCGGACGGGGGTGGTCTGTTGCCGTGGAGGCGCGGACCCCCGGGTGGGTTCTTCGGCTGCGGGGCAGTGGGGGCTTGGCGCGCAGTTCCCGCGCCCCTGGGGGCGGGGCCGCGCCCCTGCCCCCCTATCGGCATCGGCGTGGATGCGTCATGCGGTGCGGCGCCTCAGGGTTGCCGCGCCCAGGGTCAGGACCAGGAGGGCGCAGCCCGCCACGATGAACGCGTCGCGGACGAAGTTGGTCGTCATGTCGGTGTGCTTGAGGACTTCGTTCATGCCGTCGACGGCGTAGGACATGGGCAGGACGTCGGAGAGGGCTTCGAGGACGGGGTGCATGGTGGAGCGGGCCGTGAAGAGGCCGCAGAGGAGGAGCTGGGGGAAGATCACCGCCGGCATGAACTGGACCGCCTGGAATTCCGAGGCCGCGAAGGCCGAGACGAAGAGGCCGAGCGCCGTGCCGAGCAGGGCGTCGAGGAGGGCCACGAGCAGCAGGAGCCAGGGGGAGCCCGTGACGTCGAGGCCGAGGAACCAGACCGCGAGGCCCGTGGCCAGGGCCGACTGGACGACGGCTACGGCGCCGAAGGCCAGGGCGTAGCCGGCGATCAGGTCGCCCTTGCCGAGGGGCATGGCGAGGAGGCGTTCCAGGGTGCCCGAGGTGCGTTCGCGCAGGGTGGCGATGGAGGTGACCAGGAACATCGTGATCAGCGGGAAGATCCCGAGGAGGGAGGCCCCGATGGAGTCGAAGGTGCGCGCGCTGCCGTCGAAGACGTAGCGGAGCAGGACGAGCATCAGGCACGGGATGAGGATCATCAGCGCGATGGTGCGCGGGTCGTGGCGGAGTTGGCGCAGGACGCGGGTCGCGGTGGCGGTCGTACGGGAGTAGGTGATCGCGCTCGGGCGGACGGGGGCCGTCGTGCCCGCGTGCGGGGTCGCGTTCGTGGGCGTGGTCATCGGACGGTCTCCTTGCGGGTGCCGGCGGTCGCGGTGGCCTCGTCGACCAGGTGGAGGAAGGCGGCCTCGACGGTGTCGCGGCCGGTGCGTTCGCGCAGGGCGTCGGGTGTGTCGTCGGCGAGGATCTCGCCCTCGCGCATCAGGAGCAGGCGGTGGCAGCGCTCGGCCTCGTCCATGACGTGGGAGGAGACGAGCAGCGTCGCCTTTCGTTCCGTGGCGATGGCGTGGAAGAGGTTCCACAGGTCGCGGCGCAGGACCGGGTCGAGGCCGACGGTGGGCTCGTCGAGGACCAGGAGCTCGGGGGTGCCGAGCAGCGCGACGGCGAGGGAGACGCGGTTGCGCTGGCCGCCGGAGAGGTTGCCGGCGAGGGAGTCGGCGTGGGTGGTGAGGTCGACGTCGGCGATGGCCTGGGTGACATGGGCGTCGCGGCGGTCGGCGGCGGCGCGGCCGGGGTCGAGGATCGCGGCGAAGTAGTCGAGGTTCTGGCGGATGGTCAGGTCGTCGTAGACCGAGGGGGCCTGGGTGACGTATCCGATGCGGGAGCGGAGTGCGGCGTCGCCGGCGGGGCGGCCGAGGACTTCGAGGGTGCCGGTGACTTTGGCCTGGGTGCCGACGATGGCGCGCATGAGGGTGGACTTGCCGCAGCCGGAGGGGCCGAGGAGTCCGGTGATCTGGCCGCGGGGTACGGCGAAGTCGAGGCCGCGCAGGACGGTGCGGGGGCCGCGTACGACGGTGAGGCCTTCGGCGTGGATGGCGGTGGCTGGGTACTGGGACGACTGGGGGGACTGGGGGGTGCTGGTGGCCGTGTCCGTGGCGCGGTCGGGGGGCCGAGGAGCAATATTCATCATGCGATGAATATTGCTCGGGAGGGATGGCGTCGTCAAGCCCGGTCGCACTCGACGGCGCAGGCGCGCGGCGGCGTGATCGGAAGGGAGCACTCCGGCGTGCGGCGGGGTGGTGCGCTTCTGTGTTCACTCGGCGGTTACGCGGAAGGGCTGCGCGATCAACTCCCGTTACCGACAATGGATTTCAGTGCGCGGTCATATGCCGACCGGCCTTGGTGCCGCGCCGTTGGATCCGCCGTGCCCTCCCCCGGCTCGGCACCCACGCATCTTCCGCTCTCAACCGGAGGTGCCGTTGCCATGCGTAAAGCCGATCTGCGTCGAGCCGATCTGTTCGCGTCTCTCGTCGTGTTTCTCGTCGCGTTGCCGTTGTGTGTAGGGGTCGCCATCGCCTCGGGCGTGCCGGCCGAGTTGGGGCTGGTGACCGGGATAGTCGGCGGGCTGGTCGCCGGGGTGCTGCCCGGGAGCAGCCTTCAGGTGAGCGGGCCGGCGGCCGGGCTGACCGTGCTGGTGTACGAGGCGGTGCAGACGTACGGGCTACGGGCCCTGGGTGTCCTGGTGCTCGGCGCAGGGCTGGTGCAGCTCACGCTCGGGGCGCTGCGGCTCGGGCGGTGGTTCCGGGCCGTGTCCGTGGCGGTGGTGCAGGGGATGCTCGCCGGAATCGGGCTGGTGCTGATCGCGGGCCAGGTCTACGCGATGGGTGACGCGTCCGCGCCCGCGAGCGGGCTCGGGAAGATCGCCGGGCTGGTGTCGTTGCCCGGGGACGCGCACCCGGTGGCCCTCGCGGTCGGGGGCGCCACCGTGGTCGTACTGCTGCTGTGGCCGCGTTGGCGGCGCGGGGCGCGGGTGGTGCCGGCGCCGTTGCTGGCGGTGGCGCTCGCGGCGGGTGTGACCGGGGTGTTCGATCTGTCCGTACGGCGGGTCGAGGTGCGCGGGCTGCTCGATGCCGTGCAGCCGCCGTCCTTGGCGGACCTGGGACGGCTCACGGAAGTGGGCATGCTCGGGACGGTGGTCGCCTTCGCGCTGATCGCCTCCGCCGAGTCGCTGTTCAGCGCGGCGGCGGTGGACCGTCTGCACCGGGGGCCGCGGACCGACTACGACCGTGAACTCATCGCGCAGGGTGCCGGGAACGCCGTGTGCGGGGCGCTCGGGGCGCTGCCGATGACCGCGGTGATCGTGCGGAGCGCGGCGAATGTGCAGGCCGGGGCCCAGACCAAGGTCTCGCGCGTACTGCACGGGGTGTGGCTGCTGGTCTTCACGGTGGTGGTGCCCGGGGTCCTCGGGATCATTCCGGTGGCGGCGCTGGCGGGGTTGCTGGTGCACGCGGGCTGCAAGTTGGTGCCGGTGCGGGAGGTGCGGGTGCTGTGGCGCGGGCATCGCGGGGAGGTGATCGTGCTGGGTGTGACGGCGGTGGCGATCGTGGTGGGGAATCTCTTTGAAGGGGTGCTGGTCGGGCTTGCGCTCGCCGTCGCCAAGACCGCGTGGGACATCAGCCATGTGCAGGTGGAGACGGAGGACCGGGGGGCCGCGGGGATGGTCGTACGGGTGATGGGGAACGCCACGTTCCTACGGCTGCCGAAGCTGCTGGACGCCTTGGAGGCGTTGCCGCACGACCGTGACGTACGGCTGGAGTTGGGCGGGTTGCGGCATGTGGACCACGCGTGTGCGGCGGCCCTGGAGCGGTGGGCCGCCGCGCGGGATCACGAGCGGGTGGCCACGATCACCAGTACGTCGTAGACCTCCTCGACCCTGCCGTCCGGGAAGGTCTCCAGGAGGCGGGTGCGCTCCTCGGCGAGGAAGGCGTCGGTGTCTTCCTTGCCCTGGATCAGGAAGGCCGAGTGGCTGCCGATGTTGGCGAGGTGGGTGTCCACGGGGACGTGGCGGCTCCAGCGGACGACGCGGTGGGTGTGGGGCGGGGTTTCGGGGGCGCCCTTGAAGGCGCGTTCGGTGAGGAAGCCTACGGCTCGCCGGCTGGATTCGGTGTCTTTCGGGGTCTTGGTGGCCGTGCCTTCTTCGGTCTTGGTGGCGGCGCCTTCTTCGGCTTTCGTGGCGGTGCCTTCTTCGGTGGGGTGGGCGTCCTCGAAGTACTGGTCGATGCGCTGGGCCTGGGCGGCGATCCAGGGGACGTCGAGGGCGGATGTGTTCCACCAGAGCGCGAGGGCGCCGCCGGGGCGCAGGACGCGGAAGGCTTCCGGGAGGGAGTGGGCCGGGTTCGTCCAGTGCCAGGACTGGGCGTAGGTGAGGAAGTCGGCGGAGGCGGTGGCGAGGGGGAGGGTGTCGCCGGTGCCCCGGACCAGGGGGATGTCGGGGTGGGCGCGGCGGAACTCGGCGGCCATGCCCTCGCCGGGTTCCACGGCGATGACGTCCGCGCCTCGGGCGTGCAGGAGGGTGGTGGAGATGCCGGTGCCCGCGCCCACGTCGACGACCTTCGCGCCCTTGAGGGGGCGGGCGGCGAGGTCTTCGATGGTGGTGAAGAGGGCGGGTGGGTAGGAGGGGCGGTTCGCGGCGTACTGGGCTGCGGCCGTGTTGAAGGAGTGGGCCCGGGTGGTGTGGGAGAAGCGCGGGTGGGTCGTCATAAGGGAATGGTGGTGCGGGTCGGGGGTGGAGAACAGCGGATTTCGCCCCCGCCGCCCCTACCCGTCCCATCCCGAACCTGGGGGCTCCGCCCCCAGACCCCCGGGCGGGCTTGTCGGCTGCGGGCCGGTGGGGGCTGGTCGCGCAGTTCCCCGCGCCCCTGGGGCACGGGGCTGCGCCCCGGCGCCCCTTCAGGGGCGGCGGCGTTTTTTGGAGGGGTTGCGGGAGCGGCGCTCGTACTGGCGGCGTGCCTCCTCGTACTCCTCGCGGACCAGCTTCTCGCCCGGGGCCTCGGTGAGGGTGCGGAAGGCGTAGGCGAGGAGGGAGCCGATGAAGCCGATGGCCAGGAGGCCGCGGAGGGAGGCCTGGCGGTCGGGGTCGGGGCGCTTGGAGAAGGCGTCCCAGGTGTGGCGGAACGCGAGCGCGCTGCACACCGCGAACATCACCACGACCAGGAGGGTCACCGGTTTGCCGACGTCCGCGATCGCCAGGCCCTGGTAGGCGAAGCGGAGCACGAAACAGGCGGCGACCGCGGCGGCGAGCGAGCCGACGGCCACGGCGATGCGGCGGGCCGTGTAGCCGCCGTCCTGGGCCACCCAGGTCGTCCCGAAGAAGCGGAGGGGTTCGGGCTGGGGTCCCGCGGGGGTACCGGATTGGTTCTCGTCACTCACTCGACGATTATCGCTCCGGCCGGCCGCGGGGCCCCAGGCCACGTTCGGGCCCCTGCCCTCGTTCGGGCCCAGGCCTCGTTCGGGCCCGGCCTCATTCGGGCCCAGGCCTAGTTCGGTCAAGCGCAGCGCGGCGCGATGTAGCCGTCGCTGCCCGTGTTCACGTAGGCGTCGGCCACGAACTGTCCGTTGGCGATGTTGTCCCAGACATTGGAGGTCCCGTAGGGGCCGGTGACCGTCTCTCCCGGGGCCTGGCAGTAGATGGGCACGGACGAGCCCGGCACCAGCGTCCGCACGACGCTGTAGTGAATGCCGGGGCCGGAGCGCACGTTCACCGAGTACCCAGGGGCTATGGGGTAGGTCCTGGTGGCCGCGGCAGCCTCGGAAGCGGCTCCCACCACGAGCATGACGGTGGCGGCGAGCCCTCCGGCCAGCATGCTCCGTCTGCGCAAGGGGGTCATGATGTCGTCTGTCTCCTTCTTCTCAGGAGCAGCGCGGCGCGATGTAGCCGTCGCTGCCGGTCTTCACATAGGCGTCGGAGATGTACTCGCCGTTGGCGATGTTGTCCCAGATGCCGGTGGTGCCGTACGGGCCGCTCACGGAGTCACCCGGGCGCTGGCAGGAGATCGACACGCGTGAGCCCTCGGGCAGCACCCGCACGATGCGGTAGCTGGTGCCGGGGCCGCTGCGGACGTTCACCGCGTAGCCAGGTGCGATGGGATAGGTGACTTGCGCTGCGGTCGCCGTCATCGACACCGCTTCGCCATCGCTGCTTTCCATGTTTTCAATTCGCTCAACAGCCATTGAGGCCTCCCCCGTTGAATCGGATGGACCAGATCCAGCAGATCGAGCTGATCGAACTGATGGATCGGTGGACCGATGGATTCAGGCAGTGCACATGTGTACGCCTGTCGCACGCGGAGGCTAGCAAGCCGCCTCGGTCTCGTACGAGGAATCGACTAGGCTCCGTGCGTCGCGCGTGCGGACGAACAGCACGGGGGTGGGTCCATGGCGCCACAGCGGAACTCCGGAGCGGATCCGGAAGCGGAACTTCCCGAGTACGCGGGGCAGTACCACCTTGACGAGCGCCTCGGATCCGGTGGCATGGGCGTGGTCCATCTGGCCCGCAGCGGCTCGGGGCTGCGGCTCGCGGTGAAGGTCGTGCATGCCGCGTTTTCCATGGATCCCGAGTTCAGGGGGCGTTTCCGGCAGGAGATCGCCGCGGCGCGGCGGGTGAGCGGGGCGTTCACCGCCCCCGTGGTCGACGCCGACCCGGAGGCCGAGCGCCCCTGGATGGCCACCCTGTTCATACCGGGCCCGACCCTCGCCGAGCAGGTGAAACGGAACGGACCCATGCCCGCCTCCCAGCTGCGGCGGCTGATGGCCGGGTTGGCCGAGGCGCTGCGCGACATCCATCGGGTGGGCGTCGTACACCGGGATCTCAAGCCCAGCAACGTCCTGCTCGCCGAGGACGGCCCGAAGGTCATCGACTTCGGTATTTCACGGCCGTCGGACAGTGAACTGCGTACCGAGACGGGCAAATTGATCGGAACGCCGCCGTTCATGGCACCCGAGCAGTTCCGCCGTCCGCGGGAGGTGGGGCCGGCCGCCGACATCTTCGCCCTGGGCTCGGTGATGGTGCACGCGGCGACGGGTCGTGGCCCCTTCGACTCCGACAGCCCCTACGTCGTCGCCTACCAAGTCGTCCACGACGAGCCGGACCTGACCGACGTGCCCGGCAACCTCGCACCGCTCATCACCCGCTGCCTCGCCAAAGAGCCCGAGGACCGGCCGACGCCCGACGAGCTGATGCGGGAGCTGCGCTCGTTGGCGGCTTCGTACGACACGCAGGCGTTCATTCCGGCTCAGCGCACCAACCAGGCCGACGCCCCGGCCGCCCCCGCCACCCCGTCCGCTCCCGCCGACGCGCAGTCCCCGCCGCCCGCGCCACGGTCCAAGGGCCGAGCGCTCAGGCGCGTCGCCCTTGCCGTCGGCGCTCTCGTCCTTGTCGCGGGCGGGACGCTGGCCACGACCCGGCTGCTCGGGCAGGACGGCACCGGCACCGCTCCGGACCATCGGCAGCGGTCCGCACCGGCCGCGTTCAGCGGGTGGGACACCAAGCCCGTAGCCCGAGCCGACGGGGCGCCCCAATGCTCGTACGGCGGCGGGAAGTTGTTCTGTGCCCAGCCGGGGCTGGTCTCCGCCCTCGACCCGGTCGACGGGAAGGTGCTGTGGCGTCATGCCTCGACCGAGCAGCGCGTCCCGGACGAGGCGCCCGCGTTCTCGGGCGGCCTGGTGCATGCCGTGACTCACGCCGGTCGGCTCCTGGAGGCACTCGATCCTGCCTCGGGCAAGGTGCGCTGGAAGATGGACCTCAAGGCGTACGGCCGATGGCAGGAGGTGGGGGGCCTGGTGCTCCTCACCCGTGCCGACGGGACGGTCAGCGGGGTGGACGGCGCCACGGGTGAGGGCCGTTGGAGCCGTCGGCTGCCGGAACAGACCGCGCCGAACGTTGCCGCGTTTGCCGGGGACGAACTCGCCTACGCCACGAGCACGACGGACGACGGAACGCGTACGCAGGTGACCGCGGTGGACCCGGAGACCGGCGCCGTGCGGTGGAACACCGGTCTGAAGGGGACGCTGTATCCGGTCGGCGCATGGCGGGGCACCGTGTTCTTCACGTCGGTCGACAAGAACACCCAGACCGTCGCCCTGGTCCAGTACGACCCGAAGAGCAGGACGTCGCACCGGGTGGGGCTCGATGTGGCGCTGCCACAGACTCAGACCACCGTCCGCGGGAGCACCGTCTACATGATGAGCACCCTCGGCGCGCTGGTGGCCGTCGACATGGACGCCCGGGAGCAGCTCTGGCGCCTCGAGACCTCCGTGAGCCGGGGCTCGGCACCGGCCGCCGACGCCAAGCACGTGTACTTCACCGCGGCCGACGGGCGGCTGCTCGCCGTGGACGCCGTCCGGGGCAAGCTCGTCGGCCAGACCCGGACAAGACTCGGAACGGAGTCGGACCGGGTCGCGGCCGGACTGCAGAAGCCGATGATCGCCGATGGCCACGTCTATACGAGCGCGCCCGACGGGACCGTGTTCGGCGTGGCGGGGGACGATCCGGCGGCCTGGTAAGCCAAAGGGGCAGAACAACGAAGGGGCAGAGCAAAGGGGCCGCTTCCGAAGAAGCGGCCCCTTCCGATGAGTTTCCGGGGTTTGGTCAGCCCAGTTTGGAGACGTCTCGTACCGCGCCCTTGTCGGCGCTCGTTGCCATCGCGGCGTAGGCGCGGAGGGCGGCGGAGACCTTGCGGTCGCGGTTCGCGGGGGCGTAGACGCCGTTCAGGGCGTCGCGGCGGGTGGTGAGTTCCTCGTCGGAGACCAGGAGTTCGACCGAGCGGTTCGGGATGTCGATGCGGATGCGGTCGCCGTCCTGGACCAGGGCGATGGTGCCGCCGGAGGCCGCCTCGGGGGACGCGTGGCCGATGGACAGGCCCGAGGTGCCGCCGGAGAAGCGGCCGTCGGTGATCAGGGCGCAGGTCTTGCCGAGGCCGCGGCCCTTGAGGAACGAGGTCGGGTAGAGCATCTCCTGCATACCGGGGCCGCCCTTGGGACCCTCGTAGCGGATGACCACGACGTCGCCGTGCGTGATCTGCTTCTTGAGGATCTTGTCGACGGCCTCTTCCTGGGACTCGCAGACGACCGCGGGGCCCTCGAAGGTCCAGATGGACTCGTCGACGCCCGCCGTCTTCACGACACAGCCGTCGACCGCCAGGTTGCCCTTGAGGACCGCCAGACCGCCGTCCTTGGAGTAGGCGTGCTCGGC
The DNA here is from genome assembly GCA_001550305.1 of Streptomyces diastatochromogenes. Classification (GTDB taxonomy): domain Bacteria; phylum Actinomycetota; class Actinomycetes; order Streptomycetales; family Streptomycetaceae; genus Streptomyces; species Streptomyces mirabilis_D. Next base: position 11,330 of record LRTP01000315.1, read on the forward strand.
GGAGCGGATGCAGCCGCCCTCGGCGTCCTCGTCCAGGGCCTCCCAGCGCTCGGACTGGGAGAAGGCCTCGGAGGAGCGGACGCAGCCGGGGGCCGCGTGCCACAGTTCGATCGCCTCGGGGGACGGGGATCCCGCGCGCACGTCCCAGGTCTTCAGCCAGTCGGAGAGGGACGGGCTGTGGACCGAGTGGACGTCCTCGTTCAGGAGGCCCGCGCGGTGCAGTTCGCCCAACAGGGCGGGGATGCCGCCGGCGCGGTGCACGTCCTCCATGTAGTACGTGCGGTCCTTGGCGACGTTCGGGGCGACCTTGGCGAGGCACGGCACGCGGCGCGAGACCTCGTTGATCTCGTCCAGACCGAAGGGGACGCCCGCCTCCTGGGCGGCGGCCAGCAGGTGCAGGATCGTGTTGGTGGAGCCGCCCATGGCGATGTCGAGGGCCATGGCGTTCTCGAACGCGGCGTGCGTGGCGATGTTGCGGGGCAGGACCGACTCGTCGTCCTGGTCGTAGTAGCGACGCGTGATGTCGACCACCGTGCGGGCCGCGTCCTCGTACAGGCCCTTGCGGGCCGTGTGGGTGGCGAGCACCGAGCCGTTGCCGGGGAGGGACAGACCGATGGCCTCGGTCAGGCAGTTCATCGAGTTGGCCGTGAACATGCCGGAGCAGGAGCCGCAGGTCGGACAGGCGTTCTCCTCGATACGGAGGATGTCCTCGTCCGAGATCTTGTCGTTCACGGCGTCGGAGATCGCGTCGACCAGGTCGAGCGTACGGACCGTGCCGTCGACCAGGGTGGCGCGACCGGACTCCATGGGGCCGCCGGAGACGAAGACCGTCGGGATGTTCAGGCGCAGGGCCGCCATGAGCATGCCGGGGGTGATCTTGTCGCAGTTCGAGATGCAGATCAGGGCGTCGGCGCAGTGCGCCTCGACCATGTACTCCACCGAGTCCGCGATCAGGTCGCGGGAGGGCAGCGAGTACAGCATGCCGCCGTGTCCCATCGCGATGCCGTCGTCGACCGCGATGGTGTTGAACTCGCGCGCGATGCCCCCGGCCGCGGTGATCGCCTCGCTGACGATGCGGCCGACGGGCTGGAGGTGGGTGTGGCCCGGCACGAACTCCGTGAAGGAGTTGGCGACCGCGATGATCGGCTTCCGTCCGATGTCCGCGCCCGGTACACCGGAGGCGCGCATAAGGGCACGTGCGCCCGCCATATTGCGGCCGTGGGTGACTGTGCGGGACCTCAGCTCGGGCATCGTCGCTCGCTCCTTCGGAGAGTAATGACTGAGGTCGAGCCTACGCCGGTGGGCCAGGATTCGGACGGCGCGTCCGGAATGCGGGATGCGCGTCTCGGTGGGCGAGTGCCGGGGGAGAGTGCCGGGGGGGAGAGTGCCGGGGGTTGTTCTCAGTGGGTGGGTAGTGGGTGGGTGCGGGCGGGGCCGATGTGGCTGAGTGCGCCCACGCGGCGGAGCCGCTCAATGTCACAGCCCCGCGCCCTTCGGGGGCGCTCGGCTCACGGGGCTGTCAAGTGGCCCTGTACCACCGGCGCCACCCGCTCGACGATACGTTCCACGTCCGCCGATGCCAGCGGCTCGACCTTGATGACGTAGCGGAGCATCGCCACCCCCACCAACTGGGCCGCCGCCAGTTCGGCGCGCAGTTCCGCGTCGGGCAGGTCGAGGCGGCCCGCGATGCGGCGCAGCAACTGGGCGGCGACGAGGCGGCGGAAGACGGCGGCCGCGCTCTCGTTGTTCACGGCGGAACGGACGATGGCGAGCAGCGGGGTCCGAGTGGTCGGGTTCTCCCAGATACCGAGGAGGAAGCGGGTCAGGCGCTCGCCGACCGTGTCGAGCGGGCCGTCCTCGACCGCGGTCGGCGCGGCCAGGGCGGGCGCGAACGCGCCCTCGATGGCCGCCTCGAAGACCTGCTCCTTGGTGCCGAAGTAGTGGTGCACGAGGGCGGAGTCGACCCCGGCGGCCTTGGCGATGCCGCGCACCGACGTCTTCTCGTAACCGCGCTCGGAGAACTCCTCGCGGGCCGCGTCCAGGATGCGGTCGCGGGTGGCGGGGGCCGCCTCCGTCTCCGTACGGGAGGGCCGTCCCCTGCGACGGGGGGTGGCGGCGTCCGTCACCGGCGGGGCACCTTCACCGCGGAGGCCAGGTGCAGGCGGGTGAAGGCCAGCGCCTCCGCCAGGTCCGCCTCGCGTTCGGCGCTGGACATGGCACGGCGGGTGTTGACCTCGATGACGACGTGGCCGTCGAAGCCGGTGAGGGCGAGGCGCTCCAGCAGTTCGGCGCAGGGCTGGGTGCCGCGGCCCGGAACGAGGTGCTCGTCCTTGTTGGAGCCGTTGCCGTCGGCGAGGTGGACGTGGCCGAGGCGGTCGCCCATGCGGTCGATCATCTGCAGGGCGTCGCTGCGGGCCGTCGAGGTGTGGCTGAGGTCGATCGTGAAGTGGCGGTAGTCGTCCTTCGTCACGTCCCAGTCGGGGGCGTACGCGAGCATCTCCCGGTCGCGGTAGCGCCAGGGGTACATGTTTTCGACGGCGAACCGTACGTCCGTCTCGTTCGCCATGCGCCACATCCCCGTGACGAAGTCGCGCGCGTACTGGCGCTGCCAGCGAAAGGGGGGGTGTACGACGACCGTCGACGCGCCCAGCTTCTCCGCCGCCGCCTGGGCGCGCTGGAGCTTGACCCAGGGGTCGGTGGACCAGACGCGCTGGGTGATCAGCAGGCAGGGGGCGTGCACGGCGAGGATCGGGATCTGGTGGTAGTCGCTGAGGCGGCGGAGGGCTTCGATGTCCTGGCTGACCGGGTCGGTCCAGACCATCACCTCTACACCGTCGTAACCGAGGCGCGCGGCGATCTCGAAGGCCGTCGCCGTCGACTCCGGATACACGGACGCCGTGGACAGCGCGACCTTCGCATCCGGGATGCGCACGACTGGTTCTGCCACGAGGGACAGCGTAAGCCTCCGGCGGTTGGGCGGGGGGTGGTGGGGGTTCGCTGGGGGTCGGCGTTGGGTGGTCGTCGGGTGGGGGCGCCCTGTCACCGTTGTGGGGCTCACCGTGGGCGGGCGCGGGTGGTTTGTGGCTGGTCGCGCAGTTCCCCGCGTCCCTGGTGGGGGCGGAGGTCGGTGGGTGGGTGCGGGTGGTGCCTGGCTGGGCGCGGCGTTCGCCGCGCCCCATGGTGGGGCGCGGGGCTCACCGAGCGTCGGGCTACTCGGTCACTCTGAGGCCATCTGGTCCAGGCGGCGGAGGATGACGCCCTCTCGTAGGGCCCAGGGGCAGATTTCCAGGGTTTCCACGGCGAAGAGGTCCATGGCGCCCTCGGCGACGAGAGCGCCGGCGAGGAGTTGGCTGGAGCGGCCGGGGGAGACGCCGGGGAGTTCGGCGCGTTCGTCGGCGGTCATGGAGGCCAGGCGGGGGACCCAGTCCTCCAGGGAGCGGCGCTTGAGTTCGCGCTGGACGTAGAGGCCGTCCGTGGAGCGGGCGGCGCCTGCCAGGCGGGCGAGCTGCTTGAAGGTCTTGGAGGTGGCGACCACGTGGTCGGGGGCGCCGAAGCGGCTGAATTCACCGACGGTACGGGCGATCTCGGCCCGGACGTGGCGGCGCAGGGCCCTGATGTCCGCCGGGTCGGCGGGGTCGGTCGGCAGCCAGCCCGCGGTCAGTCGTCCGGCACCCAGTGGCAGCGACGCCGCCGCGTCCGGCTCCTCGTCCATGCCGTACGCGATCTCCAGCGAGCCGCCGCCGATGTCGAGGACCAGCAGCTTCCCCGCCGACCAGCCGAACCAGCGGCGGGCCGCCAGGAAGGTCAGGCGGGCCTCTTCCGCCCCGGTCAGGACCTGGAGCTCGACACCGGTCTCGGCCTGCACCCGGGCCAGTACGTCGTCGGCGTTACTGGCCTCGCGCACGGCGGAGGTCGCGAACGGCAGCAGGGCCTGGACACCCTTGTCCTCGGCGGCCTCCAGCGCGTCGCGGACGGTCGCGATCAGTTTTTCGACACCGTCGAGGCCGATCGCCCCGCTCTCGTCGAGCAGTTGGGCGAGCCGCAATTCGGCCTTGTGCGAGTGCGCGGGCAGCGGGCGCGCGCCGGGGTGTGCATCCACCACCAGCAGGTGCACCGTGTTCGAACCCACGTCGAGGACACCGAGTCTCATGTACGGAACGCTACTGCGAGTACGACGATCGACCGTCCCCGGAGCGGGCTGAAGCGACTTACCCTGGACGGGTGCCCAAGACGAAAAAGGCGAAGCCCGACAAATCGACCAAGGGTTCTTCGCAGGCGAAGACCTCCGCGCCCAAGAAGTCCCCGACGAAGTCCCCGAAGAAGGCCACCGTGTCCGACGAGAAGGGGCTCGACTTCGCTCGGGCATGGGTGGAGTTTCCGGATCCCGCCGACGACGAGCAGGTCTTCCGGTGCGATCTGACATGGCTGACCTCTCGCTGGAACTGCATCTTCGGAAGCGGCTGCCAGGGCATCCAGGCCGGTCGCGCCGACGACGGCTGCTGCACCCTCGGGGCCCACTTCTCCGACGAGGACGACGAGAAGCGGGTGGCCGGGCACGTGGCACGGCTCACGCCGGACATCTGGCAGCACCATGACGTGGGGCTGAAGACCGGCTGGGTCTCCGAGGACGAGGACGGCGACCGCCAGACCCGCCCCTACCAGGGCTCGTGCATCTTCCAGAACCGGCCCGGCTTCGCCGGCGGCGCGGGCTGCTCGTTGCACATCCTGGCGATCAAGGAGGGGCGCGAGCCCCTGGAGACCAAGCCGGACGTCTGCTGGCAGCTGCCCGTGCGACGGACGTACGAGTGGATCGACCGGCCCGACGACACGCGCGTGCTCCAGGTCTCCATCGGCGAGTACGACCGCCGGGGCTGGGGTCCGGGCGGCCACGACCTGCACTGGTGGTGCACGTCGGCGACCTCGGCACACGGCGCGGGCGACCCGGTGTACGTCTCGTACCGCCCGGAACTGATCGAGCTGATGGGCAAGGCGGGGTACGACCGGCTGGTCGAGCTCTGCGAGGAGCGGCTGGCCTCGCAGCTGCCGTTGCTGGCGCCGCATCCCGCGGATCCGGTCGCCTGAGACCCCCCGGTCCATCGCCTTCCCGCCCCTTCCCGCCCCGCGGGCGTCACGAGGACGGGGTCGGGGCGGAGCTGTCGCCGGGCGGCGGCGTCGAACCGCCCGGGGCCGACGGGTTGGGC
>LRTP01000316.1 GCA_001550305.1 Streptomyces diastatochromogenes
CGGCGAAGGCCGGCCCCGGGGCGACCGCGGTCGCGGGGCCGCCCGGGCCCTCTCGGCCGTGTCCACCCGCCGAGAACACTGCGCACGTCGTTCAGCTGTCGACCTCGGGCGACAGTTTCGCTCGTCCTCACCGCCGGGCAGCCGCCCCCCAAGAGGCTCTCGTCGAAGGGAGGTTCAGGTCGAAGAGAGGTTCAGCTCGACGGGAGCATCTCCGAGGTGATCGCCCATCGCTCGTGGTCGCGCCACGCCCCGTCGATGTAGATGAAGTCCGGCGAGAACCCCTCGAGCCGGAATCCGCAGCGCCGGGCGAGGGCGATCGAGGCCGCGTTCCGGGGCTGGACGTTGATCTCCAGGCGATGCAGCCCCATCGCCCCGAAGGCGTACCCGACCACGAGCCCGAGTCCCTCGGCCATCAGCCCGCGCCCCGTGGCGTGTGCGAAGGCGCCGTAGCCCAGCGCCCCGCACAGGAAGCCGCCCTCGACGATGTTGTTGATGTTGATGAAGCCGGCGATGGCCCCGGTGTCCCGTTCGCAGACCAGGAACCCGGCCTTCGTACGGTCCTCGATGAGCCGCCCCGCGTAGGCGGCGTAGGCGTCGACGCTGCGGGGCGGGAAGAGCCAGGGCTGGTGCAGCGCCTTGCTCTCCCGGGCCCGTGCGGTGAACTCGGCACCGTCCTCGTAGGTGAAGTGCCGGATGCCCACGCGGGGGCCCTCGGCAAGATAGGCGGAGGCGTTCTCAGGCATCCCGACACAGTACGCGACGGCGGCCCGCACACCAGGTCCTAGGTGAGCGCCGGCTCCTCCAGCGTCAGGGTCCCCGCGTCCGCGTCGAGTTCGGCCCGTACCCCGAAGGGAATCGTCAACGCGCCCTCGCCGTGCCCGAATCCGAATTCCTCGACGACCGGCACCCCGAGGCCGCCGAGCCGGTCGGTGAGCAGCGTCCGCACGTGCTCGTACGGCGAGCAGCGCGCCCAGGAGCCGAGCAGGATCCCGGTGACCCCGTCCAGCCAGCCGGCCCGTAGGAGTTGGGTGAGCACCCGGTCCAGGCGGTACGTCTCCTCACCCACGTCCTCCAGGCAGAGCAGGCCGCCGCGCGCGGAGGTCCGGGCGTGCGGGGTGCCCAGGTCGGCGGCGAGCATGCTCAGGCATCCGCCGAGCAGGACACCCGAGGCGCGGCCGGGCACGAGCGGTGCCGCGTCCCCGCCGGACCCGATCACCCGTACCGTCTCCGGTTCGAAGAGCGTCGCCCGCAGATGTTCCTGTGCCCGGGTGTTCTTGATGAAGTCGACGGCGGCGACCATCGGCCCGTGCAGCGTCGCCAGCCCCGCCCGGTTGGCGAACGCCTCGTGCAGTGCCGTGATGTCGCTGAAGCCGAGGAGCACCTTGGGCCCGGCGGCCCGTATCGCGTCCCAGTCGAGGAGGTCGACCATGCGCTGGACGCCGTAGCCGCCGCGGGCGCAGAGCACCGCGGCCACGTCCGGGTCGCACCAGGCGGCCTGGAAGTCGGCGGCCCGGTCGGCGTCGGTGCCCGCGAGGTAGGTGAACTCGGGGTGCCGGTCCAGGACATGTGGTGCCACGACGGGGTCGAGGTCCCAGCCGCGCAGGAGGTCGAGGCCCGCGGCCAGCCGCTCCTCGACCACGGGCCCGCTGGGAGCGACGACGGCGACGCGGGCCCCGGGGGCGAGTCGGGCGGGACGGGTCAGGGCTTTCACTGGGTGGACTCCACGATCGGTGGGACGGATCCCGTCGGCGCCGCGACGGGCTCTTCCTGGGCGGTGAGGTGCAGGGTGGGGATGCCGGGCGGACGCAGGCCGAAGACCTGGGCGTACAGGGAGAGCTCGGCCTCCAGGGCCCGCACCATGGTGTCGGCCCGCCGGAAGCCGTGCCCCTCTCCCTCGAAGGTGAGGTAGGCGTGCGGTACGCGTCGCCCGGTCGACCGGGCCAGCCTGGCCAGGAACCGTTCGCACTGCGCGGGCGGACAGATGACGTCGTCCAGGCCCTGGAGGAGGAGGAAGGGCGCGGCGATGCGGTCGGCGCGCTCGGTGGGCGAGCGTTCCACGTAGCGGCCCGGCACCTCGGCGATCGGCCCGATCAGCGTCTCCAGGTACTGCGACTCGAAGTCGTGGGTCTCCCCCGAGCCCCATTCGCCGAGGTCGAGGACCGGATACAGGATCGTGCCGCAGGCGTAGACGTCGGTGCTGGTCAGGGACGCGGCGGTGGTCCAGCCGCCCGCGCTGCCGCCGCGGATGGCGAGCCGGTGCCGGTCGGCGGTGCCCTCCTCGGCGAGGGCGAGCGCGACGGCCGCGCAGTCCTCGACGTCGACGACGCCCCACTGCTCGCGCAGTCGGTTGCGGTACTCCCGCCCGTGTCCCGCCGATCCCCCGTAGTTGACCTCGGCGACGCCGATGCCGCGCGAGGTGAAGTAGGCGATCTCCAGGTCGAGGACGAGGGGCGCGCGGCCGGTGGGTCCGCCGTGCGCCCACACGACGTAGGGCGGCAGTTCGTCGCCGGGTGCCACGTGGTCGGGGTGGTGCGGCGGGTAGATGTGGGCGTGGACCTCGCGCCCGGCGGGGCCGGTGAAGGTGCGGATCTGCGGCTCCGGGTAGTGCGCGGGGTCCACCGGGTCGGCGTGGCCGGCGCCGATCACCCGGGCTCGGCCGGTGCCGGCGTCCAGTTCGACGACCTCGTACGCGCTGCGGGGGCTGGCGGCGACGCCCACGATCCGGCTGCCGTGGACCGCGAGTGTCGGGGTGAACTCGGTCCAGGGGCCGGCCGCGTCGACGACCTCGCCGGTCTCCGGGTCAAGTATCCCGAGCGCGGTGGCGCCCCGGCCGTGCACGACGGCGACGAGCCCGCTTTCCAGCGGCGCGAACCAGCGGTACCCGATCTTCCACAGCGGCCCGCCGAACTCCTCCTCCCGGAGGCAGATTGGCGTGTCCTCCCCGAGCCGGTAGAGGTTCCACCAGCCGGTGCGGTCACTGGCGTACAGGAGGGTGCCGTCGGGGGTCCAGTCCGCCTGGGCGATCGACTCCTCCGGTCCGCCCGCGACGGGCCGCGCGCCGCGCAGGGTGCCGTGCTCGGTGACATCGGCGAGGATCAGTTCGGTGCCGTCCCAGGGCATGCGCGGGTGGTCCCAGGCGAGCCAGGCCGCCTGCGCGCCGTCGGGCGAGAGGCGGGGTCCGGTGACGAACCGGTGGCTGCCGTCGGTGAGTTCGCGCACCGCGTCGCGGTCCTGCACCGCCGACCCGTCGAGCGGCACCGCGGCCACGACCCGTCGTACGTCGGTGGGTCCGTCCCCGGTGAACTCCTCCAGCACACACCACACTTCGCCCAGCTCCGGGCGCAACCGCGGGTCCACCCAGCGCAGTCCGCCGCCCACCGGGGACACGGGCGTCAACGGGCGGGGCCGCGCGTCCGGGGCGTCGGGCTCGTAGGCGTAGAGCCGCTGGTCGGCGAAGTTCACGAACACCACGAACGGCCCCTCGGGACGCATCTCGCCGGCCCAGGGCTGTCCGCCGTACTCGATGACCCGGCTGCGCACGTTCCAGGGGTCCGGCAGCACCGGCTCCTGCGTGCCGTCGGCCCGTCGGCGTACGAGCGTGCGCCGCCCGCCCTCCGTGGGCCGGGGCTCGGTCCACCACGCCTCGTCGCCGACGAAGCCGACGAACTCGGGATGCCCGTCGTGCGCGGCGGCGAGCGCCGCGTCGATGGGCGAGGGCCACGATCCGTACGCCAGGTTCTGCATCCTGTCCTCTCTAGGCCGTGCGCAGGAAGCGGTCGAGGACGCGGACGCCGAAGTGCAGCGCCTCGACGGGAACGCGTTCGTCGACTCCGTGGAAGAGGGCCTGGTAGTCGAAGCCCTCGGGGAGCTTGAGCGGGGCGAAGCCGTAGCCGGTGATGCCGAGGCGCGAGAACTGCTTGGCGTCCGTACCGCCCGACATGCAGTACGGCACCACGTGCCCCTCCGGCGCGAACTCCTCGACGGCGGCACGCATCTTGGCGTACGTCGGCGAGTCCACCGGCGACTGGAGGGCCACCTCGCGGTGGTGGAACTCCCACTCCACGTCCGGTCCGGTGAGCCGGTCGAGCGTCGTGCGGAACTCCTCCTCGCCGCCCGGCAGATAGCGGCCGTCCACGTGGGCGACGGCCTCCCCCGGAATCACGTTGATCTTGTAACCGGCGCTGAGCATGGTCGGGTTGGCGCTGTTGCGGACGGTCGCCTCGACGAGCGCGGCGGCGGGCCCGAGCTTGTCGAGGAGCCCGTCGACGTCGTCCAGGTCCGCGTCGACGCCGTACAGCGTGGCGAGTTCGGTCAGGGCGGCGCGGACGGTCGGGGTGAGCCTGAGGGGCCACTCGTACGCGCCGATCCGGGCGATCGCCTCGGCCAGCCGGGTCACCGCGTTCGCCCGGTTCACCTTGGAGCCGTGGCCCGCCCGCCCGCGCGCGGTGAGCTTGAGCCAGCCGGTGCCGCGCTCCCCCGCCGCGATCGGGTACAGCTCCCGGCCCGCGCCGTCGTGGAAGGTGAACGCCCCGGACTCGCTGACGCCTTCGGTACAGCCCTCGAACAGTTCCGGATGCCGGTCGGCGAGGAACCCGGAGCCGTCCTGCGCGCTCGCCTCCTCGTCGGCCGTGAACGCGATCACCAGATCGCGCCGGGGCCTGACGCCGAGGCGCGCCCACAGGCGTACGACCGCAAGGATCATCGCGTCCATGTTCTTCATGTCTACCGCGCCGCGGCCCCACACAACCCCGTCGCGGATCTCCCCGGAGAACGGGTGCACGCTCCAGTCGTCGGCCTGCGCGGGCACCACGTCGAGGTGACCGTGGACGAGCAGCGCGTCGGCGGACGGGTCGGTGCCTTCGAGACGGGCGACGACGTTCGTACGGCCCTCGGTGCGCTCCAGCAGAGTGGGTTCGAGTCCCGCTTCGGCGAGGCGCGCGGCGGCGTACTCGGCGGCGGGGCGCTCCTGGCAGTCGCCGCCGCCCCGGTTGGTGGTGTCGAAGCGGATGAGATCGGAGGTGAACCGTACGACCTCGTCCAACGCCCGCTCGTCCACGGCCCGTTCGCCCATGGCCCGTTCGTCCACGGCCCACTCGTTCATCGCTCTCTGCTCAGCCATACTGCTCCTCCACCGCGGCCGAGACGATCGTGGTGACCGCCTTGAAGGTGCGAATCCCCTCGTACATGGTGTCGCTGGTGTACACCACCTTGCGCTCCCCGACGCGCCGCACGCCCGGCACGACGGTCGCCGCCATCGACAGGTGCTCGGCGTCGAATTCGAGCGCCACCGTGAACGGGCCACCCACCAGCGGTTCCTGACGCACCGCCAGGGCTGCCGCCGCCTTGGCCGCGGCCCGGATGTCGGCGGCGGTCCTGGCCGGTGTGCGGCAGACCGCCGTGTACCGCGACACATGGTCCTTGACGGCGACCTTGAGTGCCTCCGGCGCGTAGCCGAGCGCGTCCTCGCAGGTCAGGTCGTCTCCGGTGACGAGCACGACGGGCACCCCGTACTCGGCGACGACGTGGGAGTTGAGCAGTCCCTCGCTGGCCCGTACGTCGTTCACCCACACGCCGGTGATCGAGTTGGGGAGGTAGGTGTGGGCGAGGACGCCCTCCGTGCCGGCGCCGGTGTGGTAGCCGACGAACGCGATCCCGTCGACGTCTCCGTGCTGGACGCCCTCCACCATGGACAGCGTCTTGTGACGTCCGGTGATCATCTCGGCCCGGTCGTCGAGCTGCTCCAGCAACAGATTGCGCATGGACCAGTGGGCCTCGTTGATCAGCACCTCGTCGGCGCCGCCGTCGAAGAAGCCGAGGACGGCGGCGTTGACGTCCGAGGTGAACATCGGCCGGCAGCGCTCCCACTGCGGGGTCCCCGGCAACACGTCGGCGGGCCAGGTCACCCCGGTGGCGCCCTCCATGTCGGCGCTGATGAGGATCTTCACGACACACCCTTCCGGCACAGGTCAGCGGCTGTCTCCATGTCGTGTCACGTTACGTGGCGCCACACGGCCGGGCCAGGAGGCCCTCCACGGACGTCACCACGCCGACCGGACCCGACCGCCCCGACCGGTCCCGTCAGGGTTTCACGGCGACGGCGTCCGCGCCGGGCCGGGCCCGCCACTGGGCGCGGGAGACGTCGCCCTCGCCTCCGAGGTCGGCGTCGGTGGTGAGGTGGGTCAGGGCGAGACAGCTGCCGGAGGGGAGCGGGGCCATGATCCGGAGCACGGTGTCGTGTACGCCGTCGGTGTCCAGGACGAAGTCGAGGATGCCCAGCGTCATGACGGCGACGGGCCGACCCAGCAACGGCTCAGAGGGCTGGGGTCTGCCCGGATCAGTCCTCGTACACGGTCAGTACGACGCCGTCGAGTTCGATGCGGCGCGGGGTGCCGCCCTCGCCCCGGACGAGGGCGTCCAGGCAGCGCCGGAAGAGCTTCAACTCCTCCTCGTCGAGGACGGCCGCGGCGAGGTCGAGGAGTTCGGTGAGTGCGCCCTCGGTCAGTATGTCGGGCAGCTCACCGGAGAGGAGGACGACGGACTCTCCCGTACTGCCCCGCACCACTGCTGTGGTGGGTCCTCCGTGCACGAACAGCACATGTCCCCCTGGGTGACACAGGGGTCGTGCGGCTCACGTGCCCCGAGCAGAATGAGAGACTAGCTGCGGATCTTGGGGGTTTCGGCCGTTCTGGATTCTTTTACCGGGAACCCCGGGAAGCGGAACCGGAGCACTCGGACGGGCGTCTTCGCCGTACGGCCCTTGACCGGGCCAAAGCCTGCAGGGCGCCTCCGCCGGGGCAACCGTACGGACCGAACCGAGGTCGACGTCCCCTTGACGCGGGGCTCCGACATCCGACGCAGACCCCCGCAGCACCACCGCCACCCAGGTCCACCCGCCCCCACGACGCCACTCCGCCCCCCATCACCCGAATGCACGCCACCCTCGTAGACGCGGACGCGCACCCCTCCGGAGACGACCGCCACCGGGCAGGGCCGGCCACTGTCCACCGACCAGGCAGCCCTCCGACACCGAGGGCCCCGTACCCGCGGACGCCTGGCAGCGCACCACCCGCCCCGCGCGGCGCGCCCCGGCAGGGGCTAGGTCCTAGGCCCTGTCGTCAAATTCCCGTCTGCCCCGCGACGCCATGCACGCACTCTCACCGCACCGGGCACAGACCCAAGTACATCCAGTACGAGGGCCTGTGCCCGGCACGCCGAGAGCACGCACCTGACGCCGCAGGGCCCGCCCTCCGGGCGGACGACGGGAATTTGACGACAGGACCTAGCGGCGAGCGCCGGTCGGTGTGCCCATGGCGCGGGCGACGAGCGCGTCGTAGGCGCGGTCGGGCAGGGCGCGGCGCAGGAAGATGAGGGGCCTGGCCCCGAAACCGACGGCGTACCGGGTCCTGGGTCGGCGAGCCGTGACGGCCTTGGCGACGGTGTCGGCGATCACCGAGGGCGGGGAGCTGCGGCGGGCGGTGCTCTCGGAACCCAGGGACTCGGCCATCGCGTCGGCCTGCCTCGCGTACGCGGTGTCGCCGGAGGTCTTGCGCAGGTTGTCCGCGGCGATGCCGCCCCACTCCGTCCTGATGGCCCCGGGCTCGACGACGACCACGTCGACGCCGAACGGCTTGAGCTCCATGCGCAGGCAGTCGCTGAGCCCCTCGAGGGCGAACTTGGTCCCGTGGTACCAACCGCCCAGCGGGGTGTGGATCTTGCCGCCCATGGACGAGATGTTGACGATCGTGCCGCTCCGCTGCGCCCGCATGTGCGGCAGCACGAGCTGGATCAGACGGGCGGCACCGAAGATGTTGACCTCGAACTGGGCACGCGCCTCGTCCAGCGGTACGTCCTCGATGGCCCCGTAGGACCCGTACCCCGCGTTGTTCACCAGGACGTCGATACGGCCCGATTCGGCGATGATCCCGTCGACACCCGCCTGCATCGAGGCGGTGTCGGTGACGTCCATGGGCAGGACGTGGACGCCCGCCTCGGCGAGCCGGGACATCCGTTCCACCCGGCGGGCAGCGCCGTACACGGTGTATCCGAGCTCCTGGAGCTTGAGTGCGGTGACTTCACCGATACCGGAGGAGGCACCGGTGACCAGGGCGACCTTGCTGGACATGGGGCAAACCTTTGAGTCGGCCCCTCGCGGGGCGGGAACGCCAGGTAAAGATGAACCATGGCTCACCTTCATCATGAATCATGGTTCACTTTCCCGCAAGCGAACCGCATAGGCTTGACTCCTCGATGAGACTGGAGGGCACGATGACCCAGGCCCGGCCGCTGCGCGCCGACGCGGTCCGCAACCGCAAGAAGATCCTCGACGCGGCGCACCTGCTGATCACCCGGCACGGACCCGAGGTGCCCATGGACGCGATCGCCGAGGCCGCCGGGGTGGCGGTGGGCACGCTCTACCGGCACTACCCCACGAAGACCGATCTCGTCGGCGCGGTCCTGTCCCGGCATGTCGAGCGGATGACCCTCGCCGTGGAGGAGGCGGCGGACCGCGTGCGGGCGGGGGAGCACGCCATGACCGAGCTCACCGCGCTCGTCTCCCGCGTCATCGAGGCCGCGGCCCAGGACCACGCGGTGAAGGCCGCCGCGCAGGGAGTGGGCGCCTCGTACGCGCCCGAGCACGACACGCGTGCGGCTGCCGCGCTGACCGAGCTCATCACCGCAGGCCAGGCGGACGGTGACCTCCACTCGGACGTCACCGTCGCCGACTTCTACCTCCTGCTGGCCACCGCTCCCCTCGACCAGCCGCGCGAGGTCCGCGATCGCTGGCTCACCCTCATCCTTCCGGGCTTCACCGCGGCGGCGCGCTGAGAACTGTGGGGGCGCGCTGAGAACGGCGACGGCGCGGTGGAGGCGACCTGCCCGGTGACCTGCCCAGTGGACTGCTCAGTGGGCCGCTCCCCGAGCCGTCCTGGCTCTCAACGGCCCTGAAGCGCCTTGACGTTGTCGCCGAAGGTCCAGTTCTTCGAGCCGTCCCAGTTGATCGACCAGGTCATCAGGCCCTTGAGACCGGTGCCGTAGTGCCGCCACGCCTGGGAGACCAGGCTCGGTGACATGTAGCCGCCACCGGCGCCCGACTGGGCGGGCAGACCCGGGACCTGCTTGTCATAGGGCACCTTGATGGTGGTGCCCTGCACGACCAGCCCCTTGTTCAGGCAGTCGGTCTGCGCGGTGAAGCCCTGGACGGTGCCCGCGGAGTAGGAGTCGCCGGAGCATCCGTACATGCTGCCGTTGTAGTACTGCATGTTCAGCCACCACAGGCGCCCGTTGTCCGCGTACTTCTTGACGATCGGCAGATACGCGCCCCAGATCGAGCCGTACGTGATGCTGCCGCCGGTGACGTACGCGGTCTCCGGCGCCATGGTCAGCCCGAAGTTGGCCGGCATCTGCGACAGCACGCCGTCGATGATCCGGATCAGGTTGGCCTGGGACGTGGAGAGCTGACCGATGCTGCCACTGCCGACCAGGCCCGTCTCGATGTCGATGTCGATACCGTCGAAGTTGTACTTCTTCAAAATCGGCACGATCGTCGCGACGAACCTGTCGGCGACGGCGGAGGAACTGAGGTCGATGCCCGCCGCCGCCCCTCCGATCGACAGCAGGATCGTCTGCCCGGACGCCTTGGCCGCGCACATCTCCGCCGGCGTCGCGACCTTCACGCCGGTGTCCATCCCGTCCTCCCACAGCGCCGTGCCGTCGGAGCGGATGACCGGGAACGCCGCGTTGATCACGTTGTAGCCGTGCGCGGCGATACGGGAGTCGGTGATCGGCGTCCATCCGAACGGCGGGTGCACTCCGTTGGAAGAGCCGTCCCAGTTCTCCCAGTAGCCCTGGAGAACCTTCCCGGACGGGCGGGACTTCACGGCGCAGGTGTCGGCGGCGGATGCGGTGGGGGCGGTGGCGACCGACAGCGGGGCGAGGACGGCTGCGGTGAGTGCGAGGGCGAACAGGCGCAGCTTCCGACGGATCATGCGAGGCCTCCCGGTGGGGGGTGCGGTGAGGTGTCGTAGGCATGACAGTGCCTGCGGTCCAGACCTGTCGTCAATAGGTCTGGACCAAAGTGGGGTGGGGGTGGCGGGCGGTGGGTGACAAGCGTCGGATGGCAGCTGACAGATATCAGCTGACAGATAACAGATGACAGATAACAGATGACAGATATTGAAATCTGTCAGCTGTCATGCCATCGTGAAAGGGCACCAATCCTTCAAGGGACACCAGGGAGTCCTCATGCAAACCCGCCCCCTCGGAACCACCGGCCCCCAGGTCTCCGCCCTCGGCCTCGGCTGCATGGGCATGTCCGCGCTGTATGGCGAGGCGGACCGGGCCGAGTCCATCGCGACCATCCACGCCGCCCTCGAGGCAGGCGTGACGCTCCTCGACACCGGCGACTTCTACGCCATGGGCCACAACGAGATGCTGATCGGCGAGGCGCTGCGCGCGGTTCCGGCGGCCCTGCGCGAGCAGGCGCTGACCAGCGTCAAGTTCGGCGCCCTGCGCGACCCGGACGGTGGCTGGTCCGGATACGACGGCCGCCCCGCCGCGGTGCGGAACTTCGCCGCGTACTCGCTGCAGCGCCTGGGCGTCGATCACATCGACGTGTACCGGATCGCGCGGCTCGACCCGAACGTCCCGATCGAGGAGACGGTCGGCGCGATCGCCGAGCTCGTGGAGAAGGGGCACGTCAGGCACATCGGCCTGAGCGAGGTCGGCGCCGAGACCATCCGCCGGGCCGCCGCCACCGCCCCCATCTCCGACCTCCAGATCGAGTACTCGCTGATCTCGCGCGGCATCGAGGACGAGGTCCTGCCGACCACCCGTGAGCTGGGCATCGGGATCACCGCGTACGGCGTGCTGTCCCGCGGGCTGATCTCCGGCCACTTCACGGCCGACCGGCAGCTGGCCCCGACCGACTTCCGTTCCATGAGCCCCCGGTTCCAGGGCGAGAACCTCCAGCACAACCTCTCCCTCGTCGAGGCGTTGCGGAAGATCGCGGAGCAGAAGGGCGTCAGCGTGGCGCAGATCGCGATCGCGTGGGTGTCGTCGAGGGGCGAGGACATCGTGCCGCTGGTCGGTGCGCGGACCCGGGAGCGGCTGACGGAGGCGCTCGGCGCGCTGGACGTCACGCTCGACGACGCCGACCTCGCGGCGATCGAGGAGGCTGTGCCGGCGGACGCCGCCGCGGGCGACCGCTACCCGGCGGCGCAGATGTCACATCTCGGCACCGACCGCTGACAGTGCCGCCAGGTACGGTTTTCGACATGGCACCGACCACCGAAGCACTGACCGCCGAGCGCATCCTCGAGGCGACCGAGGAGGCGCTGCGCCGCCACGGCCCCGCGAAGGCCACCGTGGTGGACGTGGCCCGCGCGCTCGGCGTCAGCCACGGCAGCGTCTACCGTCACTTCCGTACGAAGGCGGCGCTGCGGGAGGCGGTCACGAAGCGCTGGCTGGACCGTACGTCGCAGATACTCGCGGAGATCGCCAGGCCGTCGTCCGCACCGCCCCCGGAGGCGCTCGAGCGCTGGCTGTCGACGCTGTTCACCGCCAAGCGGCACAAGGCGGGCGACGATCCCGAGCTGTTCGCCACGTACTCGGTGCTGCTCGACGAGGCGAGCGCGGTGGTCGAGGAGCACGTCGCCGAGCTGGTCGACCAGCTCTCGGACATCATTCATCGCGGTGTGATGGAGGGCGACTTCATGACCGTGGACGGCGACTCCGTCGCGACGGCCCGCGCCGTCTTCCACGCCACGAACCGTTTCCACGACCCCGCCTACGCCCACGAGTGGGAAAAGCCGGGCATCGAGGCCGAGTTCTCGACGGTCGTCACCCTCGTCCTGCGCGGACTGCGCCGCCGCATCGACTGAATCCACGGCCGCCGACGGACCGGTGGCCCCGGCGAACCGGTGGACCCGGCGGAGGGCTATCCCTCCGTCGGGTCCACCGTCGCCTGATGCGCCTCGGCGAGGTGCTCCTCCGCCTTCAGCCACGGCAGGAACTGCGCGCCCTTGCGCCAGCCGCAGGTGTCGCATCTGATCGTGCGCTGTACACCGGCGCGCTGGACATGGACGACGTGCTCGCGGCCGTGCTGGTCCCAGCGGCTGACCTTGCTCGTGTTGATCTGCAGCATGACACCTCCAGGTGTTACCGCTCCGCTTGCCCGGCAAGGCGTTGGCGGCAAGCGTTTCGCAGCAAGGAGTGTGCAGCATCGGGAAGATCAACGGGGGTTCTTCGGCCGCGAGTTCACCGCGTGGTCGTACGCGATCACGATCCGTTTCCGCCCGTCCACCCTCCGCACTGCCGCACCGCCCCCGATCTAGACTCCGCTCATGACGACCGGAACTCCCGCCATCGCCAAGGACCTCGCGCCCCACGGCACCCTGCGGGCCTCGATCAACCTGGGCAATCCCGTGCTGGCCCAGGGCACACCGACGGCCCCGGCGGGCATCACCGTCGACCTCGCGCGGGAGATCGCCGCCCGCCTCGACGTCCCCGTGGAACTCCTCTGCTTCGACGCGGCCCGCACGTCGTACGAGGCGATGGCCGAGGGCCGTGCCGACCTCTGCTTCCTGGCCGTCGAGCCCGCGCGGGAGGCCGAGGTCGCGTTCACGGCGCCGTACGTCGTGATCGAGGGCGTGTACGCCGTCCCCCGCGACTCGGACCTGACGACCGTCGCCGAGGTCGACCGTCCCGGCGTACGGATCGGTGTGAAGCGCGGGTCCGCCTACGACCTCTTCCTCTCCCGCACGCTTCGGCACGCGAGCGTGGTGCCCGGGGAGGACGGGGTCGAGGCGTTCCGGGCCGAGGGGCTGGAGGTCGCGGCCGGGATCCGGCAGCCGATGACCGAGTTCGTCGCGGCACACCCCGAACTCCGCCTGATCGAGGACCGGTTCATGCAGATCCGCCAAGCGGTCGGCACGACGAGGACCCGCCACCCCGAGACCGTCCGCTTCCTCCACGACCTCGTCGAGGAACTGAAGGCGAACGGTTTCGTCGCGAACGCCCTACGCCGCGCCCACCAGCCGGAGACCCTGGCCGCCCCACTCGCCCGTCCGGGAAGCTGAGATCGGCGCGTGATCGCCGAACTGCAGTGCGTGGTACTGGACTGTCCCGATCCGCTCCGACTCGCCCAGTTCTACGAAGACTTGCTCGGCGGCACCGTCAACCGGCCCGACCCGCGCTGGGCACTCGACGAGGCCTGGTCGACGCTGCACACGCCGTCCGGTCTCGTCCTCGCCTTCCAGCGCGTTCCGACCACGGAGTACCGGCCTCCGCAGTGGCCCGATCCCGCCCACCCCCAGCAGTTCCACCTGGACTTCGGCGTCCCCGACCTGGACCGAGCGCGGGAACAGGTCCTGGCTCTGGGCGCGACTCCGCTCGACGTCTCCGACGGGCGGGGCTGGCACATCTACGCCGATCCGGCAGGACATCCCTTCTGCCTGGTCCGTCACTTCCGTCGCTGAGGAGTCGTATTCATGACGCGTGGGACAGCCGAGCTCGGGGAGCTGTTGCGGCGGGCGGGGCTGGAAGTCGTCGAGGAGCGGTGGGTTCAGGAGGTGCCGTCGCCCCGGTTCGCGTGGCGTGCGGCTGTTCCGGGTGACGCGGAGCGGGTGGTGCGCGTGGCCGGTGACGGGGCGGACCCGATCGGCGAGTTCAACGCGCAGTGGCACCGGCTGGCGGTCGCGGGCGGGATCCTCGACGAGGACGGTGTCTTCCTCATCGACATCGCCGACCACTGCACGGGCAGCGCGCCCTGGGACTGGACGCCGGTCCGGCTCACCGACCGGTGGGACCTCGCCGGAGTGCTGGGCGAACGGCCCGGCGAGCCGAAGTTCGTCGCGCTCTCCACGGACGGTGACAGCCTGCTGGGTACGACATCCGAGGACGACGGGATCCGGCTCGTCGTCGTGGACCGGATGCGGGAGCGGCGGGAGGCGGCCGCGCGGGCGACGGCACGGGAGACTCCTGAGGAGCGGGCCGTCGCCTGGGAGCCGGCGTTCGAGGGGCTGGACCCTTCGGAGCGGCTCCTCACGTCGTGGGCGAACGGGCTGGCGCTCAACCCGGCCACCCCCGATGACCTGCGCGCCGGTCTACAGGGCCGCTCCACCTACCTCAAGTACAGCGCGATGCCGACGGCGGTCGTGGAGGCCGCCATGGTGCACCCGGACTGGCAGATACGGGCGCAGTTGGCCGAGGCCCAGCCGAACATGACGGCCGATCAATGGATCCGTCTGATCCTCGCCGAGCGGAACGAGCGGCACCGGTGGATCCTCACCATGCTCGCGGCGGACCGGCGCGTCGAGCTCACCGGATCCGCCTGCGAGCGGCTCGCCGTGGATCCGTCCGCCCGGGTCCGTGCGGAGACCGCCCGACTGTCCGGGCTGTCCGCGCACCTGCTGTCCGCGCTGGCCACCGACCCCGAGTGGACGGTACGGGTCTCGGCCTGCCGACGGGCCTGGCCCCACCTGTCGAAGGAGACCCGCCACAAGCTGCTCGGGGACCCCAGCGGCAAGGTCCGTGCGGAGGCCCTGCTCCGGCACCACCAGGACCATCCGATGCCCCGGTCCGTCTTCCTCGCCGCCGACTTCGCCTCCGACACCGCCTACGGGGGGTTCCAGGACCGTGCCGTGACGACCTGCCGTCTGGAGCGCGAACTCGCGGAACACCTGGCCCACCACGGCGAACCCGTCGTGCGCCGTTCCCTCGCGGGCAGCCCGGGCCTCGACCCGGACCTGGTGGCCCTCCTCGGCCGGGACCAGGACGAGTCCGTCCGTTTCGCGGTCTCCACGCGACCCGACCTCACCGAGGAACAACGAGCCGGCATCGACATCGACTTCGATCCGCGTCTGCACCACTATCCGCTCGACTGGGTCACGGACCTGCACGACGACCCCGCCGCCCTGCGCCGGCTGGCCGCATCCGCCCACCCCCTCGTACGCCGCAGCGTCGCCCGCGCCAAGCGTCTTCCGCCGGACGTCGTGGAACTCCTCGCCCGGGACGAGGACCGCGTCGTGCAGCTCTTCCTCGCCGAGTCCTGCGACGACGCGCCCGCCGACATGCTGCTGCGGGTGTGGCAGTGGTGGACCGGGAGCCTCAGCGCCCCCGACCGCCCGCACGGTCACCCGAACTTCCCCCGCCACGATCTCCTCCGCCACGCCGACGACCCGAACCCCCGGATGCGCCAACTGGCCCTGGACGACCCGGAGTCGACGCCCGAACTGGTGGAGCGGTTCAGCCGGGACCCGGACGACGAGGTGAGATACCGGGCCGCGAAGGACCCGCGGCTGACGGCGGCGTCTGCGGTACGGCTGCTGGACGACCCGCACGGCCACATACGCCAGGCGGCCTTCTGGCACGCGCGGTTTCCCGCTCGGGTCGTCGTCCGGCTGCTGCGCGACCCCGACACCGCGGAGCCCGCGGCCCGGCACCCGTCCCTGCCCGTCCCCGTCATGCAGCGGATGCTCCAACTGCTCCAGCTGCCCCCACAGCTCAGCTGATCGTGCGCGGCAGTCGCAGGCTCAGGGCCGTCGTCAGGGCCACGCCCGCCAGTTGGACCAGGAGGGTGGTGACGAGGGCGTCCCGCATGCCGTCGCTCGCGGCGAGGGACAGGAAGAGGGTGCCCAGGGTGGCGACGCCGACCGCGAGGGCCGACTGCTGGGTGGTGGCCATGACGCCACTGCCGACGCCGGCCCGCGCGGACGGCACCTCGGAGAGGATGATCCGGATCAGGACGGGGAGCTGGAGCGCCTGGCCCGCGCCCGCGACCGCCGCGCCCGGCAGCAGTTGCCACACGCCCAGGTCGGGCCAGGACCGCCAGGCGGCCAGCGCGATGAGGCCCACGCCCACCGCCTGGATCAGCCCGCCCGCGGTGACGATCCGGGTGCCGTAGCGGGCGATCAGCCGGGGGCCGCAGAGGGAGACGACGAAGAAGACCGCGGCCATCGGTGCCAGGGCCAGGCCCGCCGGGACCGGGCCGAGGCCCGCACCCCGCTGCAGCGCCACCGCGATGACGAACATGAAGCCGCTGAAGCCGATCGAGAACGGCACGATCATGATCAGGCCCCGGCGGAGCGAGGTCAGCGCGAACAGGCTCGGCGGCACCAGGGGCGTACGGCCCTGGCGGTCCTCCCGGCGCTCGACGAAGTAGAACGCCGCCGCCGCGAGGGGGAACAGCGCCAGCGACAGCCAGGTCCACAGGGGCCAGCCCGCCGCCCTGCCCTCGGTGAGCGGGGCGAGGAGCGCGAGAAGGGACACGGCGAGCAGCACCGTGCCGGGGGTGTCGATCGGCTCCGGGTGCTGCGAGCGCGTCTCGGGGACGGCGCGCGTGGCCAGGATCAGGCCGAGGATCACGACGGGCACGTTCACGAGGAACACCGCGCGCCAGCCGGTGCCCGCGATGTCCGCCGCGACGAGGAGGCCGCCGAGTATCTGCCCGGCCACCATGGACAGACCGGCCGTGGCCCCGTACAGGCCCATGGCCTTGGCGCGGC
>LRTP01000317.1 GCA_001550305.1 Streptomyces diastatochromogenes
CCAACGCGCCCAGTCCGTAGGCGCGCCGCGCGGGCGGAGAGGGGGTCGCGCCCGACAGCGCGCGTGCGTGGTCGTCCACGTTGGCGATCTCGAATCCGGAGGCGAGGTGCCGGACGGCGGTGGCGCCCGCGCGGGGCTGCCATCCGGCGAGCACCCGCAGATGCCACAGAAGGGTCGCCGACACCGCCCGCTGGGCGTCGGCCAGGTCGGCCTCCGAGCCCAGATCGTGCCCGTACGCCGTGGCACCGAGGTACCTCAGCGCGTCGTCGAGTGTCGCGGCGCCGGCCACGTCCTGGGCCCCGGCGCCCAGACACCTGGACAGCATGGCCCTGGACCGCGTCACGCCCGCTACCCAGCCGGCGCCCATGGCGGCGGACCCCCTTCCCGGCGCTCGTCGTCCGGGGCCGTCAGTTCCTTGTCCAGAGCGTCCACGAGACGGTCCACGAGTGCGGGCGTGCGGAGCTCAATCCGGCGCCGCAGGACAGCGGTGTCGCGCGCGGCGGCCGCGAGCAGCTCCGTGGCCTCGGCTTTGGTGGCGTCGCGCACCAGGGCGGCGCTCTGCTCCCGTACGACGGGTGCACGCGCTCGGGCCTGTTCGACGATGTCCTTCGCAGTCCGTTCGGCCGCCCGACGGCGCCGGGTCGCCTCCTCGTCCGCCCGCTCCCGTACGGCCCGCGCCTCGGCCTCGGTCTCCTCCAGGAGTACGAGCGGCGGCTCCAGCTCGGCGGCGAGCTCGGCCGACCGGTCGGCGGGCACTCCTCCCGCGGCGGCCGGACCGGGCAGACCCACCGGCCGGAACCGCATCAGGAAATCCCGGAATCCCGCCACAACAGCGCTCCTACGAGTCGGTCGCGTCACTCCCAGTCCAGTGTCCACGTTAGGGAGGAACGCAGCTCGCGGAGTGGGGCCGCCCGTCCCCGACCCGGGGCCGACCGGCCCTGTGCTCAGCCGTTCCACCGGCATGAGACTGGTCCCGTAGACGGTTCGGCCGGATGCTGCAGGGAGGCTGCCATGAGTGGACTCGAACGTGATTCCGTGGAGCGGCAGGCGCGGAAGGTCGTGCCCGGATTCGGCTGGAGGCCCGGCGAGGAGAACCGTCAGGACCTGATGCTGCGCTATCTCAGCGCCGTGGCCACCGCTTCCGCGGCGCGCGCCGGCGAGCAGCCCACTCGCCCCTCTCGCCCGAAGGAGCCGCGACCCCTCCTCGACGAGGACAAGTCGGCCCCCGCCACCCCACGTGTGCGCGAGGTGATGAGCGTGCCGGCCGTCTCCGTACCGGGCGAGACAGCCTTCCTGGAGATCGTCCGGACACTGTCCCGTGAGCACCTCGGCGCCGTGCCCGTGGTCGACGCCGACGACCGGGTGATCGGCGTGGTCTCCGAGTCCGACCTGCTGGCCAAGGCGGCGGCGCAAGTGGCGGTCCCTCACCCCGGTCCGATTCGCCGGCTCCGGGAGCACCGCCTGTACGAGAAGGGCCGCGGGGAGACCGCGGCCACCCTCATGACCTCCCCGGCGATCACCGTCGCTCCCGGCACGACGGTGGCCGACGCCGCCTGGCTGGCCGCGCGTTCGCGCCTCAAGCGGCTACCGGTCGTCGATCACAAGGACCGGCTGGTGGGCGTGGTGAGCCGGATCGACCTGGTACGGGCTCTGGTGCGCGACGACACGAAGATCCGCGAGGAGATCGAGACCCGGATCATCCGGCAGGACTTCCTTCTCGATCCCGACGCCTTCGAGGTGACCGTGGAGAACGGCGTGGTCAGCGTGAGGGGCGAGATGGACGGATCGCTCATCCCGGAGCTGCTCGAATCCATCGAGGAGATCGACGACGTGGTCGAGGTCTCCGAACATCTCACGGCGCACTGACCGAGGGCGGCTGCACCCATGAAGGGTTCGTTCCAGATCGGCCGGGTGTTCGGGGTGCCGCTGCGCATGCACTGGAGTGTGCCGCTGCTGGTGGTTCTGATCGCATACGGTCTCGGGCACGACACGCTGCCCGCGTGGCTTCCCGGCCGGTCGACCCTCGTGTACACGTTCGTGAGCCTGGCCGGTGCCGTGCTGCTGGTGGCGAGCCTGCTGCTGCACGAGGCCACGCACGCGGCCACCGCCCGCAGGAACAACGTCCCGGTGGAGGACGTGACCCTCTGGGCCATGGGCGGAATGACCCGCACGGGTAAGCCCGGCACCGCCCCGGTGGCGCTGGCGGTGGCCGCGAGCGGACCCATGACCAGCCTCCTCATCGGTGGCGTCGCCCTCGCCGCGGGAGCGGGCCTGCACAGCGTCTCCGGCTGGGCGGTACCCGCGGCCCTCCTCGTCTGGCTGGGCTGGGCCAACCTGCTGCTCGGTGTGCTCAACCTGCTGCCCGCCGTGCCGCTCGACGGGGGCCGCGTACTGCACGCCGCTCTGTGGTGGCGCACCGGGGAGCGCGACCGCGCCGAGCTGGCGGCCGATCGGGGCGGCCAGGTCGTCGGGATGCTGCTGATGGCCGTCGGCTGGCTGGCCTTGCTGCGCGGGGCGACCGGCGGTCTGTGGCTGGCCTTCATCGGCCTGTTCATCGCCGTCACCGCCGGCGCCGAACGACAACGGGCCGTCCTCACCACGGTGCTGCGCGGAGTGCGGGTGT
The DNA here is from genome assembly GCA_001550305.1 of Streptomyces diastatochromogenes. Classification (GTDB taxonomy): domain Bacteria; phylum Actinomycetota; class Actinomycetes; order Streptomycetales; family Streptomycetaceae; genus Streptomyces; species Streptomyces mirabilis_D. Next base: position 2,624 of record LRTP01000317.1, read on the forward strand.
CCGAGGCCATGTCCAGTCCGGTGACCACGGCATCCGACTGGCTGACCGTGGACCGGTTCATCGACGAGGTCGCGCTGCGAGCCTGGCACTCGGCGATACCGTTGCTCGACCTGGACGCCCGCCCCACCGGGATCGTCCAGATGCGCACCATCGCCACCGTGCCGACCGACAGCCGGGCGACGGTGCGCGTACGCGACGTGGCCACGCCCCTGTCGCAACTCACCCTGGCCGCCCCGGACGAACTGCTCAACGACGTTCTCTCACGGGTGCACACGCAGACCGCGATGCGGATCCTGGTCGTCGACGGCGGGCGCCTCGTGGGGATCGTCACCCCGCACGACCTGATGCGACTGCTCCAGCAGCACACGCTGAGCGACGCCACACGGCGCTCCCTCGGTCAGCTGCCGGGGTGACTCAGGGGTGCGACGCCATCGGCGCGGTGGGGCTCGTCGTCCGGGACCATCGCCACGGGGCAGTACGCGTGGTGCAGCACGGCGTGGGCGACATGGCCCAAGGGCGCGCCGATCGTGTGTTCGGGGCGACGAGCACCAAGGACGAGCAGGTCGGCGTGGGCGGACACGTCGACGAGGGCACCGGCCACGGACGGGGCCCGTACGACGTCGACGGTCACCGTCAGGGTGGGGAATTCGTCCCGCAGAGGTGCGACGAGACGGGCGGTGGCGCTCGCCTGCTCCTCGGCGATCTCCGTGACGTCGTCGAGCATCGGCACCATGCTCCCGGCGTACTGGTAGAACGTGTACGCACTCCACACCCGCAGCGACGCCTTGCGCCGACCGGCGGCGCGAGCCGCGAAGCGGGCCGCGTCGAGGTCTCTCTCGTTGCGTAGGGCGGCCACTACGACACCCGTCGGGACGGGCTCGTGCTCTCCACGGACCACGACGAGCGGAACCGTCGCACAGGCGGCGACCCGGAGTCCGACCGAGCCCAGCAAGAGCGCCGCGAACCCACCGAGCCCACGCGAACCCACGACGATCATTCCGTCCGACCCTGCTTCGCCGAGCAGGGCCCGGGCCGCCGAGTCCCGGCTGAGGGTGGAGGTGACGCCCAGTCCGGGCACCTGACCGACGGCCTGCACGACCGCTTCATCCAGGATGTCCTGTCCGGCTTCGCGCACCAGCCGGGCCGCGTAGTCGGGCCGGTGCCCGCCCGGAGCGTCGAGGGCGGTGGCGTGCACGATGTGCAGGTCCGCGCCCCTGGCAGCGGCTTCGACAGCGGCCCAACGGACCGCACGTGCGCCGGTATCGGATCCGTCCGCCCCTACGACGATCGGCCCGCGTACGTCAACCATGATCCCTCCTGGGCGCCAGGTCATTCCACCCTGACACCGCCTGCGGTCGGCCGCACGCTCGCCGAGACCACGCTCCCCGCGGGCGCCGTCATCGTCACGGTCGTCCGCGACGGACAGCCCAACGACACGACCCCCAAGACGCGGCTCCAGCCGGGCGACGAACTCCTCGCCGACACCGAACAGGAGATCCACGCCGCCTTCCAGTGACGGCCGGCTTCTTCGTGTCGCGTACGCATGCCGGAACAATGGTGGTTCGGCAGTCCTGCTCGACGTGGGAGTCGCCTTCGCCGTGGTCACCGCATGGCCCGGATCTCTCCGCTGAATTCCGGGGCTCGCCGCTACAGCGGTGCGGTGTACCAGGCGAGTGCCGACGCCACGGGCCTGGCGGGCGCGGCGGAGACGTGGGCCGCCGTGACCGTCCGGGGTCGAAGGGAAGCTTGTCGGCGGGCGCGGGCGTCGCCCCGATGCCGCGGTGCAGCAGGCCGTGCGTGATCAGGAACCCCGCCACCCGCACGCCGATCATGACCGGTCAGTCCTCCCGGGACTCCGGTTCGCCGCCACGAACGCCGATCCCTGCGGGTGAACCGGACTCTTCCTCCGCCGAGTTGGCGCTCCAGTACGGTGATCTGATGAGCAGAGCGAGGATCTGCGTGTCCTTGTCCCGGTCACCCATCAGCGGCAGGCGCAGCACGGCGAACGCGCTCATCACGGACAGGTAGGCCAATCACAACAGCGTGATCGGCCATCATGGTCGTTTCGGCCTGCTGGGCAGGGGTGGCCGTACAGCTGCGACCACCCCTCCAGCCCACGCAACTGCTCCGGCCCCGCGGCCGGCAGGTGACGGGCGAGATGCTCGCGGGTCTGCCCGGCCGGCCCGTCGAGTGCTCTGCCGATCCGGCGGGAGACACCCGGTGTCCCGCGCCCGGCCGCCGACCCGCGCTCACGCCGTACCTGTCAGACCCCGCGCACTCCGGCCGGACAGCACCCAGCGCACTTTCCTGCGGCCTGACCCCAACGGCAGGCCCTCGCCGTCGCGTCGTCGGCCGCCCAGCGGCTCCAGTCGTCGTGGTCCTCCTCGCGCTGGTGTGCCGCATCCGATGCATGGTGACGGAACTCGTGTGCCGGTCGTCGGCGGGTGTGGGCCGAACGGCCCACGACGCCGGCCACCTGCCCGCGGAAGGCTGGAAACCAGACAGTCGGCGGCCCCGGTCCGGCGGTCGTCGACAGGAACCCGACCGCAGAGGTGAGGACCATGATCCGTAGACATGCACGTGTCGCCGCCGCGGCGGCCCTGGCCCTGGCGGGCGCCGTGGCCATCGGCGGGTGTGGCGGGAACGGCAGCACCTCCATCGGTGGGCCCGCCAGTCCTCCGCCCGCCGTCTCGGTTGGCCCCACCGTGCCGGGCGGCGGCACACCGACCGTTCCCGATGGCACTCCCTCTCCGGCCGGGCCCACCAGCGGGTGGGGACCGGACATGTGGAACGGAAATTCGGGTTCCAGCATGATGGGCGGCGGCGGGGGCTCATGGGGGCCCGGCATGATGGGCAACGGCATGATGGGCAACTGGTGGCTGCCAGGCAACGGCACCCGGGTACAGACCCTCGACCAGGCCCGCCAGCGGGCGACGGCGTTCGCCGACCGGCTCGGCCTCCGGGTCGGCGAGATCATGCAGTTCTCCCGCAACTTCTACGCCGAACTGCGGACCGCCGACGGCCATCCGGCCACCGAGGCCCTGGTCAACCCCACCGACGGGGCCGTACAGATCGAGTACGGGCCCGCGATGATGTGGAACACCGACTACGGCATGCACTACGGCAGCCGAAGCCAGGCCCGGATCTCGGCCACACAGGCCCGGAGCATCGCCCAGCAGTGGCTCCGCGACCACGGCAACACACTGACCGCAGGCGACCCGGAGCCCTACCCCGGCTACTACACCCTGCACACCATGCGGGACGGGAAGATCACTGGCATGCTGTCGGTCAATGCCTCCAACGGCCAGGTCTGGTACCACACCTGGCACGGCACCTACATCGCCACCAGCCAGCGGTAATCTCGGCAAAGTGGATCATGGCCTCGGAGCGGCTTCCCCGATTCCGCTGTCACCTCGTACTCCCCTTCCGCAAACCCTGGAGGCTGTGGCTGTGGCAGGCAACTCACCCACAAGCAATGGAAGTTGATCGAGCCGTTCCTGCCGAGAGGTGGATACGGCCCGTACCCCGAGCGGCGCGGCAGCAGTTCGAGGGGGTCTGGCGGTTGCGCACCAGTCAGTGGCGGGAGATGCCGGGTGAGTTCGGTCCGTGGGCGACGGTCCACTGCCGCCTCCGGGTCTGGAGGGATGCCGGCGTCTTCACCGCATTGCCGGAAGGCGTGATCGCCGAGGCCGCCCGCCAGAGGAGGACGGATCTGTCCCTGGTCAGCGTGGACTCCACCAGCGCCCGCGCCCATCACGACGCCGCCGGGATGTGCATCGGCAAGGAGGCCATGGACGCTGACGAGCAAGGTTCATCTCGCCGCGGACCGCAAGTGCCGTCCGTTGGCGCTCGTCCTGACCGCAGGACAGGCCGCCGACAGCCCACCGACAGCCCGCAGTTCGTTCCCGTGTTGCAGAAGGTGCGAGTCTGTCCACATGTCGGCCGTCCGTGGTTCCAGCCTCACCCGGGGGCCTCACTCTTGCGAAGGACTCAGCAGCCCCGACCGATCGGCGGAGGTGACCCCTGGACATGACTGGCACCACGGCAAAGTACGACGCTCGGCGCAGCAGGGGCAGGCGGCCGGCACCGCGTCCGTCTTGCCGAAGTGCTCTCGGCACCCTGGCTACAGACCAGACGTCCCACCCAGCCCCCACGAGGACGATCAACGCCCGCCCTCTGTGCGCGCTGCCCACCGAAACACCGGAAGAACCTCTGAACGGAATCGGCGCGCACCTTCAAGGGATGGGAATACCGTGTTCCCGCTCCCTTCGACGAGGTGGCAGCCCGGGCAGCGTAGGCCGTGCGTGCGGCGTCTCCTGCGCCGACTCAGTGTGCTCGTGCAGACCAGCAGCGGCGGCCACGTAGTCCTGCGCCGTGAGCAGGCCGGTCAGTCGGCCTTGCGGGTCGGTGACCGGCAGCGCGTCCAGGTGTTCCTCCGTCATCACGGCTGCAGCGCGGAGCGTCGACTCCTCCGGATGGACCGTGACCGTGCGGCGCCGGTGCACGAGGTCGCGCACCGTCCGGCAGGACAACGTCACCGCGGGGTCCGCGCAGGCGACGGCGAGCTCGGCGCGGTCCAGCACACCGGCGCAGCAGCCGTCCTGGCGGATCACCGGCAGATGACGCTGCCCGGACCGCTCTACCACCTCCCAGGCCAACAGCAGCGTCTCGTCCTCGCTGATCGAGTACGGCGCCTCGTTCATCAGGGCACCCACAGACAGCCTCTCGTCCACGATTGCCTCCTTCCGGTCAGCGTTGGCTGGGCCGGGGCCCGCATCCAGTGGTCTCCCGCAAAACGGTCAGACGGCGGTGGTATTCGTCCTCGTCGATCTCTCCCCGGGCGAAGCGTTCTGCCAGGAACTGCTCGGGCGACGGCCCAGGAGGCCGGGCATCGGAACGGTCGTTGCTCCTTCCCGGCTTCGCCAGGGCGCGGTACAGGAGGACGCCGAAGGTGATAATCAGGGCCCAGAAGAGGATCGTGCCGGCGGACATGGCGAACCAGCCCCATCCGCCGACATTGTGGTCGTACCAGAACATCACGGTGACTCATCTCCCTCCAGGGCACCGCGAGCCAGGGGCCGGTGCCTGCGGCTTTCGCAGTGTCTGGTTCTCACGCTCGCCCAGACCGTGCAGCACGTCATGAGCCGGTGAGGCCAATGCATGGGACCGATGGGCCCTCATCGCCGAGAGGTGGATGAACAGGATCTGCTGCCCTGGGAGCACGTGAGCCGCAAGTGGCAGCTCGGCCGGGCGGCCAAGGGTGCTCGTTACCGAGGACGATCACGCAGCCCTTCGCGTGGGGATGGGACAGGCGCGATATGACGCGCCGGGCGTCGAGCCGGGCCCCGGCGGCCCGCCCGACCCCTCGCTCGCGCCGCACACCGTCCTCCGCCTGCACTTCACACAGGAGGAGAGCTACTTCTCGCCGGCCGAGTGCACCAACTCTCGCGGATGGCCTCGGACCTGCCTCAGCTGACCGATGCCGACCTCAACCCAGTTCTCGCCGGGCCGCACGGGGTCGGGACGCTCGACGCCCGCGTCCGGCTCGTCCCGCGCCACGCCCACGACCCGTATCTGCGCCGACTGCGCTGACCCGGTCCCCACAGTTCGAAGGAGACCGGCCGTGTGGACACGCGCCCCCGCACTCCTCGCGGGCCCGGTCCTCAGGACCTGCGGACGCCGTCGGGGCGGCCTCTGCCGGCTGAGGGTTCCGCGCATGGTCACTCTCGACCAAGAACTCGCTGCCCGTGTCCGTGCCGACACCGCCGAGGAACCTGAGCAGCACGGGCCGTGACCCGCCGAGTGCCTGTGTTGCGGAGCGGGGAACCGCCGTGGTCAATCGCCGTGGTCGCGGTGTCGACTCCTCGTGTGTGCAGCAGGATTAGGGCCGAACGGCACTGTTGCACCGGCGGTAGAACGTGATGTGCTGGTGGTGGCGGGCAGGACCCGTTGGAGACGCGGAGAAGCGGCCCGAAGCCGCGCACCGCGCAATCCGGATCCGCGAGAAGCGGATGGCCCTTCCCGTCTCGTCATGCCGTGGCCGCGTCGGCCGCTGCGCGTGCCGCGGCGACCCGGTGCCGGACGATCCCGTCCTCGCGCCATGCGACGAGGACATCCCCCGCGGCGGCGACAGACGGTGACAGACCTGGTCCGAGCGAGGTGCCGGCGACCTCGACGGCGTAGCGCTCGGGCCGGTCGGCGGCGTCCCATTCCAGACGGCGGATGCGGCCGGGGTGACTCGGGTGGGGGTGCACCGCCTCCAGAACCACCGTCAGCTCGGTGCGGTTCCACAGCCTGATCAGCCGCCCATATCGAGGTCGCACTGCGCAAGGACGGTGCGGGGTGGGAAGGGCTTCTTCAGCGCCCGCCCGCGCAGGCGGGAGAGTGGCGGGAAAGTACCGCCCGTCCGACACTTGCATCGTGCTGGAACGGGTCGCCGACCGCGATGCTCGTGGAGACGCTCATGGTGACTGCCCTCCAGTCGGGTGCCTCCAGCGTGGGGGGGGCGGCGATGCCGGCTCGCAGGGGCCGAAGGGCCCTGATCGGATCCGAGCGGCCTGTGGTGGCGGGGTCTGTCCGCGTTCACGCTGGAAGCAGAGACCATGAAGGGAACCGGTGTGATGACTTCCGCCACCACCATGACCACGGCCCTGCGTACCGAGCACCGCGACCGCCTGATGCGCCTTGCCCGCGAGGTCTCCTTCGATGCGGGCAGTCGCCTGTTCGAGGAGGGTCGGCGCGCCGATCGCTTCTGGATCGTGCGGACCGGCACCGTCGCCCTCGACCTGTATGTGCCCGGCCGCCGTCCCGCCGTCATCGAGTCGCTCGGTCACGGCGAACTGGTCGGCTGGTCCTGGCATTTCCCGCCATACCTGTGGCAGCTGGGCGCCGAGGCGATGAGCCCGGTGCGGGCCTGGGGGTTCGACGCCGAGGCGGTCCGGGCGATGTGCGCCGAGGACGCCGAGTTCGGCCGGGCGATCGCGGTCTGGGTCGGCCGTGTGGTCGCCCAGCGGCTGCACGCCTCCCGGGTCCGGTTGCTCGACCTCTACGCCCCCTACGGCAGCCGTGGCCTGACGTGACCGCCCGGCCTCAGAAGGAGGACAGCATGGACAGCAGCCCGCACCGGGTGAGTGACGTGATGACACGTGCCGTCGTCGCGGTGGGCCGCAAGACACTGTTCAAGGACGTCGTCGAGCGCATGGAGCAGTGGCAGGTCAGCGCCCTTCCCGTGCTGGAGGGCGACGGCCGGGTGATCGGAGTGGTTTCCGAGGCCGACCTGCTGCCCAAGGAGGAGTTCCGGGACAGCGACCCGGACCGGTTCACCCAGCTGCAACGGCTGTCCGACCTGGCCAAGGCCGGGGCGGTGAGCGCGGAGGAGCTGATGAGCACCCCGGCCGTCACCGTCCACGCCGACGCCACGCTCGCCGAGGCCGCACGCATCATGGCCCTGCGACATGTGAAACGTCTGCCCGTCGTGAACGCCGAGGGCGTTCTGGAAGGCGTCGTCAGCCGCGGGGACCTGCTCAAGGTGTTTCTGCGCCCGGACAACCATCTCGCCGACGAGATCCGGCGCGACATCGTGGACGTCCTCTTCCCCGCCCCGGTCGAGCCCGTGCACATCATGGTCACCGAAGGCGTCGCGACCCTGACCGGACGAGTTACGGACGCCGCCCGCATTCCGCTTGCCGTCCGTCTCGTGCGGGGCGTCGAGGGAGTGGTGGGCGTGGACTGCCGGCTCACTGCCGCCGACGGGTAGCACCCTCGCGACGAGAACAGCTGCCCTGGCAATCGAGGTTGTTGGCGGCCGGCCTGTTGTCCGTACGGGCTCGGCGTTCAGCCTTTGCCCCCGCTCAGGTTCCCCCACCGAGGTCCGACCTGCTTCCATTCCTGGTCCCATGCCGCCATGCGCCGCCGGACGAGCCGGCTGCGAACCACCCATCCAGCGGTCCAGACCGCCGCGCCCGCCGAGGGTGCCACGAGGGCTCCGGTCAGGGCCGCCTGCAGGGTGGCCGCCGCACCTGTGACGGGTGCGGACACCACGCGACCCATATGGTCCGTCCATACGGTGATCCCAGTGCCGGCCGGAACACCGGGGAGCACCTTCACCCGGTCGGTGTGCACGGCTCCGTCCGCTGTCGTCCAGCGCACGACCGCCCATACCCGGCCGTCGTCGTATCCGCTCCCGCCGAGCGCTGTCCTCGCCGCGTCGTCGGTGAGGACGGCGGACACGGCGTGGACCTGAGCCTGCCGCGCGGCGAACGCCGAGTCCGTCGCCTGGGCCGCGGCCGCGCCCGCCAGGGTCCCGCCGGAAAGGGCACAGATCCAGGTGGCGAGCACGATCCACGCTTCGACGACATCGCTGTGCCGCCGGAGCGGGTTGCGCCGCCAGCGCCACAGCCGTGCGGGTTTCACCGTCATGGGAGGTGTCTGCGTCATGGTCGCCGCCTCCTCTCACCGGACGTCGGCCGCCGTCAGGTGGAGGCCGACGTCCGGCGCGTGTCCGGCAGGTCAGGGACGGGGTCCGGATGGCTCGCCGGACCGGTCAGCGCGCACTGCACGTCCACCACGCCCTCGACGCCCCGCACCAGCAGGGCGGCGAGCGGGACGAGCGCGGTGTCGTGCACCAGGCCCGAGAGCGTCACGACACCGTCGCGCACCTCGACCCGGAGCGCTTCGGCGTGTGTACCGAAGAGCGGTTCGACGACCTCGCGCCGGACCTCCTCGGCGATGTCCTCGTCATCCCGCAGGAACACCTTCAGCAGGTCGGAGCGGCTGACGATCCCCTTGAGCACGCCATCGTGCCCGACGACCGGCAGCCGCTTGACCCCGTGGCGTGCCATGATGCGCGCGGCGCGGGCGAGGGTGGCGTCGGGTGTCACGGTGACGGCTGGGCCGGTCATCAGCTCGCCGGCTGTCACCGCGCCGGCCTTGTACACATCGGCGGGATGCTGCAGCCGGCCATACCGGTCGAGATCACTTCGCCGGTACTCCTCCTTGGGCAGCATGTCGGCCTCGGAGACGACACCGACGACGCGTCCGGCGTCATCCAGCACGGGAAGGGCACTGACCCGCCACTCCCGTATGGTCTTCACGATGTCCTTGAAGGTCGCTCCCGTGCGCAGGGCAACGACCCGGCGGGTCATCACGTCGCCCACCACAGTCGCAGCGCCGTCCATGGCGTCCTCCCTTGGTTTCGGATGCCGTCCTACGACACCTTCAGCCTGAGGCAAGGGACACGTTCACGGCATGGGCCGAGTGGCCCGTCTTCCCGGTCCCTGTTCCGGAAGGCAATTCCTACTCGACGGGCAGCGGAACCCACCAGGCCAGCAGCGTGCCGCCCCTGTCGGGGCTACTCACCGCGAACCGGCCACCCAGCTGCTCCGCTCGCTCGGCCATGTTGCGCAGTCCACTGCGCCGTCCGCCGGGCGTGATTCCCACCCCGTCGTCCGAGACTGTCAAAGACGCCCCGTGGCCGTCAGTCGTCAGGACCACCTGGGCCCGGCCGGCGCTGGCGTGCCGTGCGATGTTGGTGAGGGCCTCGGAGAGTACGGCCATCACGTGGTCGGCTATCTCACGTGGCACATCGGTGTCGACGAGGCCTTCCATGCGCACGCTGGGAGTGAAACCCAGTATCGGGCTCACCTCGCCCACCGCACGGACGACGCGGGCCCGCAGCCCGCTGTGGGCCGTGCCCTCACGCGTCCGCAAGCCGAAGATCGTCGATCTAATGATCTTGATTGTCTCGTCCAGGTCGTCGACGGCTCGCAGCACCCGTCCGGCCGCCTCGGGGTGCTCGATGAATCGTCCCGCGCTCTGCAGCGTCATCCCGGTTGCGAACAATCGCTGGATGGCTAGGTCGTGCAGGTCCCGGGCGATCCGGTCGCGGTCCTCGAGTACCGCGATCTGCTCGGCGTCCTGTCGGCGCTCGGCCAGTTCCATCGCGATCGCGGCCTGCGCGGCGAAGCCCTGCAGCATCTCGGTCTCCCTCCCCGAGTACGTCGGCCGACCCGTCTCCCGCGCCAGCAGGACCACGCCGCGAACTCCGCCTTTCCCTGTACCGATGGGGACGGCAACGGCAGGGCCGAGTCCGCCGAAGCGTGGAGGCTCCGGGCAGATCCGCGGATCCCGGGTGACGTCGTCGCTGGCGATCGGAGCAGCGGCGGAGTAGGCCAGTCCCATCAGGGATTCGTGCATGGGCATCACCAGCCCGCGGTGTTCCTCCGCGTCGACACCCACGGCGATCTCCACCGTGAGCGACTTGGTGTCCTCCATCGGCATCGCGACCGCCGCCAGTGCAGAGGCCGAGATCGTCCGGGCACGTTCCGCGATCAGGCCGAGAGCCTCAGCCCGCCCGCTGCCGGACATCAGCAGGTGGGTGATCTCCGCGTTGGCCCGCAGCCAGCGCTCGCGCAGCCGGGATTCTTCGTAGAGGCGGGCGTTGTCGATGGCCACGCCGGCCGCCACGGCAAGTGTGGCGAGCAGCGACTCGTCCTCCTCGTCGAACTGCAGCCCGCCGCGTTTCTCAGTCAGGTACAAGTTGCCGAAGGCCTGGCCGCGGACTCGGATCGGGACTCCGAGGAAGCTGTTCATCGGCGGGTGGTTGGGCGGGAAGCCGTACGAGGCCGGGTGCTGGGAGATCTTCTCCAGACGGAGCGGCTCCGGGTGGCGGATCAGTTCGCCGAGAATGCCGTGGCCCTGCGGGAAGGGCCCGACTTCGGCGATCTGCTGCTCGGTCACACCGACGGTGTGGAAGGCCGACAGGGTTTTGCCGTCGGGGCTGATGACGCCCAGAGCTGCGTATTCGGCGTTCACGAGCAGCGCGGCCGCCTCCACGATGGAGTGCAGCGCGTGCTCCAGTTCCAGCTCCCGGCCGACGGAGAGCACCGCCACGAGCAGGGTGTGCACGCGGTCGCGGGTGCCGCGGGCCGCCTCGATCCGGGCCTGCAGTTCCTCCAGCAGCTCGTCGAGTTTAAGCTGCGGCAGTCTTACGCGGGGCTGCTCGGGGCATGCCACATCGTTCCTCCTGGTCCCCTCGGCAAGCCGACCCTGAACCATCGGATCGCTCCGTTTCCACGGTATCGGTCCCCGGTGGAAGGCGGTATTCCGAGAAGATGGTCGGCCCTCCCTCGAAGGCCGCGCACATCACCATGGCTCAGGCAGCCCTGGGGCCGCTCGGTCCACCCGCAGGCCCGACGGCACCTCCCCGACAGCCCTGTTCCGGCGTCCTTCAGGCGATGGACGGGCTGCCGGTCACCATCCGGCTGCTGCACCCGCCCGTTCAGGAGTTCCTGCCCGACCGCACCGGTATCGCCGTGCGCGTCGTCGCGGCCGAGGCCGCGGGCGGGCAACCGGACCCTCACCCAGCAGGGGAGCCTTCGACTGCTCGGCGGCAGCCCGGGTTTCCGGCGCATATACCGCGCCAAAGAATCCGGGCTTCATTTCACCGCGGCGTTCATCTGCTTCCGGCCGTGTTCTCGTCCTCGGACAGATCCATGGCGTGGGCGCGGACCGGGACGGGATGGTGAGTGTCCTGGTCGAGGTCAGGCAGGTTCCGGTACGACGGCCACCGGGCACGCGGCGTGGTGCAGTACTCCGTGGGTGACGCGGCCGAGCTGGAGGCCGAAGTGGCCGTGGCGGCGCCGTGCGCCGACCACCAGCAGATCGGCCTCGCGAGAAGCGGCCAGGAGGGCGTCGCGGGCGCGGGCCTCGACCGTGCGCTGTTGTACCTGCAAGCCCTCCGGTACGTCGCGCAGCGCCTCTTCCAGCGCCTCCACGGCGTGCTGCTCGTACAGGTGGGCCGGTTCGCCGACGATCAGCGGGTGGCCGGTGGTCTCGTGTACGGGCCGACGCCAGGCCCGTACGGCCTCCAGCGGGACGCCGCGCAACAGGGCCTCTTCGACGGCGAACCGCACGGCGGCCGTACCCGCCGGCTTCTCACCGACTCCCAGGAGGATGCGGCCGCGCACTCCCGAGCGTGCCTGGTTGTCGTGGCTGCCGCGCAACACGATGACCGGACAGTGCGCGTGCCCCGCCACCATGACGCTGACGGAGCCCAGGAGCGTCTCGGTCAAGCCGCTGCGACCACGGCACCCCACCACCACGGCGAGGGCCGTCCGGCTCTCCCTCACGAGCGCGTACTCCGGCTCCTCGGGGAGCAGATCTGTGGTGACCTTCACGCCCGGCTGTCGGCGATGGGCCCGGCGCTCGTCGGTGTCGACGATGTCCTGCGCCATCACCTCCTCCGACGGCTTGCCCAGGTCGTGCGCGAGGCAGGCGCCTTCGTAGCGCTCCCAAAACGACGCGTACACCAACCGGAGTCCGGCTCCGCGCAAGGCGGCCTCGTCGGCCGCCCAGTCCACCGCCCTCAGGCTCGGCTCGGAACCATCGATGCCAACGATGATCGGAAGGTCCACGCTGTTCACCGTCCCACGGTTGGGTAGAGCCCGGCGACTGCGCACTTGGGCGTCGGCGTGTCCGGGGACAGCCTCACCCACGTCAGGACGGCGGAGGCGTCGTGGGCCGCCGACTCGGCCGAAGGCGCCGACCGCGGCTTGCACAGCCTGGAGTCGTTGATGCGCATGCGGGTCAGGACGGCTCCGGGCCGGCCGTCGGGACGTTTCCCGGCGGCCGGCGGCTGACCGAAGGCCCTTACGATCGCCGCGTTCATGGGTTCTCCGGTTCAGAGTGCCGTGTCAGCCGTGCGCTACGACGGCGACGGGAGTAGTGATGTGGTGCAGGGCGGCATGGGTGACATGGCCGATGTGAGCACCGAGGGAACCGGTGCGGATACGGCGGCCGACGACGGCCAGGGAGGCGTCGCGGGCGGCGTTGACGAGCACCTGCACGGCACTGCCGCACCGGCTCGCCTCGATCACCTCGACGCCCGGGAACTTCTGCCGCCAAGGACGCAGCACCTCGGTCAGGGCGGCGGCATGCTGGCGCTCGAGCGAGTCGTAGAGTTCGGCGTCGCCGGGGAAGCGGTAGAAGGAGGTGGGTGGCTCGGGCCAGCCGTACACCACCCGCAGTGGCGCCTCCCGGCGCGTGGCGGCGTCGAAGGCGAACTCCAGCAGGATGTCGTCCGGGTGATCGATGTCGAGGCCGAGCACCACGGGCCTGAAGGGCGTCGCAGTGGACGGCACACCCGCCGGATCCATCGTGTGCTCGTCGGCGGCCTGTTCGCCCGCCCGCACCAGCACCACTGGTCGTTCCGCGCGGGCCACGACGGCCAGGCTCACCGATCCGACCATGAACCCACCGACCCCGCCGAGCCCCCGCGAGCCCAGCGCCAGCAGGTCGGCGAAGCCCGCCGCCTCGCACAGGATGTCGGCCACGGTTCCCGTGAGCTGCTCGGTGATCACCTCGATGCCGGGGTGCCGGAGACGGATGCCTTCCGCGGCCTCGATCGGTAGTCGCTCGGTCCAACGCTGGTGGGTCTCGTCGTCCGGCAGCGGGTCCACGTGCTTGGGCATTGGCTCATGGACGTGCACGATCTTCAGCGGCAGGCCACGCAGCAGCGCTTCGCGCGCCGCCCACTCGGCGGCGGCCCGGCTCTCGGTCGACCCGTCGAGACCTACGGTGACGGTTCGGGACATGGTCTCCACCTCCGGGTAAGCATTCGACTCCAGCGTGGTGACGCGGTCGTGGTCAGGTCAGGGGCCAGACGTCCGTCAACTTGACCCGGCCGTGAACGGCCGGGCTTGGAGGTAGCGCCCAGCTGGCTGCTGGGTGGGCTCCTCCGTCCAGACACCCCTATGGGGTGGCAGGGACGCGTGACTCACGCCCCGCGATCCACACAGCGTCGCCCTTGCGGGCGATGTTGTGAGAAGC
>LRTP01000318.1 GCA_001550305.1 Streptomyces diastatochromogenes
GGCGCCAGGCGGGGCGGCCCGCCGTGGGCGTGGTGGGAGCCGACACCGACGACGGCCGCACCTTCCCCTGCGGCGGCCCGCACGATGCCCGCACCGACGCTCTGACTGCCGCCGTTCCCGAGAACCACCCTGTCCTCGAGAAATCCCATGAGTGCCGTGTCGCTCTCAGCTCTGGCGGCGCTTGGCGCCCGCCTGCAGTTCCTGGCGCAGCCGCTCGGGGTCCCAGTCCTCGGCGACGGCCTGTCGGACGGTGTCCGCCTGGGAGGGCGGGGCGAGACCGTCCACCGGCGGATCGAGGTCGAGGTTGGTGGGGAAGGGGTAGCCCTCGGCGGTGGCCGCGATCACGCGGCGCAGCCAGTCCTCCGAGACGTCCTCGGACTTTCGGCGCAGCAGCACCGGGAACAGTGCGTTCGCCATCGCCTCGCGGTCCACCGACTCCATGGCGCGGCCGAAGGCGGAGGAGATCTGCAACAGATTGGCCATGCGCCTGATGTCGGCCGAACGGTTGTGCCCGGCGGCGTGGAAGAGCGCCGGATTGAAGAAGACCGCGTCGCCCTTCTCCAAGGGGAGTTGGGCGTGGTGGGCGTCGAAGTACTGGACGAACCGCGGGAGTCGCCAGGCGAGATAGCCGGGCTCGAATTTCTGCGAGTGCGGCAGGTAGAGGGTCGGGCCGGACTCGACGGGCATGTCGCAGTGGGCCACCGCGCCCTGCAGGGTCAGCACCGGCGAGAGCCGGTGGACGTGCGCCGGGTAGGTCGCGGCGCGCTCCTGGGAGAGGAAACCGAGGTGGTAGTCGCGGTGGACGTTCTGTGCCGCGCCGCCCGGGTTGACCACGTTGACCTGTGAGGTGACCTGGTAGGCGGGGCCGAGCCAGGCCTCGGCGATCAGCTCCAGGATGTCGTTGGCGTAGTAGTCGGCGAACACCTCGGGCGCCCGTACGGCCACCTTGTCCAGGGCGTTCCAGACGCGGTCGTTCGCGCCGGGCTTGGCGAAGTGGTCGCCGCGGGCCGTGCCGCTCGCGCGCTCCTCCTCGATCAGCGCGCGGAAGGCCTCGGACGCCGCGTCCACCACGGCCGCGTCCGGGAAAGCGCCCTTGAGGACCACGATGCCGGGCCCGTCCGACAGAGCCCGGACCAACTCGTCCTGCACGCTCCGACGGCCCTCCGGGGAGATCGCCAGAGAACGGAGCCGATCGCTGTCGTAGAGCGGGACGTTCTGTTCGACCCGCTCGGCCGAGGGGTGGTCGGCGGGGTCGGTGCGCTGCTCCACGAGCGAGCGGAACGCGTCGAGATCGCAGTCCGCCTCGGTCAGCCAAGTCCGCGATCCTGCGGCTGTGGGAGACATCCGGGTCCTTTCGCAGTCCGTGCGTTTCTGCCAGTCTTGAGAACCTCAACCCATCATTCAATGCTTGTCGGTACATCAAAAGTGCATCATCGGCTCTTGGGATCAGTCATGCGACACCGCTACCCGATCAGGGAAATCGCCCGGCAGGCCGGACTGAGTACGGCCACGGTCGACCGCGTCCTCAACGAGCGGGGCAACGTGACGCAGAGCACCGTCAGGGAGGTGCACGAAGCCATCAAGGACCTGGACCGCCAGCAGAGCCAGGTCCGGCTCGGCGGTCGCACCTTCATGATCGACATCGTGATGCAGGCTCCGGAGCGGTTCTCCACCGCGGTACGGGACGCACTCGAAGCCGAACTGCCCTCTCTGCATCCCGCTCTCGTACGTTCGCGCTTCCACTTCCGTGAGACCTGCCGTCCCGCCGACCTGATCGGCACCCTGGACAAGATCGCGAAGCGTGGTACGCAGGGCATGATCCTCAAGGCCCCCGACGAGCCGGAGATCGCGGCCGCGGTCGGTCGGCTGGTCGCGGCCGGCATCCCCGTCGTCACCCTGGTCACCGATCTGCCCCACAGCGCACGCCTGGCGTACGTCGGCATCGACAACCGCGCGGCCGGGGCCACCGCCGCCTACCTCCTCGGACAGTGGCTGGGCAAGCGGCCCGGCAACGTGCTCACCACCATCAGCCGGGGCTCCTTCCGGGGCGAGGAGGAACGCGAGATGGGCTTCCGCAGCGCGATGCGCCTCGCCGACCCCAGACGGTCCCTGGTGGAGGTCACCGACAGCGACGGCCTGGACGCCACCCAGCACGATCTCGTCCTGGAGGCACTGAAGCGGGACGAGGACATCATCGCCGTCTACTCCGCGGGCGGGGGCAACCTCGCCACCCTCGACGCCTTCGACGCGCTCGGGCGGGAGTGCGAGGCGTTCATCGCCCACGACCTCGACCACGACAACACCCGGCTGCTGCGCGAGCGTCGCCTGTCCGCGGTCCTCCACCATGACCTGCGCCAGGACATGCGCCGCGCCTGCCAGATCATCATGCGCGCCCACAAGGCACTCCCCGACGACGGACCGTCGCTGCCCTCGGCCATCCAGGTGGTCACGCCGTTCAACATGCCACCGGGTGCTCCGTCCGTGCCGGTCGCCGACTGAAACCGACAGGTTCGACGCCGCCCCGCGGATTCCGCGACGGGCCCTCAACCAGGCCGCCCGCGGGGCGACTCGGGAGCCGCCCGCGCTCCGGCGGGCCGGGGGTCAACAGCGCGCCCCCTGGGGGACGTACGATCGGGCTTCCTTTGCGCCGGAAGGTGGTCCGCCCATGCCCGTGCCGAGTCTGCTCGCGGTTTTCGCGCACCCGGACGACGAGTCACTGTCGGCCGGCGGGGTGCTCGCCCGTCACGCGGCCGCGGGCGCGCGCACCGCGGTTGTCACGGCGACCTGGGCCGCGGACACCCCGCGGGCCGCGGAGTTGGCCGAAGCCCTGCGGATCCTCGGCGCCGGCGAACCGCGCATGCTCGGCTACGCCGATGCGCGTGTACCGCACTCGGCCCCGGGCCGTGTGCGGCTCTGCGAGGCGCCGCTCGACGAGACGGTGCGGCGGTTGGTGACGCACATCCGCGCATTCCGCCCGGACATCATGGTCACCCATGACGCCTACGGCGGGCTGCCCGGTCACCCGGACCACGTCCACACCCATCGGGTGACCGTGCTCGCTGCCCAAGCGGCAGGGCTTGGGCAGCTCTACCCGGATGCCGGTGCCCCCTGGCAGCCGCGTGCCCTCTACCTGGCCACGCACCCGCACTCGGCCGTGCCGGCGCTGCGAGCCGCGATCGGTGCGCGCAAGACGGTGTACA
Organism: Streptomyces diastatochromogenes; assembly: GCA_001550305.1. GTDB lineage: Bacteria > Actinomycetota > Actinomycetes > Streptomycetales > Streptomycetaceae > Streptomyces > Streptomyces mirabilis_D. Next base: position 3,201 of record LRTP01000318.1, read on the forward strand.
GCGTTCCGGACGAACAGGTCACCGCGACTGTCGATGTCGGCCCCTGGATGGAGCGGAAGATCGCCGCCGTACTGGCGCATCGCTCCGAGGTCGAGCGGGGAGCTCTGCCGGGGGTGATCGCCGGTCTTTCGCCGGAGGCACGGGAGCGGCTGTTCGCCACCGAGTGGTACATCCGCCACGCCCCCCTTGCTGCGGCCCCGGCCCAGACGGAGCTGACGGCCTGACCGTGCGGCCCTGGGGAACCGGCTCGCTCATCAAGGTGATGCCTGCCCCGTTCACTGGGGTCGTGACCGATTCAGCCTGATTTCCCGATGCATGATGGCAGCTCACGGCCGCCCGTTCTGCCTATGTGCCGTGCATGGGAGTTCAGCTTGTCCCCACATGCCCGCCGCACCCGGACCGTCATCGGATCCGCACTTGCCGCACTCGCACTGGCAGCGGGGTGTACCCCGCATACCGGGATGAGCGCACTCGGCCATCCGAGGCTGTCGACGGGTCCCCTGCAGAGCGTGTCCCCGTCGCCGGCCCTCACCGCGCGGGCAACGCACGATCTGCGCGACCCCGCGCAGATCGTGAGCAGGAACGGACTGCTCAGGACCAGGATCGTCGTCGAACGCAAGAAGGTGCGCCTGGCGGGCCGCGATCTGTGGGCCCTGACGTACAACGGGATGTACATGCCGCCCACGCTGCGTCTGCGGCCGGGGGACCGGATGGAGATCTCCTTCGAGAACAAGCTCGACCATCAGACGAATCTGCACGTCCATGGCATGCACGTCTCGCCCGTCGGCCATGCGGACAACATCTTCCTCAAGGTCGAGCCGGGGAAGACGTTCACCTACGAGTACACCTTCCCCAAGAGCCTGGAACCGGGAACGTACTGGTACCACCCGCACCCGCACACGCTCTCCGCCCCCCAGACCGCCGGCGGCATGTCCGGTCTGATCGTGGTGGACGGCCTCGACAGGTATCTGCCCGCGCCGCTCCGCGGAATCACCGAGCACGCCGTCGCGCTCAAGGACTTCCAACTCGTGGGCGACCAGATCAAGACCTCGCATCTCAAGATCGGTGCACCCACGACACGCACCGTCAACGGGCAGCTCAACCCACGGATCCGGATCAGGCCCGGCGAGACCCAGCTGTGGCGCCTCGCGAACATCGGGGCCAACATCTTCTACAAAGTGACGCTGCCGGGCACCAAGTTCCACATCGTCGCCCAGGACGGCTACCCGGTGAACAGGGTCTACTCCGTCGACTCCATGGTCATCCCGGCCGGTGCCCGCTACGACGTGCTCGTACAGGGTCCGAAGGCCGGCGTGTCGGAACTGCGGACCCTGCCGTACAACTCCGGCAAGGCCGGAAACCAGTTCCCCGAGGCGACACTGGCCACGGTCCAGTCCGGGGGTGAACCGATGCGACCCGCGGCCTTGCCCACCGCCTTCGCCCCGGTGGACGACCTCGCGAAGGAGCCCGTCGCGGCACGCAAGACGGTCATCTTCACGGAGAACAAGGCGGGCACGCTCTTCTACATCAACCACAAGCAGTTCGACCACAACCGCATCGACTTCCGGGCCAAGCTCAACACCGTCCAGGAGTGGACGATCAAGAACGACAGCGACGAGGTCCACTCGTTCCACATCCACACCAACGACTTCCAGGTGCTGAGCATCAACGGCAAGCCGCAGGTCAACTACGGCTTGCGGGACACCGTCGACGTCCCTCCACGCGGAAACATGGTCGTCCGTATCCGGTTCCTCGACTATCCGGGCAAGACGGTCCTGCATTGCCACATCCTCAACCACGAGGACGAGGGGATGATGGCGGTACTCCAGATCGACAAGTAACCGCCCGGCTCCTGAGCCACCGCGCGTCTCACGCAGGCCCTCGGACAAGGACCGCCCGTGTGCGCGCAGGCGTCGTCCGGTGTCACCTGCCCGGTACGGGGCGGACGGTGAGGATCTGTTGTGCGTGTCCGACCGGGCCGTTGAGGTCGTGCAGGACGGTGCTGGTGAGGCCTTGGCCGGTGGGGCCGAAGGTGACCGTGGTGTCCAGGCCGGTCCAGTGGCCTTCGGGTTGGCGGTGGAGGTGGACCGTCAGGTCGACGTTGGGGTACATCCAGGCAGTGGGCGGCTGTCGTACGGCGATGCCGTTGGCGGTGTCGACGAGGGCGAGGTAGGACGCGAGCGTGCTGCTGGGCTCGTCGGCGACGAGGGCGTGGGGGGTGGAGATCCAGGCGGTCGTACGGCCCGCCCGGGGTGGTGCGAGCGGGCGGACGTCCAGGGAGGCGATGTATCCGCCGGGCCACAGTGAGGCCATCGGCCACGGGGTGAGCGCCTGAGGAGGGGTGAGCCGGTCGTCGGGGCCCCCGGCGACGGCGGAGGTGTCGACGGTGGCGAGGAGCCAGGCGCGGGCACGGACCACGGGCCGGTCGGCGATGAGCACGACGGCTTCGATCAACTCGATGGTGCGGCCCGGGCGGATGGTCTCCACCCGGATCTCGCACTCGTCGAGAGCGGGTCGGCCCAGGATGTCGTAACTGATCCGGGCCGTCGCCAGGCCGGAGTCCGGCCGCCCGGCCAGATGACGGTCGATGGCGTGGACGACGAGGCCGCCGAGCGGGCTGAAGTGCTGTTCGTCGGGGTCCCAGGCTCCGCCCGCGTGGGCGGTCGGCTTGTAGCGGTGCTCGTCGATGCGCTCGTAGTAGCTGTCGGGGACCGGGGTGCCGGTGTTCAACGGACGTTTCTCCTCGGGCGGTTCGCGGGGCTGTTCAAAGGCTGATCACGGGGCTGATCACAGAGTATTGAGCAGGACGACGTAGACGGCGGTGCCGATGCCCACGCTCAGGATCGTGCGGCGGCCGAAGGCCAGGTGGACGCCGATGGTGACGGCGACCGCGAGCAGCGCGTACCCCGTTCCGTGCGGGTCGCGCGTGATCGTGCCGTGCAGGGCCGTCACGGCGAGGATCGCGAGGATGCCGACCGGCATCCACACGGACAGGTGCCGCACCAGCGCCGAGCCGCGCAGGGCGCGCAGGACCGCGAACGGCAGGGCGCGCAGGGCGAAGGTGAGAGCGAAGACGATCACCAGGACGGTGATGAGATACGAGGTGCTAGGCATCGGTGGTCTCCTGGGCGGGTCGGCGAGTGGTGAGCGTGTGGCGCACCAGGAGCAGGCCGACGAACATCAGCAACGCGGTGAACATGGCGAGGCCCGGGGTCAGTACGAGCGCGAGCGCGGCGGCGGCACCCGCGAGCAGGACGGAGGGGAGTTCGCTGCGGGAGCGGAACGCGTCCAGGGTGAGCACGGTGAACAGGGCGCACAGGGCGAACTCCAGGCCCTTGACCGGCGCGGGCAGCGCGGCGCCGAGAGCGACCCCGACCAGACCGCCGCCGACCCAGTAGGTCTCGCAGGCGATCTGCATCGCCAGCAGCCGGGGCGCCGAGCGTTCCGCCTCGGGCAGGGAGGCGTTGACGGCGTATGCCTCGTCGATCATGGCGTAGACGGCGTAGGCCTTCGCGACCGGGTGCCTGACCAGGTGGAGGGGAAAGGAGAAGGCGTAGAAGACGTGCCGGAAGTTGACCACGAGGACGGTCAGCGCGACCGCGGCCAGGGGGGTGACGGTGGCCATCATGCCGACCAGCAGCAGCTCCAGGGAGCCGGCGAACGCGGCCAGGGACAGGGCGGGGGCGAGCCACCAGGGCAGGCCGGCCTGCATGATCAGCAGGCCGAGAGCGATACCCAGCGGGAAGATCCCGAGGCCTGCGGAGAAGGAGTCGCGGACTCCCAGGGTGATCTGCCGGCGCCGCTCGGCGGGGGCCAGAGCCGCGACCGGGGCGGGTTCCGGTGTGGCCGCGCGGGACGGAACGTCGTGGTGCATGTGTTCATCGTCCCGGAAAACGCGCGCCATGTGGTTGCGAAGATTGCGCGCCCGGCGGTCTGGAGTGCAATCTTCTGACGTGGACGCGATCGATCTGGCAATTATCGCCGAGCTGGAGCGGGACGGGCGGCTGACCAACGTCGAGCTGGCGCAGCGGGTCGGGCTCACGACAGGGCCCTGCCTGCGGCGCGTGCAGCGGCTGGAGGCCGACGGTGTCATCCGCGGTTACCGGGCCGTCATCGACCCCGTTGCTGTGGGCCGCTCCTTCGAGGTGCTCATCGACCTCAGCCTCGAAGCCCAGGACGCGGAGACGGTCGAACGCTTCGAGCAGACCATGGCGCAGGCCGAGGAGGTCATCGAGCTGAGGAGGCTGTTCGGCAGCCCGGACTACTTCGTGCGCGTGGCGGTCGCGGACCTGTCCGCCTACGAGACCTTCCTCAGCGGGCACGTGATGACCATCCCGCGGATCAAGAACGTCACCTCACACTTCACGATGAAGGTGGTGAAGACGGTCTGACGGTGACGGCCTGACGGCCTGACGGCCCGACGACCGGCGGTCCCGTCGGCCGTCCCACCGGCCGCCCCGTGACGGTGGCACGTGACGGTGGCCCGGTCGGTCGGGGACGGTCAGTGGGGGATGGTCACCAGCACCCGGCCCCGGCCTCCGGCGTCGACGCGGTCATGGGCCTTGGCGATGTCCTCCAGCGGGTAGCGGTCGCCGACGTCGACGGTGAGGGCGCCCACGGCGGCCGCGGCGGTGAGGTCGCGGGCGGCCTGGCGTCTGGCCTCGGCGGGGAAGTCGTCGCTGCCGAGCAGCCGCAGGGTGACGTTGTTGAACAGCAGTGGCCAGAAGGGGATTTCCGTGCGGTCGGCGCGGGTGGCGTAGGCGGCGATGACCGCGTCCGTCGCGGCGACGGCGGTGTCCAGGTCGGCGTTGTCGGAGAGTGCCACTTCGATGATGCGGTCCACGCCCCGGGGCGCGTACGTCCGGATTGCCGCCGCCGGGTCGGCGGAGTCGAGGGCGACGGCGTGGGACACGACGGCCGGGTCGACGCGGTCCAGGTCGTCGCCGCGGCGGACGGTGGCGAGCACGGTGGCTCCGCCCCAACGGGCGAGCTGAGCGGCCAGGGAGCCGACCCCGCCGAGCACTCCGTGCACCAGCACGGTCCTCCCGTCCACCGGCCCGTCGCCGAACACGGTCCGGTGCGCGGTGATCCCGGGAATGCCCAGGCTCGCGCCGAGTTCGTCGCCGAGGTGGTCGGGCAGGGGTACGGCCAGGTCCTCGGGTACGACGGTGTACTGGGCGGCGGTGCCGAAGGGCCGGTACGACTGGGCGCCGTAGACCCAGACCCGCTGTCCGACCCGGCGCGCGTCGACACCATCCCCCACGGCGTCGACCACCCCGGCGGCATCGCTGTGCGGAATCACCCGCGGATACGGCATCGACGAGCCGAGCCACCCGCGCCGCTTCTTCGTGTCCCCGGGATTCACCCCCGACACGGTGACACGGACCCGAACCTCACCGGGGCCGGGCTCGGGGTCGGGGAGTTCGCCGACGCCCAGCACGGCCGCGGCCGGGCCTTGTTCGTCGTACCAGGACGCAAGCATGTGGGACCTCCGTCGTCTCTCAGCTCCGGGTTCTTCGAGCGTAGGGGAGTGTTCCCGGTGCGCGCGGCGCCGGGCTCGGGGTGTCCTCGCCGAGGACCTCGCGGAGCCTGCGCGCACAGGGGCCGGTCGCCGGCGTGGAAGAAGCCCGCCGGTTCCTCCTCCCGAAGCGCGCGACCGCTCTCCGCCCACCGGCACCTCAGTGGCCCAGCCAGGGGCATCGCGCTCCAGGCGCGGCCGCTGGGTTCCGGTCGACGGCCGCGCGGGTCGGTTCCCGCCGCACGGCGGGTGCACGGACGGTCGCCAGGGCCTCTGGTGGAACGGAATCCGCCGTACACGCGATCGAGTTCGGCGGCGGGACCGTGAGCGTGGAGAAGAACGCGGACGGCGCCCGCGACTTCACCGAGCGGCGGCGTGGTCGGTCAGCTGGTCCAGGAAGCCGTCGACCGTGGCCACGGGGGTCGGCCAGCCGAGTCGTCGGCCGAGCCGGGCCATCTGGGGCTGTTCGAAGGCGGACATGGACGGATTCCTGTCTCCCTCCAGCCAGCGCTCCACAGGACCGTCCCACCGCACGCGGCCTTCGGACAGGACGACGACCCGGTCGAAGTTCTCCGCGCAGAAGTCCGTGTCATGGGTGATGGCCAGGATCGTCCTTCCCCGCTCGTGCAGGTCTGCGACGAGCTCTTCGAGCAGGACGACGGAGCGGTGGTCCTGGCCGGTGGTGGGCTCGTCCAGGACGATGATCGGGGTGTCCATCGCGAGGACCGAGGCGAAGGCGACGCGTTTGCGCTCGCCGAACGACAGATGACGGGGATGGCTGTTCGCCTCCCCGGTCAGACCGGTGACCTCCAGTGCCCACTGAGTGAGGGCGGTCCGGCGGTCGGCCGGGAAGCCGAGGTTGCGGGGGCCGAAGCCGACTTCCTTGGCCACCGTGGCGGCGTGCAGCTGGTCGTCCGGGTTCTGGAACACGAAGCCCACGCTGCGGGCCAGCTCGGCGATCTCGAGCCCGGCGGCATCGCGACCGTCCACCGTGACCGTCCCCGACGTGGGGCGGGCGATGCCGATCAGGTGCCGGGCCAGCGTGCTCTTGCCCGCCCCGTTGGGACCCACGACCGCCACACGTTCGCCGGCCCTGACGGTCAGTGAGACGTCCGCGAGCGCGGTCGTTCCGTTCGGATAGCGATGGGAGAGGGAGTCGACGCGCAGCACCATCACATGCCTCCGGCGGTTCTCGTGCTCTTGAGCGAGGCGGTGAATCCTTCCGCGGCCGCCTCCAGGGTCACCGGCAGCGGACGGTCCGACTCCCACAGGCCGCGCCCGGCGGCGCGGCGTGCGGCCGTCGTGTAGCGCAGCGGAGCCACTCCCCACTCCGCGAGCCGGGGGTCGGTGAGGACATCGGTCGGCGGCCCGTCCGCGGCGATCCGCCCCTCGTTGAGAATCACGACGCGGTCCGCGTACCGGGCCGGCCGTTCCAGCCGGTGCTCGAACAGGATGACGGTGACGCCCTGCGCCCGCAGGGTCTCCAGCGCCTCGAACACCACGCCGGTCGCCACCGCGTCGAGCTGTGAGGTCGGTTCGTCGAGCACCATGACGGCCGGCCTCATCACCAACGCCGATCCGATGGCCAGAAGCTGCTGCTGTCCACCGGAGATTTCGTACGGGGAGTGGTCGGCCAGGGCGGTGAGCCTCAGGTCGGCCATGACGCGATCGACGCGTCGGATCATCTCGGCCCGCTCGACGCCGAGGTTCTCCAGACCGAAGGCGAGCTCCTCGCGCAGCGAGAACCGCGCTCCCGACAGCTGGTTGAACGGATTCTGCATGACCAGGCCGACCTCGCCGACGAGTTCGGACGGCTGCGTCTTTGCCAACAGCCGCCCACCCACCCGTGCCGATCCCGTGGTCTCGCCGCCGGTCATCTGCGGGACGACGCCGCTGACGACTCCCGCGAGGGTGGTCTTGCCCGAGCCGTCGGCACCGGCCACGGCGCAGAACTGGCCACGCGGCACCACGAGATCGATGTTCTGGAGGGCGGGTCGGGAGCCGGTCGGATAGGTGAGGGAGAAGTCCCTGAGTTCGATCACCGGAGCACTCCGAGTACGTTGGTGACGACGGCGGCGAGCGCGCACAGGCCCATGACGATCCGGGCGACCCGTTGTGTCGCGGTGTCCGGCACCTCGGTCAGATATGTGGGACGGCGGGTGGTGCCGAACCCCCGGGTCTCCATGGCCACCGCACGGTCCCCCACTTCCGTGAGGGCACCGAGGATCAGCGGCCCGGCCATCGGAACCAGGGCCCGGACCCGGCCGCGCAGCCCCGTGACCGGCAGGCCGCGCGCCTGCTGGGCGTGCATGATGCCCTGGGCCCGGGTGGTGAGGGCGGGCGCGATCTGCAGGGCGGCCGAGACGACGTAGACAGTCTTCGGCGACATGCCGCGCTGTGTCATCGCGCTCATCAGCGCGCCGGGTTGCGTGGTGAGGAGAAGCAGGAAGAATCCCCCCATGAGCGCCAGGAGACGCAGTGCGGTCTGCGTGGCAAAAACCAGGCCCTCATATTTCAATTCCAGGGGGCCGATTTCAGCCACCACTCGGTGAGTGTCCGGATAAAAGAAGCCCTGAATCAGGTAAACCGTGAGCGCGACGGGCACCCACAGGGCAAGGAGCATGGGCGCGAATTTACGAAGGGTTCCTGAAATTATCACCAGGGGAAGCACCGTGGCGCAGAAGAGCAGCAGTGGCCACCAGGTCATGGTGAGGGCGAATGCGGATACGGTGACGGTGACCGCGAAGGTCAGCTTGGTGAGCGGATTCAGCCGGTGCACGGGGGAGTCGTCGGTCGCGCGCGGGGATATGTCCATGCGGGTCACGTCCTTCTCGGCATGAGGCGGTGAACCGCCAGTACCCGATGCTTCTGCACAAAGGGGAAACGGTGCACATAGCCGGAGGGCAGGCCTGCCAGCAGGGTCAGGGCCAGCGCGACGGTCAGCGCTTTGTCCAGGGGGTCCGCGACCAGCCCTTGCAGGCTGGCGGCCTTCAGCATGCTGTTTCCGTAGGCCTGGAACGTCGCGATGACGGCCGACTGCCCCACCGTGCCGCCGGCGTTGCCGAAGACGAAGGCGGTGATGGGGGCGGAGACGATGCCGGCGGCCACGCCGATCACACCTCCCGCGAGCAGGGCGGTCGGCAGGCGCCGGAACCAGCCGGCCCGCGCCAGGGTTCCCGCGATGAAGCCGATCAGGGCGGCGGTCACCGCGTAGGGCAGGGCTCCGGGAGTGATGGTCATCCCGACGACGATGCTGGCCAGAGCCCCGGTGGCGGCGCCCGCGGCCGGTCCGGCCAGGACGCCGACGAGTACGGTGCCGATCGAGTCGAGTTGGAGCGGCAGGCCGCTGAAGTAGACGATCTTTCCCATCACGATGTTGATGGTGATCGCCACCGGCAGCAGGGCCACGGTCGTCGTCGGCAGCCCCGCCACCGCGCCGGAGACGATCAGCATCGCCCCGAGGGTGTAACCGCACAGGGCGAGCAGGGCGGCCGGACCGCCCACGCCGCCGTGCACGGAATCGGGTTTGGCTGAAATCAGCCCCCCGTAAGTGATGGCGACGATTACCGCGCCGATCCCGATACGCCAGCGTGGAGAGAGGCGCCAAGGATTTAACAAAATCCGGCCTGTCACTTGATCTGCCACCCCCGTGTGTTGGCAGGCCCCATTGGCCGCCGGTCATCATGCAGAGACCGAGTCGTCGGTGTCAACACCGACCCGCGTCCGCCCGACGGGGACGTATTTCCCTTCGTCAGGGAATTGAAAACGTCATTGACAAACGAAGATCTCCAACGCTCTACTCGATTGGAACCGAGCTCGCCACGGATGTCGCTATGTCCGGTTTGAAGGCAGGTGGCGAGTTTTTCGTCTATCACCAGAAACGGGGAAGATGTCATGGCCAACTACCAGTCGTTTGCGGATTCCTACACGGCCGGGCTGCGCGACGTACTCGCGGACGGCAATGACGTGGACTCGGTGCGCGATCCGCTCTCCAAAGCCTCGGGTTTCGGCCAGAACGACCGCCCGTACCGCGAACTGCTGGCCTACCAGAGCCGTATCGCGGACCCGACCTCCTGTCTCGCGGTCACCCCGCACCTTCCGGTCAATCTCTCCTACTGCTTCGGTCTGCTCGCCTGGTCCCTGGACGGCCGCAACGACGTCGACACCCCGGCGTACTACCGCCGCGGAGCCCATGAGTACTCGGACGACCAGCACACGCTGAGTGGTGCTTTCGGCCATCGGCTGCTGACCTCCAGGGGGAACCAGCTGGAGGAAGTGGTCGGCCGGATCGAGCGCGACCCCGCCCACCGGCGTGCGTTCGCCCTGGTGTTGCAGCCCGAGGACAATTTCCGCCAGTCGCGGGAGTACCCGTGCGCCGTGGGCGTCCACCTCTTCCTCCGGGACGGCGCGCTCACCTGGATCACCGTCATGCGAGCCCAGCAGGCGCTGACGGTCCTGCCGTACGACGCCTTCCTCTTCATGGGGATGCAGCAGTACGCGGCTTCGCTGCTGAACGTCCCGAGCGGCCCGTACATACACCAGTCGGGCACCTTCCACTTCTACGAGAACGAGGTGGAGCTGGCCCGGAAGATCACCGAAGCGCCCGTGGAGGCCGTGGCGCTGCCCTCGTTCCCGGGCACCCCGGACGGCGGCCGGGAGACCGCGCGCGAACTCATCGACTTCGAGCGGCGGCTTCGGCTCGCGGCACAGTCGGGCGACGTCTCCACCGTGGACGAGATCGCCACGCACAAGGCGAACACCGAGTTCGCCGACGTGGCCCGGGCCTGCCTGGCCACCCACGCCTACCGCAAGCTGGGCGACACGACGTCGCTCGTGACCAGCCCGGCGTCCAACGGTGGCGTCGCGAACCTCATCGCCGCGATCTGATCGCGCCGGGGAATCACACGTGAGGACAACGATTCGTACCCCGCTGAAGCCGCGCCGTCCGGACGCGCCGGCATCAGGCGGGAAAGTGACGGAACTCGTCGTCCGGCGGCGCCGGTTGTTCACGGCGCACCCGGGCGAGGCCCGGTTCACCTATCCGGTCATGGCGGCACTGGTCCCGGTGGCGACCAGCAGAGGCGGAGAGGTCGCCTATCCGGGTGATCCGATGTGCCTGTACTCGGCACTGACCCTCACCATCCAGCGCTCGGTGGCCCGCCTGAGCGCGGGGCTGCCCGAGGAGCCCTCCCTCGACGACGTCTGCCCCGACTGGGGGCACTGCCCGGACGACGACTACCGCCGCACGGCGAACGGGCCCCGGACCACGCTGATCGCCGACAGCCGGACCACCGACGGCCACGTCTTCGACCCCCGCATCTGGGACGAGGTGGCCCAGGAGCGTTTCATCGCCGAGCTCCGCGCGCTCCAGCCCAAGGTCCTCCTGCTCAGCGCGGTGTCGGCGGCGCACCGGTACGCCCTGGAGATGGCCGAGCTGGCCAAGGTCCACGCACCCCACTGCGTCGTCGTCCTCGGCGGCCGGCACGCCGACGAAACGATGAAGTACCGCGACGCCGACGGTACGGCGGACTTCTCCTGGAGCAGCACGGTGGAGGTCGTCCGCGACGGCCGCGCGGCTCAGGTCGTCGACTTCGTGGTCGCCGGTGATGGCGCCCCTCTGCTCGACCTGCTGCTGCGCGCCCTGTCGCTGACCGTCACGCCCGGCTTCGGTCCGACCGACAACGCGGCGGTGCTCGACGCCCTTGCGCTGGTCGCCGACGCCGAGGAATCACTCCGCGGTTCGGGCACGATCGTGGGCTTATGCCCCGGTGAGGCGGTGGTGGTGCCGGTGCGGGGCGAGAGGCTCGGCTCGGCCGAACTCCCGTCGCCGTACGAGGCGTTCTCCATCCGCGCGCGCTTCGGCGTCTTCACCGAGGCGGGCAGCCACCCGCTCGGCAGCCGCACGGCGCACATGATGACGCTGGACTCCTGCCCGTTCAAATGCACCTTCTGCTCGGAGAGCATCCAGGTCTCCCAGCGGCCCACCCGCTTCGCGGTGAGCGAGACCGAACACGTGGCACAGCGCGTCCGCCGGCTCATGGACTGGGGCGCGGAGGCCGTGTTCTTCGACGACCCGGTGTTCTGGGGCGGAAACTGGAAGGCGATCACCGAGTTCTGCCAGGACCTGCTGCGCCAGGGCACGGACCTGCCCGGGGGCAGCCGCCTCGAGTGGGGCGGACAGCTCACCGTCGACGTGGTGCTCAACCGCGCCAAGGCCGACGAGGTGCACGCCGCGCTCGAACTCATGCGCCGCAGCGGCTGCACCTACATCTACATCGGCATCGAGAGCATGGCCGAGAGCGTGATGGCCCACGTGGGCAAGAACCTGCTGCGCCGCAACCCCGAGGCCTGGGTGGGCAAGGTGCGCGAGGCACTCGCGATCATCCGGGGCCACGGCATCCGGGTCGGCAGCTCGGTCCTCTTCGGTCTGGACGGCGAGAGCCGGGAGACCATCGAGGAGACGATCGAGCAGATCGGCCGGCTGATCGACGACGAACTGCTCGTCATGGCCAGCCCCAACATCCTCACCTACCATCCGGGAACGGCGATCACCGCCGCACACGGGCAGGACCGACTGGATTATCACTCGCGCAAGGACAACAGGCCCCCGTACACGTACTTCGAGGAGGCCTATCCGGAAGTCGTCTCCCAACTGCTCACCGAGGACGACATCTGGTACATCCACAAGTCCGCGGCCGAGCGCTGGGGCACCGTCCGCAACAGCGCGGCCGAGCCACTGACCGAGGCGGCCAGATGACCACCGGCACCGACAACAGCCTTGGGAGGGCGCGTGCTTGACGTCGATCGCAAGAGTTACTGGGGCGACTACTACTCCTACTTCCCCGCCCTGGCCCGCTACATCCCGCTCGGCGAATACGCCCGGCGCGTCCAGCCGCGCGCCTGCGTCCTGGGCGTCTCCGACGGCAAGTTCGCCCTGCCGCTGCTGCGCGCGGGCTGGCAGGTCGTCGGCGTGGAGAGCGACGACCTCTTCCTCAACGGCGGTGAGCTCGACCTCGTAGACGGCCACCACGACGTCGTGGGCCTGCGCCAACGGCTCGCCGCCGAGGGCCTGGAGGACCGGTGCACCGTGGTGGAGCAGGACTACATGACCCTGCCTGCCGAGGGCGACTTCCAACTGGTACTGGGCAGCGGCCTGTGGTCGATGCCGCCCAACCGGGCCCACACGATGGAAGCCCTTGTCCATCACGCGATGGACATGGTCGCTCCGGGCGGACTCTTCTTCGGCGAGTACCTGATCGGGCTCAACGACGACGAGCGGAGTTGCGGCTACTACCCGACCGCCACGGAGATGGAGCGGATCGTCACCCGGCCCGGCTGGGAGCTGTTCGAGAACGCCGACCTGGGCATCCGCGGCGAGAGCCACCTGGGCTACGAGCAGTGGCACTACCACCGGTACGCGGCCGCCATCGCCCACCGCATGCCGCCGCCCCGTGAGCCCGCTCGGGAGAAGTGACCTCCGTGACCGGAACGCATCTCAGCGGCTGTCCCCGCATCCGGGGGGACAGCCGCCCGGCCGTCGTGGTCACCGATCTCGACGGCACACTGCTGCTGTCCGACGGCAGCGTGAGCGAGCGCGCGGTGGCGGCGCTGCGCGCGGTCGCCGCACAGGGGACCCGCGTCGTCTTCGCGACGGCCCGCCCGG
>LRTP01000319.1 GCA_001550305.1 Streptomyces diastatochromogenes
CACGGGCGACGGGCCCGGCGGCCGCGGCGAGTCCGCCGACCCCGGCCCAGCCGCGGGTGGCTTGGGTGCGGCGCTCGGTCGGCACCGCCGCCAGCAGCAGGGCCAGGGAGGTCGGGATCTGGGCCGACGCCCCTATGGCCTGCACCACCCGGGCCACGATGAGGGTTCCCAGGTTCGGGGCGAGTGCACAGCCCAGCGACGCGAGCGTGAAGACGGCGATCCCGGCGAGGAAGACCGGCCGCTGCCCTATGCGGTCACCGGCACGCCCGGCCACCACCAGCAGCGCGGCGAAGGTGATCGCGTAGGCGTTGAGGACCCAGGACAGCGATCCGAGGCCCGCTGCGCCGCCGCCTGCGGAGAAGTCCTCTCCCATGGCGGGCAGCGCGACGTTGACGATCAGCAGATCCAGGTTGGTCATGAAGACGGCCACCAGGACGACTGCGGCGGCCGCCCGAGGGTGCTTTGAAAATCCAAGCAGCATGGGCATGATGCAACCCAAGCACAGCGTGATTTGGAAATCAAACCCTGGCGGGTGACACTGGGACAGTGACCACACGCATCGACCCCCGGGACATGGCGGGGCGCCCGTGCTCCCTCGCCGCGACCCTCCAGATCATCGGTGACCGCTGGGCCCTGCCGGCGATCCGCGAGGTCATGCTCGGCAACCACCGCTTCCGGCAGATCGCCAGGAACACCGGCGCTCCCACGGACCGGCTCGCCGCGCGCCTGAAGGCGCTGGTGGAGAGCGGCGTCCTCGAACGGCGCCCGCTGCCGGACGACGACCGCTACAGCGGCTACTACCTGACGGAGGCCGGGCGCGATCTGGGGGCCATCACCCGCGAGCTGATCGGCTGGGGCGACCGCTGGGTCGTCACCGCACCGCCCGGCCGGATCCGGCACCGGGATCACGAACTCGTCACCCACACGGTGTGCGGGACCTGCGGCGAGCGGGTCCACGGGGAAGACGTCCACCGTGACGACCTCGTACCCGGCTGGGACCAGTCGGGTCCGGTGACGACCCCGTAGACCGAACGGCCCCACCCCGGCGAAACGAAGCCGAACTGCCGTTGTACGAACCTCGCCACCCCGCGGCCCACAGTCTGTGACACTCGAACGGCCCCGCCCGGGGGCCACCGGATGTGCTGACGGCACCGCCCCGTCACGGTGAACCGGATCGCCGGTGACGACCCTCGTGGTGTCTGGTCCCAGGGGCTGGTGGAATCATCCGCCGGGACGACCGCGTTCCCCCCGCGGAAACCCGGGCGGAGGCGGCCCGGATGGTGAGAAAGGTGGCGACATGCTGGAGACGGTGGGCCTGACGGCCGACGAGAGCGAGGTGTACCGCCTTCTGGTCGCCACCGGGACGGCGTCCGCTCAGGACATCTCCGGCCGCTCGGCCCTCGACGTCGTGACCGCGCGGCTGCTGCTGCGCGCGCTGGAGCACAAGGGCCTGGCGTCGGCGGCCGAGGACGGTCCCGAATGGTTCACGGCCGTGCCGCCGCAGGTGGCCCTCATGCCCCGGCTCCAACGCCACTTCGACGCCCTGGAACAGACCCGGGCCGCGGTCTACGAACTGGCGGAGACACACCGCCGCAGCGCATGGGCCCGGAGCACGGGCGAGGCCGTCGAGATCATCACCGGCGCGGCGGCACTGCGCCAGCATCTGCGCCAGCTCCAGCACGGCGCCGGCCGCGAGATGATGTGGTTCGTGAAGGCCCAGTACGTGGCCATGTCCCCGGAGAGCAATCAGGAGGAGTTCGACGCGCTGGACCGGGGCGTGCTCTACAGAGCCCTGTACGAACAGGCGTACTTCGACGACCCCGACTCGGTGGACTACGTCGTCAAGGGCGTACGCGCCGGGGAGGTGTCCAGGGCGGTACCCCTGCTGCCGCTGCGGATGGCGATCGCCGACCGCTCGGTGGCCATCCTGCCGCTGGCCGCCTCGGGCACGTCCGGCAATCCCCGGGAACTGCGGGCCGCGGTGGTGCGGGAGAGCAGCCTGCTGGACGCGCTCATCGTCCTGTTCGAACACCACTGGGAGATCGGCGCCCCGCTCCGGGTGACCGAGGAGGGCCAGATCGGTGGCGCCGGCACCACGGATGCCGCCTCGCCGGTCGGGGAGGACCGGCACCTGCTCTCCTTGATGGTCGCCGGCATGACGGACGAGGCGATAGCCGGACAGCTGCGGGTCAGCAAGCGCACCGTCCAGCGGCGCATCCAGGGCCTGATGAGCCTGGCGGGCGTCGCGACCCGTATGCAGCTGGGCTGGCACGCGGCGCGCCGCGACTGGCTCTGAGCACGGCGGACGCCGCACCGCACACGAACAGGGCCCGCCGGACGTGTCCGGCGGGCCCTGTCCCCGTTCGTCCGGCCGCTGCGGCCGGGCTGCGCTCCTCGCGGAAGCAGCGACTCGAGGACGTGACTACTCGGTGAAGGCGGCTACTTGAGCAGGTAGCCCTTGATGACGGTCTCCTTGAAGGAGTTGCCCGCCGCGTCCTCGACGTGGACGCGCAGGCTGACCGAGCCGCCCGCGGCGCGGCGCGGGTGCTCCACGGTCACGGTGCGCTCCATGCCGGAGCCCTTGACCCGCACCGACTGCCAGGTCTTCCCCTCGTCGAAGGAGACCTCGGTGGTGAAGACGCGGACGGGCGACACCGGGGCGCCGGCCGTCCGCTGGATCAGGACCGGGATGTCGAGCTTGCGGCCGGCCTCGGCCCGGTTCCACTCGTCCAGCTGCGGCGACATGCGGACCGCGTACAGCGGCAGCGCCTGCCGGGTCGCCGTGGTCTGCGACCGGAACCGCCATTCCGCCCGCACACTCGTGGAGACGGAGCTGGGGGCCAGGTCACGGTTGTGCTCGACTGTCAGACGGTAGTCGGCGGGGGTGGCGTCGGCCGGGACGTCGCTCATGCTCCAGTCCTGGGAGACCAGCTCGCCGTTGCGCCACAGCTTCACCTCGGGCAGGCCGGACGTGGTGTCGGCCACCAGGTCGAGGTTGCCGTTCGCGGCCGACAGGAAGGGCCGGTACATCGTGTCGCCCTCACGGAAGGCGGCCATCTGGGACGAGAGGCCCACGGCCTGGATCCCGCCGTTCCAGCGCTCCTCGACCTGGGAGCCGGCCTTGTAGCCGTGCAGGTCGCTCAGGTAACTCTGCCCGCGCGTGTCCGGGTCGAAGAGGTTGTTCTGGTCGAAGGCCGCCTGCCAGCGCAGGCCGTCGGCCGCCGAGAAGTAGTCGACGCGCCGGGTCGGGACCGGAATTCCCTCCATCGCCCGGCCGCTGAAGCGGACGTTGTCGACGTACGTCCACACGATGCGCGTGGCCGTGGTGCCGGGCGTGGTGGCGGCGAACGTCGTGTTCACCCTGGCCAGCTCCGACCTGCGGGGGTTGTAGGCGGGATCCGCCGGGATGCCGCCGTGCACCGGTCGCGTGAGGTAGTAGACCGAGGCAGGGTTTCCGTCCGCGCCGGCCGGGTCGCCCCAGACGCTGGTGACCAGGTAGGTGAACTTCGAATCCTTGAACTGGGCCGTCGGCACCGCGTACACGCCGTCGATGTGGTCCGTGCCGATCGCGTTGTACATGGTGACCGAGAGAAGCTGGTCGGCCATGCTGATCGTGCCGATCTCGGCCGACATGATGCGTGCGGAGCGGCTCGGTGCCGACAGCGTGACGGGCTTCGCCTTCCGGGCGTCGATGGTCACCTGCCGGTCGGCGCTCATCACGACCTTCGGCACACCGACGATGGTGCCCTCGGTGAAGGAGGCGTCGAAGTAGAAGCCGCTCACCGAGTAGGTGTCCTTCGGCAGCCGCACCACCGTGCTGCTCTTGCCGAGCGCCTCGACCTCGTACGCCTTGCCGTCGGCCGAGTTGACCAGCAGGTAGGCGTTGTCGGGGGCGGCGCCCGTACGGCTCTTCATACCGATGCGCAGGTCGTAGGACGGCTGCTCGACGTCCATGCCGAACGGGACGCGCACCGACACCTGGTCGTCCGCGGTGCTCGCGGTCACCACACCGCTGTAGGCGGCGTACGTCGTGGCGGCTTCCGGGGTCGCGGTGAGGGTGACGGCCGCTGTTCCGTGCGCGGGCACGGTGACCGTGTCGGCGTTGAGCCGGAACAGGCCGGCGGGAGCGGGCACGTCCTTCTTTCCGCTGCTCGGGTTGTCCTTCAGCTGAAGGGTGACCGGTGCGGCGCCCGGGTTGCGGTAGGTGATGGTCTTGGTCACCGGGGGACGCTTGCCGTCCGTCCAGCGGATCAGCCCGAAGTCCAGTGCGGTGGTGTCGGCGGTGACGTCCTGGTCGACCGCCCGGGCGACGTCGACGCGTCCTGCGCCCTGGAAGTACGCGCCGTGCTCCTTGGCGCCGGTCGCCGACTGCATCAGCTGGCGCTTGACCTGCTCCGCCGTCCAGTCGGGGTGCTGCTGGAACAGGATGGCGGCGGCTCCGGTCACATGGGGTGTGGCCATGGACGTGCCGCTCATCGCGACATAGCCGTCGTCCGCGGTGGTGCCGCCCGCCCTTGCGGCGACGACGTTGACGCCGGGGGCGATGATGTCCGGCTTGAGGCCGGAGTCGCCCACCCGCGGGCCGACCGAGCTGAAGCCGGCGAGGCCGTCGTCCTCCTCGGCCGCGCCGACGGCCAGCGCCTGGTTGTCGGAGGCGGGCGAGGAGACCTTGCCGGGACCACTGTTGCCGGCCGCGGCCACGACCAGCGTGCCGTAGTCACGGGTCACGGTCTCGACCATGGCCTCAAGGGCGTCGGTCTCCGGGGTGTCCGTGTCGCCCAGGCTGAGGTTGATCACCTTGGCGCCGTGCTGGGCGGCCCAGGCCAGGCCATTGACGATGTCGGAGTTGTCGCAGTTGCCGTCCGCGGTGCACACCTTGCCGGAGAGGATCTGCACACCGGGTGCCACACCCTTGTACTTGCCGTCGGAGGCCGCGCCGGAACCGGCCACCGTGGAGGTCACGTGGGTGCCGTGGCCGTTCAGGTCGTCGGTGTTCGGCTCGGTGGTGAAGTTCGCGGACTCGGTGACGAGGCCCTTGAGGTCCGGGTGGTTGGGGTCGTAACCGGTGTCGAGCACGGCGACCTTGACGCCGGTGCCGGTGTAGCCCTTCTCCCAGGCGTGCGGGGCGCCGATGCGCGGCACCGTGCTGTCGAGCTGGATCCTGGAGTGGCCGTCCAGCCAGACCCGGCGCACACCCGCTCCGAAGGACGTGGCGTCCGCCCGGCCGGGGGCGATTCCCTTCCAGAACCCGGCAGCGTCCGCGCGGTGTTCGCCGAGAGTCGCGAAGGGGGTCCCGCCGATGGGGCGGACGGTGTCGGCACCGGCGGCGGTCAGCCGGCGCCGGGCGGTGCCCGCGTCCCCGGCGTACTCGACGATCAGCGGCAGGCTCGACCGCTGCGCGTACTTGCCCCGGATCAGGGCGGATACGTTGAACAGCGCCTTGTCGAGGCGGCCCGTCGCGAGCAGCGGGAGCGTGTCGGCGGGTATGACCGTCCAGTCGCGACCGGCCTGGCGCTTGATGAACGCGACTCGTTCGCGGCCCTCGGCGGGCTCGACCGACACACTCTGCTTGCCCGAAGTGTCCGTCTCCAGCGTGACACGGTCGCCGGTGATCAGGGTGAGCTGATGCCGGGAGATGATCGGCGACCGGGCCGCTCCGGTCTGCGCGGTGGCTTCCGTTCGCCCGCTGTGCGGGCCGAGGTCCTGAGCGGCGCCGGGGGCGGCGGTCAGGCCGGCCACGAGCGCCACGAGGGCGGCGGCTGCCGCCGTATGCCGAGGCCGGGGAGGGCGGATCCCGGGGCGCCACCTGTTGTTCATGTCTCTCATGGGAGGACAGCGTGGTGCCGTCAAGTGCCGAGGTCAGCAGTTTGTCCTGTCCACCAGGCGTCAAGTCACCTTTACGCCAACCCCTATACTTCATAAAGAGGGCAAAAGTGGCCAGGTTGGCGGCTCATGGACGAACCGAGCGAGCCGCTCCCCGAGTGGTGTCAAGCCGGCCGCCGGAGATCACGCACAGCCTTTCCTTGCCCGCTCGACCAGAAGCCCTTCGGCCGCCCTCGGCGGCGAGTACTGTGCCGTAGGCCAGAGCCCCTTAGCTTTTTGTTTAACCTCGCCGGGTCACCTGACCTGCTGATCTTGGCTTCTTCGTGAGACAACAGGACGGCCGCTGTGCAGAGTCTCGCCTTGTGCAGGTCCCGCTTGTCATGGGGCTGTTCCCTTGGGTGGGCCGGGACCGAGTACCGGCAGCTCATCTGAGAACGGGAGAGGGTGCCGCGCGTGGCGCGGCACCCTCTTGGTTCGTGCGGGTCAGGGCTGCCCGCTTGCCTGATAGGAGTTGTTTCTCCTGCTTCTTAGCTGCTGTGGTGGCAGTTGAGTTGGGCGTCGATCTGTGCGGCGGTTCTGGAACCGTCGCGGGTCCAGTACTGCCCATCGGGGACATGCGCTGCCTTGACCTTGCGGACGTTGAACACATCACCGGTGCCGTCCTCGACTCCGGCGAACGTGACGGAGATGTCGAGGTTCGCTACAGCATGTCCGACCCGGCGACGACCATCCTGGCGGGCATCCGGATCGACGGCTCCCGCGTCTCGGTCAAGATGCCCAACTGCCCCTCGGACAAAGTGGAAATGGTCGAGGTGTACGACAGCGACTCCGAAAAGCTGTTGTGGGGCGCCGTACACCCATGTGCCGACGGCGGCGAGGGCCGCCAGGCCGAGTACTGACCCCATCAGTACAAAGGGCCACACTGGTCGTTTACGAGGCTGGTTCAGCATTGGAGGTATCCCCCGTCCCTCCAATTGGCGCGGCGTTCCCACCTGTTGTGGCACGGGTTGCTTCCTGCTCTGAGGTACATGTAGGCGAATCGGTACCCGTCCCGCATCCATTGCCGCTTGTGCCGGTTCTCGTGACGTGTCCGGGCCCTGTTTGTGAATTCACTGCGGTTATAGGTGAAGCACCTCGTGCCGAGGGTGGTTTCGCCGCGGGCGTGGAGGCCGAAGCCCCCCGGTGCACACCCGCATCATCCCGTAGCGGTAGCGGTAGCGGCATCGACAGCCCAGGTAGCGGCTCCCGATGTGAGCGAGGCCGACTCCGACGATGCGTGCCCGCCGGCGGTTTCGCCACCGGGAGTAGCCGTTGTAGGCGCGCCTTCCGTAGTGCGGTGCAGGCGGGAGCGAGCCGTGCCGACGGGGATCCCGACCACAGCGGCGGCCTCCGTCGGCGTCAGTCCGGCTCCGCAGGCCGTCGCCCAGGCGCTGGCGGCGGTCCACGCCGCCGCCCGCCTGGAGATCGACATCCGGTGGCTCCTTGACCGGCAGGAGGAACTGCTCGGCAAGGAACTCGCCGTACGGGACTACTCGGCACTGGTGGCCGCCGTAGCACGGCACCGGGTGAACACCCCGCAGATCGAGGTCGGATCGCCGGACGCGTACTGGCGGACGGCCGCACTGCTGGAGCAGATCGTGCTGCTGCGGCCCCTGCCGGCCCGCAACGAGTACTTCAAGGTACGGCGTCGCCGTCGCCTGCATCCGGGCGTCCGGTGAGACCATCGACACCGAATACGAACCCGGGCGCGACCTCGTCACCGACATCCGTGCACTGCGCCTGACCGTCTACGACATCGCCGACCGACTGCGCTCCATGCACCTGGCCGAATGAGTTCGACGAGCTGATCGCGGCCGCGGAGCAGCGCGGCGGGCAGTCACGGTGATCATCGTAAGGGCGGCCCTCGGCCGGAGGTCAGCGGGAAGCCTGGCGCCGCACAGACCCCGGTAGCGCGGATGCGGAGCCGGGGCTCGGGACGAGTTCGCCCAGTCCGTGACCTGCGTCGGCGGCACGCCATCATTGAGCCAGTTCGTCAGGCAGGTGTGCCGCAGGTCGTACACCCGTTTGCCGAGCGGTGAAGCAAAGCGGAGCCACACGCGGTCCACGAGCACTCGCTTGCCGTTCCGCGACGAGGTAGGTGTCCTCACAGATCCTCCGACAACTGGGAACGCCGCGTGGGCAGGGCCGTCGGCTGCGGTCCCACCCACGCGGTGCTGTCCCAGGTGACCTCCCGGGGTGTGACGTCAGCGCAGGCCGAAGGCCCGGGTGATCGTCTGCGAGACGGTGTTGCCCGCGCTGTCCCGCGCGCCGACCCGGAGGGTGACGAAGTCGGCGGACCGCGGCGCGCGCAGGTTCGTCCGCCATCCGTCGTCGCACCGGCTCAGGTCGGTCCGCTGCCAGGTCGCACCGTCGTCGTACGACACCTCGACGGTCGGCTTCCCGATGGTGGCGGTGGTGCCCGGCAGGTGCGAGGCGGTCACCGTCAGGCCGGCGTGCCGGTCGGCACGGCCGGACTTGTCGGTGTCCACGCCGTAGTCGAGCTGGATGAGCGGCAGGGACACCGCCGCGTCGCTGCCGGTGACCGCGGAGGTGAAGTCCCACTCGGTCAGCGTGTGCGTCGAGTACGGGCTGGCCCAGGTGCCGCGGTCGTTGTCGAGGACCAGCCGGTAGGGCAGGCGCTCGGCGCCGAGGCCGGGAACCTGCAGGTACTCGGCGTTGCCCCAGTCGAGCTGCCGGTCGCCCTGGTAGAGCGACATCCAGTCCTTGACGTCGAAGTTCGCGCCGGCCTCGCCGACGTGGCCGGACCCCGAGTCGCCCCAGCCGGGCGCGGTGATGTACATCGTGTCGAGGTAGCGCACCGGCTGGTAGTTGATCGGGCCCATGCGGGGCCGCTGGATCGGGCCGAACCAGCTGACCTTGCCGGTCTTGCGCGCCTGGTAGGTCAGCGGGTCGATCGAGTGCTGCCCGGTCTCGCCCTGGATGAAGGCGTCGTCCAGCCACGTGGTGCCGGCGGTGACCCAGTCGGTGCGCTCGCCCTGGGCGGGCGCGGTGAGCTGGTTGCCGACGGCCCAGCCGCGCCAGACGTCCGGACGGAACTCCATCGCCTTGCCCTGCCGGTAGTTCCGGAAGGAGACGTTCACCCGGCCGAGGTCCTTGGACTCCTCACGCCAGGTCGGGTCCGCCGGAACGGCGCCCGTCCAGTGGTGCACGACGTCGTAGACGTAGTCGGTCGTGGGGTGCGAGGTGACCTTCAGCGAGACCGCGCCGTGCCGAAGTTGGCCGATCAGGTCGGCGCCCTGATCGGCATTGAGCGTCGCCACCGTCACCGGGGCCGGGCTCTGCGGGCTCCAGGGGTTCTCGTCCCAGGGCTGCAGGCGGCCGACGCCGTCGTTGACGACCAGCAGCAGCCGGGCGCCGGCGGCCGCGGCGGCCTCCGCCTGGGCCTTGATCCCTTCCGTGCCGGCGCCGCGCACCACGACGGCCTTGCCGCGCACGTTCTGCCGCGCGAGCTCCTCGGCCGTGCCGTCACCGGCGAAGACCGCCGTCAGGTTCCGGGTACCGGCGGGCAGCGGCGTGGCCGCGCGCTTGACCAGCGGGTCGTTGAAGGTCGTCGACTTCGTGCTCACGGTCAGCGCGGGCTGCTCGAGGCGGAAGCGGGCGCCGGCCTCGAACTCGCCGTCGGTGACCTTCTTGCCGGTCGGGAGCGCCCAGATGCTGTCGTACGACGCGTCCGGCAGCATCGACGTCTCCACCAGGCTGTCGGTGAAGGACCGGTGGGCGTCCAGGCGCGGCGCGACGGCGGTGGTCTGCTGCGGCACGCGCGCCAGGATCCGGCGTGCCTTGCGGCCGTCCAGGGTGACGGTACGGTCCTGGTCCAGCTTCACGTCGTTGAAGGCGAGCAGCACCATACCGCGCGAGTGCGGGCCTTCGGCGCCCTGCACGTCACCGGTGAGCCAGCCGCTGTAGCTGCCGACGGGCAGCCGCGCCGTGCCGGTGCCGGACGCGTCGAGGTCCATCACCGTGAAGAGGTGCTCGGCGGTCAGGACGACCCGGCCCTCCAGCGGCTTGCCCGAACGGTCCTTGGCGACCACGGTCAGATTCTGCCGCTGGCCCTCGCGGGCCGCGCCGATCAGAGTGCGGGCGCGGACCGCTCCGCTGCCGTCCGTACCGGTGATCATGGCGCTGACCGACTGGTCGCCGCCCAGCTTGTCCAGATCCGCCGTCAGGGTGACCCTGGCGGTGCCGTGGGCGGGCACGGTGACGTGGTCGGCGGAGAGGCTGAACAACCCCGCCGGGACGGTGCCGTTGACCGCCAGGTCGAGGTTGGCCGGTGCGTCGCCGACGTTGGTGTACGTCACCGTCCGGACGTCGGTCTGCCCCGGCTTCGGCGGCCAGGTGTAGAAGCCGGAGTAGGCGCTCGTGGTGGCGAAGACCGTGGTGTGCACGGCCGCCAGCGCGTCGAGCCGGCCGGCGCCCGCCTGGTACGGGGTGTACGCCGGGGTGGCCTTGGCGCTGCTGACCAGCGCCTCCTTGAGCTGGGTGCCCGTCCAGTCGGGGTGCTCCGAGGCGAGGAGCGCGGCGGCACCGGCGACGTGCGGTGTCGCCATCGACGTGCCGCTCATCGTGGTGTAGTAGCCGGAGCCGCGCTTGTAGTGCGAGCGCGCCGCGACGATGTCGACGCCGGGCGCGGTGATCTCCGGCTTCAGCCCGCCGTCGCCGTCACGCGGGCCCTGGCTGGAGAAGTCGGCGAGCGTGTCGGTGGAGTCGACGGCGCCGACGGTCAGCGCGGAGTCCGCGGCACCGGGGCTGCTGATGGAGTGCGGGCCGCCGTTGCCCGCCGCGATCACGAACAACGCGCCCGTGTCGTGGCTGAGTTCGTCGACGGCCTGGCTCATCGGGTCGGTCTGGTCACCGCTGCCGCCCAGGCTCATGCTGATGATCCTGGCCTTCTGGTCGCGGGCGGCCCACTCCATGCCCGCGATGATCCAGGATTCCTGGCCGCTGCCCTCGGAGTTGAGCACCTTGCCGACGGCCAGCCGGGCGCCGGAGGCGACACCCCGCTCCTTGCCGTCGGAGGCACTGCCCGTGCCGACGATGGTCGAGGCGACGTGCGTGCCGTGGCCGTTGTAGTCGGCGATGTCGTCCTCGCCGGGGACGAAGCTGGCGCTGTCGGACACCTGCCCGACCAGGTCCGGGTGTTCGGTGTCCGCGCCGCTGTCGAGCATCGCGACCTTCACGCCCTGGCCGGTGTCGCCCTCCGCCCATACCTTCTGCGCGCCGATCTGGGCGGTGGAGTCGGCCAGGTCGGCCTTCACCTTGCCGTCGAGCCACACCTTGGCGACGCCGCCCGCGAAGGACGGCTTCGCGGACCGGGCCGCCGCGCCGGAACCCCCGGTGAGCGAGGACCAGAACTCCGGTGCCTGCTTGTGGTTCTGCGCGAGGGCCGCGCCCTGGATGCTGTCCAGGCGGCGGACGTCGGTCGAGCCGGACATCTTCGTCCGGGTGCGGGCCTTGGCGGCGGCTCCGGTGTAGCGCACGATCAGCGGCAGCCGGGAGCTGTGCGCGTCGTCGTAACCCTCGGCAATCAGCCGCGTCACGTTGAAGAGCTGCTTGTCGAGCTTGCCGGCGCTCACGTACGGCAGCGCGGCGTCGGGGTAGACGTAGGTGGCACCGTCCAGGACGGCACGGTGGAAGCCGGTGGTGGCTCCGCTCGCGGCCTGGAAGGAGCGCACGACGGTGCCGTCGGCGGCGGTCCCGATGGTGACCTTGTCACCCGTGATCAGGGTGACGGTGTGCGTGCCGGCATCGCCGGGGGTTTGGTGTCCGGCGTCGTTGTGCGACACCTCACCGGCGGAGTACGCGGACACAGCGGCAGTCGCCGGTATGACGCCGACTGTTAGCGCGGCCGCCACGGCGAGGGCGATCGGCCCGGGCCGGGGGATGGGAACCTTGGGCAAGGAAGACTCCTGAGACGCGGCGAAGATCGAAAGATCACTGGATCCTCCGGCCTCCCCCGCCGTCGTTCAAGGGGTCGCACCTGTCGCTCTTGTGCCATGGCACAGTTGCGCCGCGGGCATGCGGGGGCGTCGGCCACCGCGCGTCCGGGGGGAGGGGACGGCGGCGGACCGCCCCATGAATTCGGCGTGTCGAGGGACGGAGCAACGGGCCAGCGGGGCATCCCGGTCGGCGGCTTGGCGCACGCCCTCCGCCGGGGCGGACGCCAGGTGCGGCGGGCCCGCGCTCTCACGTCATCGATGAGTGATGGGCCTTCCCGCGGGGGGCCGACAGCCCCAGAGCCGGTACCCACTCGCCGTCACTCAGCCCGCCTTCCTGACCCTCGGCTGCGCGCTCATACGCTGACCGTGCCCTGCGTGTCGTGTCGTTGGCGAAACACCGGCTCCCCGTCGCTCCGGTGCGCCCGCAGGCTGTGGAACTCCCGGTCCATGTCCCGTATGAACTCAAGGAAGTTCGCATGCCGCTCGGGTGGCGTGGCCCGCCGGCTCGCCCATGTGTACACGGCCCACTCACCGGCCTCATCCAGGTCCTCGGGATCCATGAGGACGTGGGTGATGTCGGACTCCACGTCGAGCTGCAGCCCGCGCCGCCAGACGTCCGCCTCCCGCCGCTCCTCGGGCCCGGCGTCCTCGTCCAGGTACTCCTCGAACATGTCCGCGAGCCCTGGGGCTCCCCGTCAGGTGACCGCACCGAGCATGGCGCTGACGCCGGCGATGATCGCTCCGCCGATCGCGATGGAGACGAACGAGCGGAGGAAGCCAGTGCCGAAGAAGCGCCACCGGATCCAGGCCAGACTGACCAGTTCGAGGGTGATCGTGGCCAGCGCCACGGCGAGGGCAGCGTGGTACTGGGGTATCAGGAAGGGCAGGGTGTGCAGCACTCCGCCGAGAAACGTGCCTGCCCCGGTGATGGCTCCGCGCAGATAGGGATTGCCGCGGCCGGTCAGGTCTCCGGTGTCGGACAGGCCTTCGGAGAAGGCCATGCTGACACCGGCGCCGATGGCGGTGGCCAGCCCCGCGAAGAACGCGTAGCGCGGTTGGTGCGTGGCGAACGCGACGGCGAAGATCGGTGCCAGCGTGGACAGCGAGCCGTCGATCAGTCCGGTCATGGCGGGTTGCGCACGCTGCAGGAGAAACGAACGCCTGTCCTGGTGCTCGGACGGCCGCAATAGCGTCGTGGTCATGGAAGGGGTCTCCTTGCCGATCCTGGTCATCCTGGCCAGCGGGCCCGATACAGGACGTCCTTGCGCCCGTGTTCGGCGCGCTGGGCCGGGCCACATTCTGGCTGGGCCCGGCCGGCGACGGCACCAAGGCGAAACGGGTGTTGAACAGCTGGCTCGTCAGCCTCGTGGAAGCGACCGCGGAAACCCTGTCCTTCGGCGGCCACCTGGGCCTGGACCCCGCCTCGATCGTGGAACTGCTGCGGTCGACCCCGCTCGGAAGCCCGTACGCGGTGCACAAGGCCACGACCATGCTGGCCGGCAACTTCACCCCCGCGTTCGCGCTCAAACACGCCCTCAAGGACGCCGAACTCGCGGTGCAGGCCGCGCACTCCAGTGGCACTCGACTCGCGCTCACAGAAGCGCTGCTCCCCCGCTGGCGGCAGACCGCCCTCCTGCACGCCGACAACGACCTGTCCGCGGTCTACATCACGGCCTGACCTAGCCGGCGCAGCGAAAGGACGCACGGCGATGAGGACGAACGCCTGCCCCACGGTCCCGACCACGCGGTACGCAGCAGCGAGGCAGCCCCCTGGCACCGTCACCACGGTGGCGGACCAGAAGCACCCCGGCACCGCCGCCGCGACGGCCGAACACGGACGGCTGGGGCTGGCGCTCATCCTGGTCGCCGCCTTCATGGTGGTACTGGACTTCAGCATCGTGAACGTCGCACTGTCGTCGATCCAGCGTGAGCTCGGCGTTTCGGCCGCCACGGTGCAGTGGGTGGTCACGGGCTACGCCATCGCCTTCGGCGGCCTGCTGATCGCCTCCCGCGTGGTGCAGGGGAACGGGCCGCGATGGTCGCGCCCGCCGCACTGTCACTCATCACCATGGGCTTCCCCGAGCATGTGCCGCTGCTCGCGGTCGCGTTCCTGGAACCGGGGGGCTCGGCGGCCTCGCCACCGCCCGCTCCCGAACAGCCCGCCAACAGCGGCCCGGTTAACAGCCCGGTGGTCAAGGCGCCGCAGCGCAACCGCACCCGTCTCCGATACTCCATCGCCGCCCCATCCGCACACCCGTTCCCCGCAGGGAGCGTGGCCACTATGCCGCGGCGGGACTACGGCTGTGTCCGTGCGCTCGGAATACGGAGTCCTTCTCGGTCAGCCGCCGGCGTCGGCCGGTTCGGGCCCCGAACACTGCGAGTACGAAGATTTTGCGATCGCGCGAGCATCGCATGAACCACTTCCCACCTGCACGAAGTCCCCTTTGCCCGTAAGTACGGCCGACCGGTAACTCCGCGTTCACCGAGCTTCTCTTCCTCACCATTCTCCGCGCGTGCTGTCATGCACGTGCCCATCGACCTCCGGGTGGGCATCAACTCGACCAGGAGTCACGCATGTTGTGGAAGGTCCTCGGCCGCGCGGGTGTCGCGCTGGCCGCCGGCGCCGCCGTGCTCGCCACCGCCGTCCCCGCGAACGCCGCAAGCTACTCCGCGTTCGCCTTCTCGCGGAGCAGCAGCGAGCCGACCATCTACGACTTCATCAACTCGGCCACCACCTCCCTCGACATGACCATGTACGAGCTGAAGGACACCACCGCCGTCAACGACCTCATAGCCCTGAAGAACAAGGGCGTCACGGTACGGGTGATCCTGGACGGCGCGCACAAGTCCGCCAACCAGTCGGCGTACAACGCCCTGACGAGCGCGGGAGTGGTCTGGTCGTCGTCCACCTTCGTGTACACCCACCAGAAGACCGTCACGGCGGACGGCGCCAAGTCGCTGATCCTCACCGGCAACCTCACCTCCCAGTACTACCCGACCGGCCGTGACTACGGTGTGTTCGACGACGACAGCCGCGATGTCGCCTCGATCGAGAAGGTCTTCAACGCGGACTACACGAGCACCGCGATCACCCCGACCGACGGCGACCATCTGCTCTGGTCCCCCACCGACTCCCGCAACCGCCTACTGTCCCTGATCAACGGCGCCACCACGACGCTCGACGCCGAGGAACTGGAACTCAGCGACAGCGCGGTCGTCAACGCCATCGTGGCCAGGGCGCAGGCGGGCGTGGCCGTACGGCTGGTCCTGGAGAGTCCCTCCAGCTACTCCAGCGAGGTGTCCGCGATCAAGGCGGCCGGTGGCACCGTCGTCGGATACTCCGACCCCAACGGTTTCTACATCCACGCCAAGGCGATGGTCGCCGACTACGGTCTGTCCACCCAGAAGGTGGAAGCGGGTTCCATGAACATCAGCAGCAACTCGCTGAGCAACAACCGGGAACTGGGCATCATCCTCACGGGCACCGGCGTGACCCAAGCCGTTGCCACCACCATCGAGACCACTTTCGACAGCGACTACTCGGGCGGCACCACGGCCTAGAACCCGCCGCGACAGCGCCGCCGCGGCCACGTACTCTCGGCCGATGGACAGAATCGATGTACGGCTGGGGGCAGACGCCACATCGTCAGCTCCCGCTCTCATACTGCGCCCCTGGAGCCCCGCAGATGCTGCCGATCTGGTGGAGCTGTATCAGGATGACGCCCTGCGCCGATGGACGAGCTCGGCCGTGAACGACGTGGCGGGCGCGGCACGGTGGATTCAGGACCAGCAACGGGGATGGGAGGCGGGAGACCGTTTCGGATTCGCCGTCCTGGAAGCCCAAGCCGCGGGCGCTGAGGGACAGTTGGCGGGTCACGTGGTCCTCAAGAACGTCACCCCGGGCGCTTCGTCCGCCGAGGTCGGCTACTGGACCGCGGCGCATGCGCGCGGCCGGACAGTGGCGCCCCGAGCACTGCGGGCGCTGACGAACTGGGCCTTCACCGCCTTCCCCGGTGACGGGCCGAAGCGCCTTGAACTCCTGCATCAAGTGGACAACACGGCGTCGTGCCGCGTCGCGCAGAAGAGCGGGTACGAACTGATCACGCTCCTGCCCGCGGCACCGCCCGCCTACCCCCTCGCCGGTCACCTGCACGTACGGGACCGCGACCGCTGACCCGGCCGGGCAGCCACCCCCGCACTGCTGATGACGGCTCCCCCATGGGGAGAACAGCCGGTCAAAGACGTGTCGCCACCCGGATCAGGTCGGCGACCGCGCGAAGTCGGCTCTGCGACGGCCAGGCGATCACCGTTGTCACGGGCGGAGCGTCCAGGACCGGCACAGCGGCGAGATCCCGGCGCAGGTCGGCGCCGGCGGACTCGGGCATGATCGCGGTGGTACGGCCGAGCGCGATCAGCTGGAAGAGCTGTGTCAGGTTCCGTACCTCCGCCCCTGGCCCCTCCGGGTAGCTGCCGTCAGGACCGGGCCAGCGTGCCATCGGGAGTTCCGGAAGCGCGGTGACCTCGGCCGTCCTGACCTGAGAGCGGCCCGCAAGTGAGTGCGAGCTGGGCAGGATCGCCACCTGTCCCTCGGTGTAGAGGGTCTCGGTGTCGAGTCCGACCGTCGAATCGAAGGGCAAGTGCAGCAGAGCCACGTCGGCCTGCCCGTCCTGCAACAGTTTCTGATGCTGATGCGCCTCACAGAGCAGCAGATCGACGGTGGCCGCGCCGGGCTCCGCACGGTAGGCATCGAGCAGTTTGGCCAACAACTCGCCGGTGGTGCCGGACTTGACGGCGAGGACGAGACGGGGACGCCTGTGCGCAGCCTGCTGGGTACGCCGCTCGGCCGCGGCTACCGCGCCGAGGATCGCACGCCCCTCGGACAGCAGCACGGCCCCGGCCTCGGTGAGCGTGACCTTGCGGCTGGTGCGCTCCAGCAGCGTGACCCCGAGCTGTCGTTCGAGCCGGGCGATCGTGCGGGACAGGGGCGGTTGGGCCATCTCCAGACGCTGAGCGGCCTTCCCGAAGTGCAGTTCCTCGGCGATGGCGACGAAGTACCGCAACTCGCGTATCTCCATCCGTTCACATTGACGTGCTCCCTGGCCTAAAGTCCAGGGATTCCGGCCTGGGTCGTCTGACCCTTCCGAGGGCTTCCTGCTTCAACGCGCTGTGCCGGGACTTTCGCCCTGGTCTTACCGGCGCTCTGCGAGGCGTTTAGTGTCTCCGCCCGTCCGGCGGCGACGATACGGCGTCCTTCGAAGAGGACGTTGCGGGCTGCGTTGTGGTCGCGGTCGTGCACGATGCCGCACGCGCCGCACGTCCACTCCCGGACGTGCAGGGGCTTGGGACCGTCCCGGAATCCGCAGGCCGAGCAGACCTGAGACGACGGGAAAGCACGGTCCACCCTGGCGAACGTGCGGCCGTGCCTGACCGCCTTGTACTCCAGCATGCCGACGAACGCGGACCATCCCGCGTCATGCACGGACTTGGCGAGCCGGGTGCGGCCGAGAGCGGACACCGCGAGGTCTTCCACATACACCGCTTGGCTGTCGCGGATGATCTGTGTGGAAGCCTTGTGGTGGAAGTCCCGGCGCCGGTCCGCCACCCTGGCGTGCTGGCGGGCGACCTTGATACGGGCCTTGGCCCTGTTCTTCGATCCCTTGGCCTTGCGGGACAGCTCCCGCTGAAGGCGCTTGAGTTTCTTCTCCGCCCGGCGCAGGAAGCGGGGGCTGTCGATCTTCCGGCCGTCGGACAGGACCGCGAAGGCGGACAGGCCGAGGTCGATACCGGACTCCGTCTCCAGCCCGGGGAGGATGTCCGGCTCGGTGTCGACGACGAAGCTGAGGAAGTACCGGCCACAGCTGTCCTTGGTGACGGTCAGGGACGTGGGCACGGCCGGTAGCCGCCGGGACCACTTGACCTTGAGGTTGCCGACCTTGGCCACGTATACCGTGCCGTTCTCCTGGAGACAGAAGGCGTTGGTGTTGAGGCGGATCGACTGACGGGTGTCCTTCTTCGACTTGTACCGGGGCGGCCCCACTTTCCGGCCCTGCCGCTTGCCGTTGATCGAGTCGAAGAAGTTCTTGTAGGCGGTGTCCAGGTCCCGGAGGGACTGTTGCAGGACGACCGCTGACACGTCGGCGAGCCAGGCGCGTTTCTCGGTG
Organism: Streptomyces diastatochromogenes; assembly: GCA_001550305.1. Taxonomy (GTDB): domain Bacteria; phylum Actinomycetota; class Actinomycetes; order Streptomycetales; family Streptomycetaceae; genus Streptomyces; species Streptomyces mirabilis_D. The sequence continues at coordinate 17,981 of LRTP01000319.1, forward strand.
CGCTTGGCCTGGGTGATGCGAAGCCGGGACAAATCCGCCGACTTCACATACGGCAGCCCGGCGGCGTGTGCTTCCTTGCGGTCGCGCAAGCAGTCGTTCCACACCACGCGGGCACACCCGAACGCCTGGGCCAGCGCGCGGCGCTGGGCGGCATCCGGGTAGGCCCGGTAGTTGTAGCGGAGCTGCACAACCACGATCCTAAATACGACTGGTCTCATGGATGACGAGAACGACTACAGACGTGGCAGGCACGTCATTTCGGCGATGCATGTGCACTTGGTCTTCGTGACGAAGTACCGGCGAGGGGTCTTCAACGACGAGATGCCCACACGCCGCGAAGAGATCATGCGCAAGGTGTGCGAGGACTTCGAGGCGGAGCTGAAGGAGTTCAACGGCGAACGCGATCACGTCCACCTCCTGATCAACTACCCGCCCAAGGTCGCCGTCTCCAAGCTGGTCAACAGCCAACAAGGGCGTCTCCGCCCGCCGGATACGCCAGGAGTTCACCGGCCACATCAACCACGCCATCATGCACGGGCACCTGTGGTCGCCCTCGTACTTCTCCACCTCCTGCGGCGGAGCGCCGTTGGCGATCGTCCGCCAGTACATCGAGCAGCACAAACGCCCACTCTGAGGTTGCACGCCAGAGCAGTGTTGAGATGCACTCATCCCCGGCGTGAACGCCGGGGCCTTCTGCAAGATCCCCGGTAACTCCGGCGCACGGCCGATCAATGCCGCTCAGGTATCGCTGGATGACCGAGATGGTGTTGGTGCCGGGTCGAAGCGCAGCCATGCTCGCTGTCATGAGTGAGAAGACGATCGCGCTGGTCACCGGCGCGAACAAGGGAATCGGGTACGAGATCGCGGCCGGGCTGGGCGCATTGGGCTGGAGCGTCGGTGTCGGCGCTCGGGACGGACAGCGCAGGACGGACGCCGTGGCGAAACTGCGCGCGGCGGGTGTCGACGCGTTCGGCGTTGCCCTGGACGTGACCGACGACGAGAGCGTGAGGGCCGCGGCGCGGTTGATCGAGGAGCGCGCGGGACGCCTCGACGTGCTGGTCAACAACGCTGGCGTTGCGGGCAGTTGGCCGGACGAGCCCACGACGGCCGACCTCGAGACCGTGCGGCGGCTGGTGGAGACCAACGTCATCGGAGTCATCCGGGTCACCAACGCGATGCTGCCGTTGCTGCGCCACTCGGCGCACCCGCGGATCGTCAACCAGTCCAGCCATGTCGGATCTCTGTCCCTGCAGACCACCCCCGGTGTCGACCTCGGAGGGATCAGCGGGGCGTACGCGCCGACGAAGACCTACCTCAACGCCGTCACCATCCAGTACGCCAAGGAGTTGAGCGGCACCAACATCTTGATCAACAACGCCTGCCCCGGCTACGTGGCCACCGACCTCAACGGGTTCAGCGGTACTCAGACCCCTGCGCAGGGCGCGGTGATCGCCATCCGGTTGGCGGCTCTGCCCGACGACGGCCCTTCCGGCCAGCTGTTCGACGACAAGGGAGTCGTACCGTGGTGATCTTCTGAGGCTTTGTCCACGGCCTCCGGATCACCAGCGTGGAAGTCGCAGTTCGTACTCGGGATGGAATCGCCGCATGTAGCCGGTGTCGTCGCGGCCGCGCAGGCCCGAGTCGAGATAGCGGCGGTGCAGGCGCTCCAGGGCGTCGTGGTCCAGTTCGACGCCGAGGCCGGGACCGGTGGGGACCTTGACCGCGCCGTCCCGCAGCTCCAGTGGGCCGGGGACGATCACGTCGTCCGCGGAGTTCCACGGGTAGTGGGTGTCGCAGGAGTGGTCAAGGTTCGGGAGGGTCGCGGCCACGTGGGTCATCGCGGCGAGGCTGATGCCGAGGTGGGAGTTGGAGTGCATCGAGAGTCCGATGCCGAACGCCTCGCAGACGGCTGCGAGTTCACGGGTGCGGCGCAGCCCGCCCCAGTAGTGGTGGTCGGTGAGGAGGACCTGGATCGCGTTCTGTTCCACGGCCGGGCGCAGGTGTTCCCAGGCGATCACGCACATGTTGGTGGCCAGCGGCATGGGTGAGGTCTCGGCGACCTCGGCCATACCGGCGAGGGTGGGGGTGGGGTCCTCCAAGTACTCGACCACGCCCACCAGTTCGCGTGCCACGTACCGCGAGGTCTTCACGGTCCAGGCCGTATTGGGGTCCAGGCGGAGCGGGCTGCCGGGGAAGGCCTCGGCGAGGGCCTTCATCGCGGCGATCTCCTCGTCCGGCGGGAAAACTCCGCCCTTCAGCTTGAACGAGTCGAATCCGTAGCGCTGTCGCATCACCCTGGCCTGCTCGACGATACCCGCCGGGTCAAGGGCCTCGCCCCAGCCGTCGCCGATCGCCGGGCGGCCGTCGAGCGCCGGGTGTTCGGCCCACTTGTAGAAGAGGTACGCGGCGAAGGGCACGGAGTCGCGGACCCTGCCGCCCAGCAGATCACTGACCGGGCGTCCGGTGAGCCTGCCCTGCGCGTCGAGGCAGGCCACCTCCACGGCGGAGGTGATCCAGCCACGCTCGTGGGAGCCGGGCACGGTGGGCAGCAGGGTGGCGTCGATGGCGGCGGCGACGGCCGTGGTGTCGAAGACGTCCATGCCGACGATCACCTTCCCGGCGACCAGCAGACGTTCGAGCCGGTCGTCGCCGCCGGGGGTCTCGCCCAGGCCCACGGTGCCGTCCTCCAGGACGAGTTGCAGGACACAGCGCAGCGCGAGGGGCTCGTGCACTCCGCTGGAGTTGAGGAGCGGCGGATCGCTGAAGGCGATCGGCGTGACGATGAGCTGACGGATCCGACTGTCGGTCGAGTTCATGTGCGGACTGCCTCCAGGTCGGGGTCGATCGCACTATGTTCATCTCCGTGAGCTCGCTTCATCAATCTGAATCACGCAACAGGCCCCGGTGCTCACGTACTCGGTGAGTGCCGGGGCCCGTCGGAGAGTCGTCGCGATCCGATGCTTCAGATGTCAGACGACACATGACAGATGACAGATTTCAGATTTCAAAAACGCCTGTCAGACGACAGACGCCCGACGACAGACGTCACGAGCTGGTGCGCGTCGAGCGTCGACGCCGGGTGACGACGGTGATCGCTCCACCGGCCACGACCAGGGCCGCGGCACCGGCGGCGATCGGCAGGGTGTTGCCACCGCCCGTCTCCGCGAGGTCGCCGGGCGGCGTCGACTGGCCGCCATTCGGCGAGGGAGCCGGCGGCGTGGTGGAGTCGGAGGCCGACGGGGTGGCCGGCGTCGTCTCCGGGGTCGACGGCTCGTCGGGCGTCGTCGGGGTCGGGCTGCCCGGGGTCTCCGCGGGCGGCGTGGAGGCCGGCGGAGTCGAGGCCGGAGGCGTGGTCTCGGGCGTGCTCGGCGGCTGCGCCGTGCAGTCCTTCTTGCCGCCGTTCCACGCCATGATCAGCTTGTCCTTGATGACCGCGCGGTCCGGCCCCTTGGGCAGGTCGCCGTGCTCGAAGCCGTCGTTGGCGTCGAGCTTGCCGTCGAACTTCACGGCGCCGCGGTAGAGGTCGATCTGCGCGTAGCAGCCGGCGTCGGGCACCGCGATGTCGAGGAAGTCGGTCTCGCCCGGCTTGACCTTGACGCTGTCGAAGTCGTGGAAGACCTGCTCACCGGAGGTCTTGAAGGTGGCCCCGTGGGTGCGGTACGCCGCGAGAGAGGCGGTGCAGGAACCGGCGTCGCCCGCCGCGCGCACCTTGATGTGCACCTTGCCATCTTCGGTGGGCTTCAGGTTCTGGTCGTCGACGCGGACCCAGTCGTAGAAGTTCGTCCCGTCCAGGGAGAACTCGCAGCGATCCGCCGCGGTCACCGTACCGGCGCCCTGGCCGGGCTTGTAGGCGCTGTTGCCGCTGTCCCAGCCGTCTCCGCCGGGGGTACCCGTGGCCCAGGCGCTGGTGGTGCCCGCGGAGAGGGCGAGGACCGCCGCGCCCGTCCCCAGCAGGCAGCGCAGGGTGACACGTCTCGCTATGGACATGCAGATCCCATCTTGATGATCCAGGACCCGGTCGTCGGCGGCAGGGCAGCACAAAGCAGCCGGGGGCCGCACCGGGGATGAGTGGTCGAAGAAACACTGGGCCCACTGGTCACATGGGCCACAGCTCGACCACATAGTCGATCACCGTGCAGGGGCTGTCAACCTCCTTGAAAACACAATGAGTTCACACGCAGCCACATTTCCGACACATAGGGAATCAGTTGTTCCGGGGCGACTCGACGGCGGCGGGTCCGCGGGCGCCCGCGTCAGGCCGAGCCCCGACGCCGAGCGCCGACGCCGACACGGACACCGACGCCGACGCCGACGCCGACGGGGCACGCGATCGACCAGGACCTTCACCGGGGGCACTCAGTTCCCTCGATCTTGTGCACTGAGTGCCACACGTTCCGCACGATGCTAGGTTCCGACCATGAGCGAGGAACCCCGTGGCGGCGACACCGCGGAGACGACGACGGCGAAGCCGCCCATGCGGGACGCGCTGGTCGCGGCCGCCTTCCAGCTGTTCCTGGAGCGCGGGTACGAGCAGACCACGGTCGACGACATCGTCGCACTCGCCGGTGTCGGCCGGCGGTCCTTCTTCCGCTACTTCCCCTCCAAGGAGGCCGTGGTCTTCCCGGACCACGAGCGCTGCCTGACCGACATGACGGCGTTCCTGGGCGCCGGCACCGGCGAGGAGGAGCCGGTGCGCAGGGTGTGCGACGCCGCCCGGCTGGTGCTGCGCATGTACGCCGAGAACCCGACCTTCTCCGTGCAGCGCTACCGCCTCACCAAGAAGGTCCCCGGACTGCGCGCGCACGAGCTGTCGGTCGTCTGGCGTTACGAGCGCGCGCTCGCGGAGTATCTGCGCGGCCGCTTCGCCGGCCGGCCCGACGGCACCCTGCAGGCCGACGTCATCGCCGCGGCGGTGGTCGCCGCGCACAACAACGCCCTGCGCTCCTGGCTGCGTTCGGACGGACAGAGCGATCCCGACACGGCCGTGGACCACGCGCTGGGATACGTGCAGGCCTCGTTCGGCGGCTCCCCCGCAGACGGTGGCGCGCCGGGCGAGGAGCAGGAGGACGTGGTCGTCGTGATCTCCCGGCGCGGGGCACCGATGTGGCGCGTCGTACGGGAGATCGAGTCCGCGCTCGGCCGGGAGTGAGACACCGAATCGCACCCACTTCCTCATGTGAGGGTACCGAGTGCCTTTACGAGTGGCACTCAGTGCCATACCCTGTGGCTCGTGCGCGGCGCTCCGGGCACCTCAGACTCCGGCCCAGTGCAGGGAGATGACATCGTGTACCCCTCAGGAATCGCCCTTCATCCGGGCGTCGGACCCGCGACGGACATACTCGGCAGCGACTCCGCGCCGAACGGGACGTCGAGCTCGGACGCCCTCCTCTTCCAGCGGTGCCGCTGGTGCGGGACGGCGATGTACCACCGCCTCCTCTGCCCGGTCTGCGCGGGCAGTGACCTGCGAACGGAGACGAGCGCGGGGGCCGGCGTCGTACGCCACTCCACCATCGTCCACCGCAACACCCCGGCGGCTCGCAACGTCTCCCTCATCGAGATGACGGAGGGGTTCACCGTGCGCGGCCGGGTGATGGGCGCGCCCGCCGACGTCCACAGCGGCGACCGGGTCCAGCTCTCCACCGCCCAGGACCCGGTGCGCAGCCAGCCGGTGTTCCAGCTCATCGACGGCCCCTATCGCGGCTGGAGTTGACGCGGGGTGGCTGGACGAACCGGCGCGCCGCCGGTTCGTCCAGCCACCGGGAGAGAACCCTCAGCCGTACGTGATGTCCGACGTCGCGTACTTGCAGTAGGTGCTGTCGGGGCCGGCCCCGTTCGTGGTCGGTTCGGCCCCCGTGTTGTTGCCGATGTACTTCTGGCAGGGGATGATCTTCTTGCTGGAATCCCCGACGATCTTGATGGCCTTGAGGGTCGCGCTGTCGCCGTAGTTGGTGTTGATGCCGACGAGCTTGCTTCCCTTGTAGGTGGCCTCGATCCCGTTGAGGTTGATCGCCCGCTTGTACTGCGTCTTGCAGTTGCCGCACGAACGGACGAACGTACCGAAGGTCTGCACCGCGAAGTTCGAGACGTTCAGCGTTCCGGCGCCGTTGAACTGGAACACCTTGTCGGTGGCTTCCTTCGCGCCGCCGCCCGAGACGGTGTAGACGTTGGACGACGAGGAGCCCAGGAACGTCGCCGCGTCCTCGCCGACGTCCTCCCACCAGACGTTCTGCAGCGTGCAGCTGCCCAGGCAGTGGATGCCGTCCGCGGCGGGGGCGCCGATGATGACGTTCTTCAGAACGGTGCCGGCGGCCAGCTCCAGGATCGGCCCCTGGCTCTCGCTCTGACTGCCGGAGCCCAGGTCACCGGTGCCGTAGAGCCGCTTCATCCCGTAGTCCTTGGTACCGGAGACAGAGATGGTGGCGGAGACGGCCTGACTGCCGTTCGCGGTCGGCCAGGTGGCGGCACTCGCCGGAGACAGGCCACCCTCTGCCATGATCATGACAGCCGACAGGCCGACTGCGGCCAGGGAGCCGGTGAGGGCGCGCCGTCGGGTGCGCGGGCGTGCTGATGAGGTCATGTCCCGATTCCTCCTTCTGAACGAACGTGGGGCGGTCAGAGCTTTCCGGCGCCCGCGCCGGACGTCACCGAGGCGACGACACTCGAGGCGGGCTCGGCGGTGTAGCCGTAGGGCGGGGTGGTGAAGGTGCCCACCCGCGAGATCTCGGTGGCGGCTCCCCCGAGGTCGTTGCCGCGCAGGTTGGCGTATCCGTCGACGTCGCTGTCGCGGTTGGTCGTGACGGCGACCGTCGTGGCGCGGAAGACGTTGTTCTCGACGAGCATCTGGGCGCCCATGCGGGAGTGCACGGCGGTGTCGGCCCCGACGACGTAGTTGTCGTAGAAGTGGCCGGTGCCGAAGCGCAGGCTGGGGATGCGGGAGTTGACGTTGTTGAACCAGTTGTGGTGGTACGTCACCCGCAGATGCCCGGTGTCCTCGCTCGCGTTGTTGTCGCTGTGCCCGACGAGCGAGCCCTTGTAGTGGTCCTTGAAGGTGTTCCAGGACACGGTGACGTGGTCGGAGCCGTGATTGATGTCGAGCAGACCGTCGTAGTAGTCCTTGCCGTGGTCAAGGTCGGACGAGAAGGAGTTGTGGTCGATCCACACCTTCGTCGACGCCTGCACGGTGATGCCGTCGGCCGGCTTGAGCGGCTTGCTGATGTTCAGGTTGCGGACGACCACGTTGGTCACCTTCTTCAGCCGCAGTCCGCCGCCGGTGAAGCCGGACGACGAACCCGCGCCGAGAACGGTGGTGTTGGAGCCGATGTCGACCTGTCCACTGAGCATGATCAGGCCGTTCACCCGCACCACCTTGGCGGTGTCGCCCGTGACGGCCGCCTTGAAGGCATCGAGGGTCGAGACGGTGACGGCGGTGGCTCCCTCGCCGCCGGTGGTCCCGGCACCGAAGCCGACCGGCGAGGTGTCGGCCGCCGAGGCGGGCGACGGGAGGACGAGAGCGGTGGTGACGGCCAGGGCGGCCGCGGTGGCCGTGGCCAGGGTCAGTCTGCGAGTGCGTGTCCGTGGGGGGCGAGTACGCATGCGGGTGCGTCCCTTCGGGAGTGCCGTAGGTCATGTACGCGGACGATGTACACCATGGCGAGCAGCATGAGGTGCTCATGACACTTACATCGAGAATCGTCAGCTCCAGGGGGTGTGCACATTCCCAGGTGATGCGGCTCGGAGATCTGATGTCTCGCATATGAGATGCCAGGCGCGGGTCAGGCTGCTGAACGGGAAACGTATGGGGCAAGCGCTTTCTAGTCAACGCTTCGCACCGAACACATCCGGTCAACTCCCTTGCCCCGCCGGGTCGGTGGACACAAGGAAGCCGGGCCCGATCCACGGAGGGATCGGGCCCGGCGAGGTTGTTCAGCCGCGTCGCGACGAGTGGCGCGTCAGCTGAGACCGAGGTCGGAGAGGGCGGTGGTCCAGTCGTTGATGATGGCGTCCTGGGCGTCGGAGAGCGAGACCGTACCCGCACAGACGGCCTTCTTGAGCTTGTTCTCGACCGTGTCCTTGTTGGCCGCGGTCTTGGTGCCGTACTGCGGCTCGGGCCAGAGGTTGAGCTCGCTCTTCGGAGCACCGCCGAGCTCCAGGGGCACGAAGTGGTCTTCCTCGTAGTCCGAGGTGCTGGTGTCGGTGTAGCCGTACTCGACGATCTGCTTCTTCTTCAGGGCGGTGGTGTACGAGCTGGAGGGCCGTACGGTCGCGGTCCAGCCGGAGACACAGATCGTGGAGCCGATGGTGGACTGGGTGACGTCCGGGTTGAGGTCGCCGGGCTGGCAGCTGGGGTCCGGCAGGGGAAGGTACGCCTGGCTGCACGTCGCGGCGTGGGCGCTGCCGGTGGCGACGGTGAGGCCGGCGGCGGCGAGGGCGAGGGCGGACAGGGAGGTGACGAGGGGGCGGGATATGCGCGACATCGTGGGGGTCTCCCGATGTGGTGCCCGGCAGGAGTTCCGGGCGGTCGTGCGCATGACAGCACCAGGAGCGTCTATGCGGGTAGACCCTTTGACCGGAACGGGAGACGTTTGATTGAAGGTTTGTCCATGACCTGACAGCAACGGATGAAGTCATGGCCTCGGCTTGGTTGTTCAACGCGGTACGGCCGAACGGCGGGCCCCGTCACTCCGGACGCCGCCCCACCGAGGAGGTGCGTGGCGACAGGCGTCGAGGTTCGGCACCGTGCGACCGGCGGGGCCAGGGCCTGGGCGGTGGCCGTCGGCCGGCCTCACACGGTCGGGGCAACCCGCCTCACATTCGAGGGGGCTGTCTCGTCATAGAGGTATGAACTCGAAAATCAGGTACGCCAGTCTCGGCCTCCTGGCCGTGACCGGGCTGTACACAGGCGTCTGGGCCTACTGCTCCCCGACGAGCTGGTACGCGAACTTCCCCGGCCTCGGACTGAGCTGGCTGCCCCAGCTGGGCCCCTACAACGAACACCTCGCCAAGGACGCCGGAGCGATGTTCCTGGCCCTGGCCTTCCTGACCGCCATCGCCCTGCGTTCCGTGCACGACACCCGGCTGGTCCAGACGACAGGCGCCGTGTGGTTGCTCTTCAACGTGCTGCACTTCAGCTACCACGTCCAGCACCTCGACATGTACAACACACGCGACCAGATCCTCAACGTGGTCTTCCTCGCCGCACTCATCCTGCTCGCGGCCCTACTGCTGTTCCCCGCCCTCCCCGCACGACAGGACCGCACACGATGAACCACAACGGCGACGACGGCGGCACAGGCGGCGTGAGCGCGAAGGAGGAGCCCGGCATGCGGGTGGCGGTGGCAGGCGGAACCGGACTGGTGGGACGGCATGTGGTCGAGGAGCTGACGGCGGCCGGGCACCACCCGGTGGTACTGGCCCGGTCCACGGGTGTGGACCTCGTGACCGGCACCGGACTCGACGGGGCCCTAGCCGGCGTCGACGCGGTCGTCGACGTCACCAACGTGACGACCACGAGCGGCAAGAAGGCCGTCGCGTTCTTCGACCGCGTCGCCCACACCCTCCAGGACGCCGGTGAACAGGCTGGGGTTCGCCACCACGTCCTGCTGTCGATCGTCGGGATCGACCGGGTCGGCCTCGGCTACTACCAGGGAAAACTGCACCAGGAAAGCGTGCTCAAGAGCGGGCGGACGCCGTGGACGGTGCTGCGCGCCACCCAGTTCCACGAGTTCGCCCAGCAGACCCTCGACCGCGTCCCTGGACCACTCGCGGTGGTACCCCGGATGCGGACCCAGCCCGTCGCCGCCCGTGAGGTCGCCCAGCGCCTCGTACGACTCGTCTCCGCCCCGGCGCAGGGCATGGCCCCCGAACTGGCCGGACCCCGTGTCGAACAGCTCGTCGACATGACAGGTCGGCTGCTGCGGGCGCGCCACCAGCGCCGGCTGCTGCTGCCCGTGAAAATGCCCGGCGCCACCGGCACGGCCATGACCGGCGACGGTCTGATCCCCGCCGGGCCCGGCCCCCGCGGCAGCCAGACCTTCGACGAATGGCTCGCCCTCCACACCCCTCACCACGCCCACCAGGGAGGATGACGGCCCCGTGTCCACACCCCCGGGACCCGCCCAGGACCCCACCCTCGGCACGCTCATGGCCGAACGCCGCCGCCTGCTCAACATCGGCTACCGCATGCTCGGATCCCTGCAGGACGCCGAGGACGTGGTCCAGGAGACCTACGCCCGCTGGTACGGCCTGCCCGAGGAGGAACAGCAGGCGATCGGCGCGCCGTTGGCCTGGCTGACGCGGGTCGCCTCCCGGATCTGCCTCGACCACCTCACCTCGGCCCGCGTCCGCCGCGAGCACTACACCGGTGAGTGGCTGCCCGAGCCCGTCCGGCACAGTGCCACGTGGACCAGCGCAGGCGATGAGGGCGGGGCCGACCCGGCCGACCGGATCACCCTCGACGAGTCGGTCAGCATGGGCATGCTGGTGGTCCTGGACTCGTTCACTCCCGCGGAGCGCGTGGCCTTCGTCCTCCACGACATCTTCGGCATGCCGTTCACCGAGATCGCCGACACCGTGGGCCGCACCCCCGCCGCCTGCCGCCAGCTCGCCTCCTCCGCCCGTCGGCGCATCGCCGACCGGCGTCCCGGCAGCAGCACCGCACAGGAGCACCGGCAGATCGTCACCGCGTTCCGCCACGCCTGCCAGACCGGCGACCTCGACACGCTCGTCGCGCTCCTCGACCCCGCCGTCGAGTCGCGCAGCGACGGAGGCGGCAGGGTCCGCGCCGCCCTGCGCCCGGTCATCGGCCGGGACAAGGTCGCCCGCCTCTTCCTCGGCCTCATGCGCAACGAACCCGGCGTCGAACTCGTCGAGGAGGACGTCAACGGCTCCCCCGGCGTCAGCGTCCGCATCGCCGGTACCACGATCGCCGTCGTCGCCCTGGACATCCACGACGGTCTGGTCACCGACGTGTGGATGGTCGTCAACCCCGACAAGCTGCATGCCTGGACCGGCCACGAAACCCCCTGAGGAGCGGAGCCGAGCCCCGGATCGCCCCGCTCGCGTGGGTCTACCGCGGCTCGAAACTCGGCTCGACGCCCGTCAGGTCGCGGCTGAGGTCCCACAGCCGAGCCGCGACCCGGGCGTCGGCGAAGTGGTCCCGGACAGGTTCGAGCCGCGGCTCGCCGCGCAGGCCGAAGACCGTCGGCCCCCACAACTGCCCTCCGCCCACCCCGGGGTCGAGGACGGCCCGCACCACGGGCCACGCACCGGCCTCCTTGCCCTGAACGAGGAGGCCGGCGGGCAGGCCGCGCAGCCGTTCACCGGTACCGCGCACGTGCACCGGCGGTCGGGAAGGGGTCAGGGAGTCCAGCGCGCCGCCGGGATGAGCCACCACACTCAGCACCGGGCTGCCTGCCGCCCGCAGACGGCGGTCGAGCTCGAATCCGAAGGTCATCTGCGCCAGCTTCGAACGCCCGTAGGTGCGCTTCGGCCGGTAGTCCCTGCCGGACTGCGGATCGTCCAGGTCCAGCCGCTCGGACCGCGCCGCGAAACTGCCGACCGTCACGACGCGGGCCGCCGGTGCGGCCGACAGCAGCGGCGCCAGCCACCGGGTCAGCGCGAAGTGCCCGAGGTGATTGGTCCCGAACATCAGCTCGTTGCCGTCCCCGGTCCACCGTCGCGGCGGCTCGTCCAGCGCCACTCCGGCGTTGCAGACCACCGCGTCGAGGCACTCCGTCTCCAGCGAGTCCACCGAGGTCCTGAGCGATGCCAGATCGGCGAGGTCCAACCGGAGACGGCGCAGCCGCGCACCACGGACGCGGGATCGGATCGACCCCATGGCGGCTTCGGCCTTCGCCGGATCCCGGCTGCCCAGGACGACGGTGGCCCCGGTCCCGGCGAGTTGCTCGGCGACGAAATACCCGATGCCCGCGTTGCCGCCGGTGATCAGGAAGGTGCTGCCGTCGGCGCGCGGCAGTCGACGGACATCCCACGGCCGGGTACGAGACATGGACGACATGAGGCAGGCTCCTGGTGCTGAGTACGACGGGACGGCTCCAACGTCGCAACAGCGGCTGACAGTTCACCTACAGGTCACCGACAACCCCGACAGGCCCCCGACAACCCCACCCGAGCTCGACGTCGCCCTGCACCACGGACAACCACTGAGTTGTCCCGAGGGCATGACCGTGACACGGACAGGAGGGGGTGAGGGCTCGGCGGTGGCCGGGCCCTCACCCCCTCCTCACGCGGTCAGGGAGATGCGAATCCCGACCGTGCCGTCCGTGCCCCGCCGCAGACGGCTGCCGAAGAGGGTGAGACGGCCGAGGATGCCGTACTTTCCGGCGATCAGCCGGCGGTAGCGCGCGGTGGCGGCCGGGTCGAGGATCTCCGCCGTGGCGGGGACCTGCTCGCCGGTCGGATTGCCGCGCACGTCGCACGGACCCACCAGGACGTCGGCCCGGTTGCGGATCCGCTTCACCTTCCAGGAGTCCGCGCTGGTCCAGGCGCCGAGCGCCGCACCGTCACGGACCACCCACACGGGCGTCGCCACCCCCGTACCGTTCTTGCGGTAGCTCGTGATCAGCAGGAACTTGCTTGAAGCGAGCGCGTCCAGTTTCGTCTCGTCCATGCGGGGAGTCTAAGCAGTCACGGCCGGGAGTCCACGCCGCCCGTTCAGGACAGCTGGCCGTTGTAGTCCGGCAGCTTGAACGTGCGCTCGGCGTGACCGCCGACGAGGTCGGAGTCGTTGTTGCCGACGTTGGCGATGATCGTGTAGCCCCGCGACTCGATCTCCGCGCGCTTGCTGGTCTTGTAGGTGCTGACCTCGTCGAACAGATCGGGCAGGTCGCGCGTGTAGAGACCGGAGACCGGGTAGCCGACGCTCGTCAGGTTCCACTCCGTCAAGGAGGAGATGATGCCCGGACGTGCGCTGATGAAGAAGATGTCGACGCCGCGGGAGCGCGCGTAGCGGGCGAGGTCGAGCGAGGGCTTGACCGCCGGGGTCGGCAGTTCGTACCACGGGTGGAAGTCCGTCTCCAGCGTGGTGTTGTCGATGTCGAACACGAGGGCCAGCTTCTGCCCGGCGGCGTTCGCGGTGCGCTGCTCCACGTAGGGCCGTGCCTGGTCGATGACCGCCTTGACGTCGCTCTGCCAGGAGGCGTAGTCGACCGCGGCCGTCGCCGCCGTCGCGCTCACCGCCGTCTGGGCCGGAGCCGCGGCGGCGGTCCCCGCAGCGGTGACCGTCCCCCCGATGCCCAGCGCCACGACCACCGAGACCGCGCCGATCCGGCGCCCCACACCGCGTCCTGTCATGCTCGTCCCCTTTTCATGTCGGAGCGGCGAGGTGCCTCGACCGTCGCCGCTGGACAGATGATCGTGCCTAAGGATGTACAAGAAGGGAAGACGAAGTTACTGATCGGTAGAAGAACTCGTGGCCGCCGCCCTCCCCTCCGACTCGGGGTGGCACTTGGTGCCATCCCGTGTGAGCCTGGGCTGACGGGTGGCGGGCCACGATGTCTGGCACACGGAGAGAGGTAGCTGGGATGGACGCACCGAACATCGTGATCGTCGGCGGCGGGTTCGCCGGCGTCGAGTGCGCACGCGGACTCGAGCACGCCCTTCAGCCGGGTGACGCCCGGATCACCCTGGTCAGCCCCACCGACTACCAGCTCTATCTGCCACTGCTGCCGCACGTCGCCGCCGGTGTCGTCACCCCGCAGTCCGTGGCCCCCTCACTGCGCCGGATCCTGCGCCGCACGACATTCCTGCCCGGCGGGGTGATCGGCGTGGATCCCGCGTCCAAGAGGTGCGTCGTACGCAAGATCACGGGGGAGTTCGTCGATCTGTCGTACGACTACCTGCTGCTCACGCCGGGCAGCGTGACCCGCACCTTCGACATCCCCGGTCTCCTCGACGAGGCGCGCGGGATGAAGACGCTCGCCCAGGCGGTGTATCTGCGTGACCATGTGATCGCCCAACTCGACCTGGCCGCAGCCACGTCGGACGAGGGCGAGCGGGCGGCGCGACTGCAGTTCGTCGTGGTCGGCGGCGGATACGCGGGCGCCGAGACCGCGGCCTGTCTGCAGCGCCTGACCACCGCCGCGTCGAAGCGCTACCACCCGCGCCTGGATCCCGGGCTCATCAAGTGGCACCTGGTGGACGTCGCCCCCAAGCTGCTCCCGGAGCTCGGTGACAAGCTCGGCGCGAGTGCGCTGCGTCTGCTGAGCGAGCGCGGTGTGGAGATCTCCCTCAAGACGACCGTCGCCTCGGTCACCGAGGGCAAGATCACCCTCACGGACGGCCGGGTACTGCCGTCAAGGACACTGGTGTGGACGGCCGGTGTCGCGGCGAGTCCGCTGGTCGACTCGCTGGGCGCGGAGACCGTACGCGGCCGGGTCCTCACCGAGGCGGACTTCAAGGTGCCCGGCCTGGACGGGGTGTTCGCGCTGGGCGACGCGGCCGCCGTGCCCGACCTGGCCAGGGCCGACGGTTCCTACTGTCCGCCGACCGCCCAGCACGCCGCCCGACAGGGCCGGCACGCGGCGAAGAACCTGTCGGCGCTGCTGCGGGGGCAGCCCACGACGCCGTACAAGCACAAGGACCTCGGCCTGGTCGTCGACCTCGGCGGCCACGACGCGGTGTCCAAGCCGCTCGGTATCGGTCTCAAGGGAGTGCCCGCACAGGTCGTGGCCCGTGGATACCACCTGTACGCGCTGCGCACGGGCTCGGCCCGGTTCCGTACGGCCGCCAACTGGTTCCTCAACGCGGTCGCGGGCGACGACTTCGTGCGCACCGGCTTCCTCGCCGACCGGAAGGGGACCCTGCGGGAATTCGAGCACACCGACACGTATCTGACGCCGGAGGAGGTCGCCGCCCGCCTGAGCCGTTAGGGCCTGTCCGGCGGATCACGCCGCCGACGCGGGGCTGTTCAGGAGGGCGAGGTAACGGCGGGCGAAGAGGTAGGCGTCACCCGGCCAGCGGGCCGAGAGATAGCGGCCGTCCTCGACGACGAACGCGTCCGTGTCGTCGGTGGCGGTGCCGCGCCGGGTCAGGGTGCGGGGGCCGCGTACGAACTGCGTTCCCGGATCGGCGAGGGCCGCCCTGACCTCGTCCTCGACGTACGCGGGATAGGTGCGGTAGTAGCGGCCGAGGCGCCAGGCGGTGGTGAAGTAGGCCGTGCGTTCCATGTATGCGGGCAGGCAGGTGGTACGCCGGTCGGCCAGGAGGCTCCGGCCGGTGGTGAGGTCACGGGCGCGGGCGAGCACCAGGACGCCGTGGCAGATCGCGCCGACGGGTCGTCCGAGGGCCCAGAAGCGGGCGATCTGCTGGTGAAGCGCCGTCGAGCCGAGGTACTGCCGCATGCCGGGTGCGTGTCCGCCGGGCAGCAACAGGCCGTCGTACTGCTCGATGTCGACCTCGGCCCAGGAGACAGTGGTGGTGAACTCCGATGACTTCGTGAGCTGCTCGTAGAACCGCCGGGGTTCCTCGGCGGCGCCCAGTTGGCCGAAGAGCACCCCCGTCAGCAGCCGTGGGTCCGCCGCCGGCCGGGTGCCCGCGCGCTCGGTGGCGAGCACCACCTCGTGCCCCGCATCGGTGAGGATCCGCCAGGGAACGGCCACTTCAGTGACGTCGAAGTCGCGGTCGGGGACCGGCATCAGCACACGCATGCGCCCATCATGGCAGGCCCCGGGGTTGCCGCCGGTACGGCCGGCACGAGAGTGACAACTTCCCTTTTCCAATGGCTTGTTGACGCCTACATTGCCGTTGACACGTCATCACAGGAAATGCCCAGGAGCTGATTCCGTGCCCGAGAACCCGGCCGCCTCGGAACTCCCCGCCGAGGGGGTGCTCAGCCGGATCATCACGACCCGCCCGCACACGGCCCGGATCTGGAACTACTGGCTCGGCGGCGGCGACTACTACGAGGTCGACCGGGCGGCCGGGGAGCGGATCCGCCAACTGCACCCGGGAATCGGCGACTACGCGCGGGCGGACCGGCTGTTCCTGGGACGCGCCGTACGCCATCTGGTCACCGAGTGCGGAATACGCCAGTTCCTCGACATAGGCACCGGCCTGCCGACCGCGGACAACACGCACGAGGTGGCGCAGCGGCTCGCACCGGACGCCCGGATCGTCTACGTCGACAACGACCCGCTGGTCCTGGCGCACGCCCGCGCCCTGCTCACCAGTGCCCCCGAGGGTCGCACCGACCATCTCGACGAGGACCTGCGCAATGTGGACGCCATCCTCGAACGCGCCGCGACGACACTGGACCTGAGCGAGCCGGTCGGGCTGATGCTGCTCGGGGTCGTCATCTTCATCGGCGACGACGCGGAGGCGTACGACATCGTGCGCCGGCTGCTGGAGGGTCTGCCCTCGGGGAGCCATCTGGTCCTCTCGCACACGATCACCAGCCCGGCGATGCCTGACGTGGACGCCGCCGTCTCCTACTGGAACCAGCACGGCACCCCCTGGATCACCCAGCGCACCCCCGAGGCGGTCGCCCGGTTCTTCGACGGTCTCGATCTCCTGGAGCCCGGTGTCGTCTCCTGTTCACGCTGGCGTCCGCAGCCGACGGACGGGGACGAACCGGTGGAAGTGGCCATGTTCGGCGGGGTGGGCCACAAACCCTGAACCGGAGAACGGCCGGGGGTGAACGCGAGGGCACGGGCGCACGTATGGAAGGAGGGCTCACGACCGGAGCCCCGGCGGCGTCGACGCCGCACCGTACGGCTTCGGGAGCCCATGCATGAGGCACGCACGACGACGGATCGTCCGACGAGGGACGCGACTCGCGGCCGTCGGCGGAGTCCTCTGCGGAGGGTTGATGGTGACGCACGCCATGGCGAGCGAGCCGTCCGCCGCGTCACGTGCCCCCCAGAGCGCCACCCTGGCCGCCGCGGGCAAGGGCGCGGGGCTGGTGTCGACCCTCGGCACCTCGCGTACGGCGGGCAGTTGGATCGCCGCCGACGGGCGCCCCGTGGTCGCGGTGACCGACTCGGCCGCGGCGGCCGAGGTGCAGAAGGCGGGCGCCCGCCCCAAGGTCGTGAGCCACAGCATGGAGGACCTCAAGTCCGTGACGAAGGCGCTGAAGGCGGCGCCACGGGTCGCGGGCACCGCCTGGGCCATGGACTACGTCCACAACGAGGTGGTGGTGCAGGCCGACCGCACCGTGTCCGCCTCCGACTGGTCCCGGATGAAGAAGCTCGCCGCGAGCATGGGCAGTTCGGTCCGCATGGAGCGGACCGAGGGCACGTTCACCACACGGCTCAACGCCGCCCTGCCGATGTTCTCGACCGGCGGGCGCTGTTCGGCGGGCTACAACGTGACCAACGGGCGCAACGAGTTCATCCTCACGGCCGGGCACTGCGGGCCGGCCGGGTCCGTCTGGTTCGGTGACAATCAGGGCGCCAAGCAGCTGGGGCAGACGGTCACCACGGCGTTCCCCGGCAGCGACTTCTCCCTCATCCAGTACAACAACGGCCAGAACGACACCGGGAACAACATCGTGTCGATCGGGGGCGGCAAGGGCGTCCAGATCATCGGCACCGCCGATCCGACGGTCGGCCAGCGGGTCTTCCGCAGCGGCAGCACCAGTGGACTCCACGACGGTCAGGTGAAGGCGCTCAACGCGACGGTCAACTACCCCGAGGGCACCGTGACCGGTCTGATCGAGACCAACGTGTGCGCCGAACCGGGCGACAGCGGCGGTCCGTTGTTCTCGGAGGGCATCGCGCTCGGCGTGACCTCGGGGGGCAACGGCGACTGCACCGCGGGCGGTACGACGTTCTTCCAGCCGATCACCAAGGCGCTCACGGCGCTCGGGGTGAAACTGACCGGACCGGGAGCGGCCGCCCAGGGCGCGGCGGGAGCCACCGCCCAGTCCTCCCCCGCCCCCGCCTCCTCGCAGGGCGCGGCCGTCGTGCCGGGATCCGCCGCGCCCGGCTCGGTCCAGGCGGTCGGGTCGGGTGCCTCCGAGCCGCTCCTCACCCGCCTCACGGACCCGCAGAACATCGGTCCGGGGCTGCTGGTCATCGCCGGCAGCATCATCGCGCTGGTCGCCACGCGGTACATCCGTACGGAACAGGATCGCAACCGCTACCGGCGGCAGTACTCGCAGAGTTGGGGCTGAGGCCGGGGCGGCGGACGAGGTGACGGGGCGGAGACTCGCAACCAGGAGTCACGCCCCGTTCGTCACGGACCCGGGGGGCGGCCGAGCGGGCTCACGCCGCCTGTGTGGGCGACTGGGGGGCGGCTTCCGCCCACTCCAGGACGAGCCGCTGGTACTCCCGCCGCTCCTCCATGCTCAGCGTCCCACCGGCCCGGAACCACAGGGCCCGGATCTCCTCGTTGACATCGGCGGCGGACCGCACGGAGTCGGTTTCAGGAGTGGTGGACATGGTGTGAAGCATACGGGCCTTGGCGTGAAGGCGCTGTGAGTAAAGGTACACCTTACGACAATACGGACCGTGAACCTGATCACTCGTCCGACGTGGGATCACCCCCCGCACCTGCTCACCTCCTCTCCCCCGCCCCCAGCACCAGCACCTGAATGGCCAGCACCGCCGCCCCGCGCGCCCAGTCGTGGAAGTCGGAGACCTTCGTCTCCAGATGGACCGGATCGGCCTGCGGGTGGCGGTGTGTGAGGATCGTCTCCTCGACGACCGGGCCCGCCACGTCGACGAGTCCGACACCCTCTCCGGCGAGCAGGATCTTCTGCGGCATGGCGAAGTTGGCGATCTGTGCGACGAGGGTGCCGAGCGCGCGGGCCGCCTCGTCGAGGACGCGGGCCGGCAGCGGGTCACCCGCCGCGGCACGGGCGAGGATCTCCTCATAGGTCAGGTCCTCGCCGGTGGCGGCACCGACCTGGTAGCGGATGCTGGGGATGGTCAGCAGGGAGATGGCACTGCCGCGTTCCCCTTCGGGGGTGAGGGGGCCGTACGGGTTCACGATCCAGCGGCGGCCCACGCCCCGCCCGTCCTCGACGGAGGCGACCCGGCTGCCGCCGAGGACGAGGCCGTAGCCGATCCCGGCGCCGATGGTGAGGACCACGAAGCGGTCGAGTCCACGACCGGCGCCGAACCAGGTCTCGGCCTCCACGAGGGCGGCGACGTCGTTCTCGACGACCACCGCCAACCCGGTGCGCGATGCGACGAGTTCGGCCAGCGGGACGTCCGTCCAGCCGAGGAAGGCCGACTCGGCGACGACCGATCGCTTCTCGACACGGCCGCCGACTCCGATGCCGATTCCGGCCGGCGCGGGAAAGGACCGGGTGAGTTCCTCGGTCATCTCCGCCAGCAGGTCGGCGACTTCGGCCGGGGTGTGGGTGGTGAGCGGGCGGTCGTGACGCGCCACGATGTCGCTGCGCAAAGTGGTGACGACGCCGTAGACCATGTCCTCGGTGATCTTGAATCCGATGAAGGAGCGGGACTCGGCGACGATGTCCAGGGGCTGCGAGGGACGCCCCTGCCGTACCTCCGCGCTCTCCCCCTCCCCCGACTCGGCGGCCTCGATCAGCAGGCCTGACTCGATCAGCGGTTTGGTCAGCCGGGTGAGGCTGCCCGCCGACAGGTTCAGGCGGCGCGCGATCTCGCTGCGCGACAGCGGCCCGTGCACGAGCACCTCGATCGCCACCGCACGCTCACCCGGACTCAGCGGCAGCCAGCCGGCGGCGGCATGTGCGGTCATGAGGGTCGGACTCCCACAAGATTTCATTTCGCCTCGGAATTAATGACATCACTCTATGGCGCGACAGTTCGCCGGAAAAGATGCGTACAGGACCCTTGACGCCTTGATTGTTCCGCATCAAAAGTAAATGAGTCCAGGACGAGCCCGACCCGTGAAGTCTCCACCAGTGAAGGATGTTGCTCAGATGACGTTCTCTCTCGGCATCGTCGGCGCCGGCCAGTTCTCCGGCCAGTTCGCGAAGCTGTTCCTCGCCCACCCCGGCGTCGCCGATGTCCACGTCACCGATCTGCTCCCCGAGCGGGCGGAGGAACTGGCGGCCGCCGAAGGGCTGTCGGGCACCTTCCCCTCGTACGAGGCGATGCTGGAGTCGAAGGCGGTGGACGCCGTCGCGATCTTCACCCAGCGCTGGACCCACGGGCCGCTGGTGCTCCAGGGACTCCGGGCGGGCAAGCACGTCTACTCCGCGGTGCCGATGGCCATCACCCGGGACGAGATCGCCGCGATCATCGACGCGGTACGGACGACCGGACTGACGTACATGATGGGCGAGACCAGCCAGTACAACCCGGCGACGGTCCACGCCCGCAACCAGATCGCCGAGGGCGCCTTCGGGCGGCTGTTCTACGCCGAGGGCGACTACGTCCACGACATGGATCTCGGGTTCTACGAGGCCTACCAGTACAGCGGCGGCGAGAACTGGAAGGCGACCGCCAGCTATCCCCCGCTCCTGTACCCGACGCACTCGGTGGGCGGGGTGCTCGGCGCCTGGCGGACGCACGCGGTGAGCGTGTCGGCCATCGGAGTGCGCGACGAGCGCGGGGACGGGGTGTTCGACAAGGAGGTCAGCCAGTTCGGCAACGACTTCTCCAACGCGACGGCGCTGTTCGAGGTGGCGGGCGGCGGCTCGTTCCGTACGAACGAGTTCCGGCGGGTCGGATATCCCTCGCACATCCGGGAGTCCCGCTTCCGGTTCTTCGGGACCGACGCCAGCATGGAACAGCTCGCCACGGTGAGCTTCTGGCAGGACAAGAAGGGGGTGCGGGACATCACGGAACTCCTTGAGCCCAAGCCGACGCTGGCGCCGGACGATCCCTCGCTCCAGCACATCGCGCCGGCTCTGCGGGCCGCGTTCACGTCCGGGTCGGCGCCCGTGCACGACCGGGCGCGGCTCCCCCGGGAGTTCGACCACCTGCACAACGGGCACGAGGGCAGCCACCACTTCCTGGTGGACGACTTCGTGACCGCGGTCAACACCCGGACGCTGCCGTCGGTGAACGCGTGGGTCGCGGCCCGCTACACCCTGCCGGGCATCGTCGCGCACGAGTCCGCGCGGCAGGGCGGGGTCAGGCTGGAGATCCCGGACTTCGGGGACGCGCCCGGGGCGTGAGGTCCCCGGGCGGGGCCGGGTGCCGTCAGGTGCCCGGCTTGCGGCCGTACACGAAGACGTCGTCGCCGGTCTTCAGCAGCGACCAGTACTTCTTGGCGGTGGTCGTGGTCATGTTGACGCACCCGTGCGAGCCGGGCGGGTTCCACATGCTCAGGCCGACCGAGTGGAAGGCCTGGCCGCCGTCGAAGAACTGGCTGTAGGGCATGGGCACGTTGTAGATGTTCGAGACGTGGTCGATGTCCCGCCAGTAGATCTTCTTCAGACCGGTGCGGGTCTCGTACCCGTCGCGTCCCGTGCGGACCGGCACCGGACCGTAGACGAGCCTGCTGCCGTCCTGGATCCAGCTGAGCTGGAGCGTCAGGTTGACGCAGGCGATGCGGCCCTTGTTGACGGGACACTTGCCGTCCTTGTTGGGCTTGTTGCCGACGGCCTTCTGCTTGTTCATCAGGTCCATCACGCCCCAGGTGACGGACCCGGCGTAGCCCGCGTTCGGGGTGATGCCGTGCTTGGTCTGGAAGGCCTGGATCGCCTTGCAGTCGGCGGTGGACTGCCGGCCGTCGACCGGTCGGCCGAGGAACTTCTCCACCTGCTTCTGGTACGGGCCGGTCTGTGTCGTGCAGCTCGCGGCCTGCGCGGGCGCCGTGCCCAGCGCGAGCGTCAGTGGCGCGACCAGTCCGGTGATGCCCAGAGCGACGGCTCCCCGTCTGCGTATGTCCCCCATGTCAGGCCCTTCTGTCTGCGTGTTCCCGGGTGTTTCCCTCGTTCTCCGCCTGCTAGACCCGCGTCGGGGCACAGGCGTTGTACGGCTGTCCGGTCTGCGACGAAACAGTGACATCGGGAGCAGTCCAGTTACCCCGGATTGGACCAGGCTCCGGGTGCGGCGCCCGATCTACGCTGCCGCCATGCACCGCACACTCGCCGACGATCTCTCCCGGCTTCCCGAGCTCCTGCAGTCCGCCCGTGACTTCGCCGCCGGGGAGGTGGACGGGCTCGACGGGCGTCCCGTCGCCCACCCCGGCAAGGTGCCCGACCCCGAGCCCCTGCCCGCCGAGGGGCACGGCTCGCAGGGGGCGCTGAGCCGGTTCGCCGAGCGCTGGGCGCCCGGATTCTCCGGTTCCGCGGGGCCCCGCTACCTCGGTTTCGTCACCGGCGGCGCGACGCCCGCCTCGCTCACGGGCGACTGGCTGACCGGCGCGTACGACCAGAACGTGTCCGGTGGCGCCGGATCCTCGGCGAGCGCGCTGGAGCGGGAGACGGTGGGCTGGCTGCGCGAACTGTTCGGACTGGGCGAGGCGCACAGCGGGGCGTTCGTGACCGGCGCGAGCGTCTCGAACACGGTCGGTCTGGCGATCGCGCGGGAGTGGCTCGGCGAGCGGCTGGGCGTGTCCGTGTCACGGGAGGGCGCCGCCGCACTCGGACCGGTCGACGTCCTGTCCGGCTCCCCGCACTCCAGCGTCACCAAGGCGCTGTCGGTGCTCGGCATCGGCCGGGACCGGCTGCACAGGGTGCCGGTGCTGCCCGGGAACCGTGAGGCCGTCGACGTCGAGCGGCTGGCCGCCGCCCTCGATGCGCTCGACGGGCGCCCGGCGGTCGTCGTGGCGAACGCCGGAACCGTGAACACCGTCGACTTCGACGATCTGCGGGCCATCGCCGCGCTCAAGGAGAGGTACGACTTCTGGCTGCACGTGGACGCGGCGTTCGGCGGCTTCGCCGCCCTGTCACCGTCGTCCGCGCATCTCGTCGACGGGCTCGACGCGGCCGACTCCGTCTGTGTCGACCTGCACAAGTGGCTCAACGTCCCCTACGACGCGGCCGTGCAGTTCACGCGCCGCCGGGACCTCCAGGTCCGGGTCTTCCACAACGAGTCCCCGTACCTGGGCCTGCCGACCGCCGACCCCGACTTCCTGCACCTCACACCGGAGAACTCGCGCCGGCTGCGGGCGCTCCCGGCGTGGTTCTCGCTGATGGCGTACGGACGCGAGGGGCATCGCGAGATCGTCGAGCGGAACATCGCGCTCGCCCGGCTGCTGGGCCAACGCATCACGGACGTACCGGAGTTGCGACTCCTGGCGCCCGTGAGGCTCAACGTCGTCTGCTTCACCCTCGCGGACGAGCCCACGCGGGAGCGGGTGCACGCGCTGGCGGCGGCGGTCGAGGCCTCGGGCGAGGCCTACGTGACGCCGACCGTGTACGCGGGGACCCAGGGGCTTCGGGCCGCCTTCAGCAACTGGCGTACGACCGAGGCCGACACCGAGAGGGTGTTCTCCGTCCTGCGCTCGGCCGCCCTCACGGCCTCACCGCGCTCCGGAAAGCCGTGTTGACCGCGGTGAGGCCGCCGTCCACGCACAGCGTGGTCCCGGTGATCCATGCCGCGTCCCGGGAGGCGAGGAAGGCGACGGCGGCCGCGATGTCGTCCGGTTCGCCGACCCGTCCGAGCGGATGGATCCCCGACGCCTGGGCGAGATCGTCGTCGCGGCCCTCCCACGCCGGGGTGCGGACCGTGCCCGGCGCGACCAGGTTGACCCGCACACCACGGGGCGCCGCGTGCCCCGCGAGGGTGCGGGTGAGGGACATGAGGCCCGCCTTGGCCGCGCTGTAGGCATGGTTGCCGAAGTCCTGGATGCCGTTCACCGAACCGATGTTGACGATGGCGCCCCGGCCAGAGGCCACCAGGTGCGGAAGGGCCGCGCGGCTGCAGCGGTACGCGCCGGTCAGGGTGACGTCGAGGTCACGGGCCCACACCTCGTCCGGCTCGTCCTCGAAGAGCGGGGCGTCGGGAGAGCACCCGTACGCGTTGTTGACCAGGACGTCGAGCGAGCCGAAGGAGTCCACGGCGTACGCGACGGCCGCCTCCACCGCCGCGCGGTCCCCCACGTCGCACGCCAACTCCTCAGCCCGCGCCCCCAGTTCACGGATCGAGGCGGCCGTCTTCTCCGCCTCGGCCGGGTCGACGTCCGTGACGAGCACCCGGGCACCCTCCTCGGCCAGCCGGCGGGCGGTGGCCGCGCCGATGCCGCGGGCCGCACCCGTGATCAGAACTCCGTATCCTTCAAAGCGCCTCATGACAGATACCGTGCGCCCATGTCCGCGTTCATACAACAACTTCCGGCACTGATCGGCGTGGTCATCGGTGCGCTCGGCTCGTATCTGGCGATCGTGCGAGGCGATCGGGCCCGCTTCCGTCGGGAGCAGACGGCCCGATGGGAGGAACGGCGGCTCGCGGTGTACGCCGACTACGCGCGATCGCTCAAGAAGAGCGTCACTCTGACCTACCGGGTGGCGTCACACCTGGGCAACGACCCGCACCCGCACCCCTTGTCCCCGGAGGAGGCCGAGCCGCTGCTGGCCGAGGCCACCCTCGCGCGGGATCCGTCCGGGGAGACGCTGATCCTCCTCGGCAGTCCGGAGGTGGTGGAGCGGGCCCGGGCGTGGGTGGTCGGGGTGATGGAGATGGAGCAGTTCCTGCGCGACGGGACACGCGACCCACAGGCATGGCAGACCCTGTTGGAGCGACAGCGCGCCGGGCGCGAGGGCTACTACGCGGCCGTGCGGGCCGATCTGGCGCTGCCCCCGGGCCACTCCGCGCGCTGGCCGCTGTCGCCGGTGGGTCCCACCTGAGCTCACCGGTACCCCGTCACATCCGCCGGTCTGCCCGCGTCCTGGACCTCGACGAGATAACGCCAGGCGTCCGGCCTGCTGCCGTCGCGGTCGGTGAAGCCGTACTCCTTGGCCAGCTGCCCGCTGGAGAGCGAGCGTCCGTTCCAGCGCGAGACGTCCGGGTCGGCGGCCAGCGCGGCCACGGCACGGCCGACGTAGAAGGGCGTCTCGGAGATGGCGAAGTGCGGGACGCGCTCGAGGGCGTCGCGCCAGTTCTCCTCGCTGACGTCGAAGGTGTCGAGCATCATCTCCGAGCGCAGCCAGCCGGGGGTGAGCGCGAGGGCGGTGGCGCCGCGCGGGCCGAGTTCGTGGCCGAGGGAGAACGCCATGCGCAGGACGGACGCCTTGGCGAGGTCGTAGAAGAAGGAGACGCGGTAGGTGTCCCGGTTGTACTCCGCGGTGCCGTCGGTCATCTCGACGACGAGGCCGCCGGGGGTGCGCAGCAGCAGCGGCAGTGCGTGGTGGCTGGTGATCGCGTGCGTCTCGACGGCCCGGCGCAGCAGCCGTAGGCCCTGGTCGAGGTCGGTCTCCCAGAGCGGGGTGTCCCACGCGAAGTCCTTCTCGCCGCCCCAGACGTCGTTGACGAGGAGGTCGAGGCGGCCCTGTTCGTCCGCGATGCGGGCGACCAGGGCCTCGACCTCGGCGGGGACCAGATGGTCGGTGGGCACCGCGATGCCGGCGCCTCCGGCCGCGGTGACCAGGTCCGCCGTGTCCTCGATCGTCTCGGGGCGGTCGTACTCGGAGCGCCGTTCGCGCGTGCTGCGTCCGGTGACGTAGACGGTGGCGCCGGCCGCGCCGAGCTCCACCGCGATTCCCCGGCCCGCTCCTCGGGTCGCTCCCGCGACCAGCGCGACCCTGCCGTCCAACGGCCCTGGCATGTCCGACCTCCGTGCTCGTGGCGTTCACGGGCTGCCTTCGCCCGTGTGTCCCCACGAGAGTCCCTCGGAAGCCGGACATCTCCTGTCGTGATTCGCTGGTGTGTCGCGACGGGACCGGCCCGGTCAGTGACCGCGTTTGATCCACTCCTCCAGATGCGGGGCCTCGGCACCGATCGTGGTCGAGTCCCCGTGCCCGGTGCGGACGACCGTGTCGGCCGGGAGGGTGAGCAGGCGCTCGCGGATCGACTCGACGATCGTCGGGAAGTGGGAGAAGGAGCGCCCGGTGGCTCCGGGGCCGCCCTGGAAGAGCGTGTCACCGGTGAAGACGGTGCCCAGGCCCG
This sequence comes from Streptomyces diastatochromogenes, assembly GCA_001550305.1. Lineage (GTDB taxonomy): Bacteria > Actinomycetota > Actinomycetes > Streptomycetales > Streptomycetaceae > Streptomyces > Streptomyces mirabilis_D. The sequence goes on from LRTP01000319.1 coordinate 43,930, forward strand.
GGTCGTAGAGGCAGACCGCGCCCGGGGCGTGGCCGGGCGTGTGCAGGACGGTCAGGTCCGCGCCGGCCGCCTCGATCACCTGCCCGTCCTGCAGCCAGGCGTCGGGGAGCCGGTCGGGGTGGGTCTGCTTCCACAGCTGCAGATCGTCGGGGTGGAGCCAGATCGTGGCGCCGGTGCGCTCGGCGAGGGCGGGCGCGGCGTCGATGTGGTCGTTGTGGGCGTGGGTGCACACGATGGCCAGCAGCCGCCGGTCGCCCACCGCCGCGGCGATGGCGTCGGCGTCGTGCGCGGCGTCGATGACGATCGCCTCGTGGTCGTCGCCGACGATCCACACGTTGTTCTCGACGTCCCAGGTGCCGCCGTCGAGCGAGAACGTGCCCGAGGTGACGAGGTGTTCGACCCGGGCGCTCATCACAGCACCACCACCGAACGCAGCACGTCACCGTGGTGCATCCGCTCGAAGGCGGCCTCGATCCCGTCGAGGGCGATCGTCTCGCTCACGAACGCGTCCAGGTCAAGTCGCCCCTGGAGGTGCAGGTCGATGAGCATCGGGAAGTCGCGGGAGGGCAGGCAGTCGCCGTACCAGGACGACTTGAGGGCGCCGCCGCGTCCGAAGACGTCGAGGAGCGGCAGTTCGAGCTTCATCTCGGGGGTGGGCACGCCGACGAGGACGACCGTGCCGGCCAGGTCGCGGGCGTAAAAGGCCTGCTTGTACGTCTCCGGGCGGCCGACCGCGTCGATGACGACGTCGGCCCCGAAGCCGCCGGTGAGTCCCTGGATCGCCTCGACGGGGTCGGTCGAGGTGGAGTTGACGGTGTGGGTCGCGCCGAGCTTCGAGGCGGTGGTGAGCTTCCGGTCGTCGATGTCGACGGCGATGATCTTCGCGGCGCCGGCCAGCCGGGCGCCGGCGATCGCGGCGTTGCCGACGCCACCGCAGCCGATGACGGCGACGGAGTCCCCGCGGCCGACGTTGCCGGTGTTGAGGGCGGCGCCGATGCCCGCCATCACCCCGCAGCCGAGCAGACCGGCGACCGCCGGGGAGACCGCGGGGTCGACCTTGGTGCACTGTCCGGCGGCGACCAGGGTCTTGTCCGCGAAGGCGCCGATGCCCAGGGCCGGGGACAGTTCGGTGCCGTCCTTGAGCGTCATCTTCTGCTTGGCGTTGTGCGTGTTGAAGCAGTACCAGGGCCGCCCGCGCAGACAGGCCCGGCACTGCCCGCACACCGCACGCCAGTTGAGGACGACGAAGTCGCCGGGAGCCACGTCCGTGACGCCGTCGCCGACCGACTCCACGATCCCGGCCGCCTCGTGGCCGAGCAGGAAGGGGAAGTCGTCGTTGATGCCGCCCTGCTTGTAGTGCAGGTCGGTGTGGCAGACCCCGCACGCCTGGATCTTCACCACGGCCTCTCCCGGCCCCGGATCCGGCACGACGATGGTCTCGACGCGCACCGGTTCGTTCTTGCCCGGGGCGATCACGCCACGTACTTCCTGCGCCATGGTGGTGAACCCTTTCGTAGATCGACGTTCGTCAACCGACCCTACGGTGTGACCCACCGGTAACCGACCGGTAGAACGCCAGGTGGCGTGCGTCCGCCTCGGTCCAGGTGGGGCGGGCGGCCGGCTCCCTGCCAAGGGCGGCGCGTACCGGATCGTCCGAGGTGAGCGCGTGGGCGAGCGTGGTGGCGAGGGCCTCCGGCGTGTCCGCGAAGCGGGCGGCGGGCCCGAAGACCTCACGCAGGACGGGCAGATCACGGACGACCAGCGGGACGCCCGCGGTGAGCGCCTCCATCGCGGCGAGTCCGAAGCCCTCCTTGAGGAAGAAGCCCTCCTTGAGGGAGGGGAACGCGAAGACGTCGGCCGCGGCCACGAGCGACGGCAGATCGGACTCCGGTACGGCGCCGAGGACGACCGGCTCGATGCCGAGTCCGACGGCCCGGGGGGCGTACGCCTCGATGAGGTCGAGGGAGCCCTTGCGCGGCTCGATCCCGCCGACGGTCAGGACGTACGGGCCGAGGCGGGCGCGCCAGGTGGCGAGGGCGGCGGGATCGGTGGTCGCGAACCGTTCGTAAGCCACTCCGTTGGGGATGACGGCGGGGTCGAGGCCCCAGCCCGCGCGGAGTTCGTCCGCGATGGACCGCGCGACGCGGAGCTGTGCGTACGGCTCGACGACGGCCCGTTCGTGGCGGGCGGCCAGTTCGGGGGTGGTGAAGTGGTCGAGGTGGTGGACGGTGGGACGCAGGGGGCCGCCGCGTTGGCGGGACAGCGGGCCCCCCGAGCCGGGGGCTCACACTGTGCTCCTGAGCGGGTCGAGGGTCGCGCCGATGGCGAGCACCGCGCCGGGCGGCCCCTCACGGACGACCGCGAAGCCGCCGGTCGCCGTGCGCGGCTGGGACGGGTGGGACACGTGCAGGTACGCCTGGTCGCCGTGGGCCACGGCGA
>LRTP01000032.1 GCA_001550305.1 Streptomyces diastatochromogenes
GCTGCTGCAGACCGTGGTGGCGGTCGCCGCCGAGAAGAACTCCACCCTCGTGCTCCCCTTCCCGGTGGAACTGCTGCGGTTCCTGGAACGGGCGCAGGCCCAGCCGGGGGCGCCGACGGTGGAGCAGATTCCGACGCGTCCGCGGCCCGACGAGCACAAGGACGACGAGTTCGTGCTCGACGAACCCAAGGGTGACAAGTTCAGCCGCGAGGAGGCGGAGGACGAGTTCCCGCTCGACAACCCCGGCGCGAGCCCTCTCCTCGGCCCCGACTGATCGCCCCCACCCATTGCCCCCACTGGCCCCCAACTAATTGCCGCGACCGCTCGCCGACTCCCTGCTAGCGTCCCCGCCATGAAGCGTGCCGCGGTGAAGACGACGACGCCGGAGAGTGTCCCGGCGCGCTGACTGCTGACGAGTCCGAAGCCCCGGGGCGAGTGCCCCGGGGCTTCGCCGTGTGGTCACTCGCCCCTCGAGAAGCGAGGAGACCACCATGACCGCCCGCCCCGACCACCGCCGCCTCGGCCGTGAACTGGACCTGTTCGACACCGATCCCCTGATGGGCGCGGGCCTGCCCTACTGGCTGCCCGACGGCGCGGCCGTGCGCCACGCCCTGGAGGAGTACGTCCGCGACGCCGAGCGACGCGCGGGCTACCAGCACGTGTACTCACCGGTGCTGGGCAAGCGCGAGCTGTACGAGATCTCCGGGCACTGGTCGCACTACAGCGAGGACATGTTCCCGCCGATGGAACTCGGCGGCGAGCAGGTGGTGCTGCGCCCGAGCCTGTGTCCCCACCACGCGCTCATCTACCGCTCCCGCTCCCACAGCTACCGTGAACTCCCGCTCCGCATCGCCGAGTTGGGCGGCATGTACCGCTCCGAGCCATCCGGTGTCCTCGGCGGCCTCACCCGCGTACGCGCCATCCAGCTCAACGACGCGCACCTCTTCTGCACCCTGGAGCAGGTCGCCGAAGAGGCGTCGGCGGCACTGGGGTTGATCCATCGGGCGTACGAGGCGATGGGCATCCGCGCGGCCCGCCACCGGCTCTCCCTGCCGGGCCCCGGCGGCAAGTACGTCGCCGACCCCGAGCTGTGGCGGCGCTCGGCGGCGCTGCTGCGCGAGGTCCTCGACCGCTCCGGGGTGGCGTACGAGGCCGTCGAGGGCGAGGCCGCGTTCTACGGCCCCAAGATCGACGTCCAGATCGCCGATCCGGCGGGCCGGGAGTCCACCCTCTCCACCGTCCAGATCGACTTCCACCAGCCCGAACGCTTCGACCTGCACTACATCGGCGCCGACGGGGCGAAACACCGGCCGGTCATGGTCCACCGCAGTGTGATCGGCAGCCTGGAGCGAGCCGTCGCCCACCTCATCGAGGCGCACGGCGGCGCCTTCCCGCCCTGGCTCGCCCCGACCCAGCTGGTGGCCCTGCCCGTCTCCGACGCGCGGGCCGAGGTCGAACAGGCGGCCGAGCTCGTACGCCGCTGCCTGGACCGGGGCCTCCGAGCCCGGCTCGTCACCCCCGACCAGGGCACCCTCGGCGCCCGGATCCGCGCCGCCCGCCTCGTCCCCTACCAGGCG
>LRTP01000320.1 GCA_001550305.1 Streptomyces diastatochromogenes
GGCCGGGGCGTGTCGCGGTACGCGTTCGCCCGTCACCGGGGCGCGGTCGCCCGGCTGCTGCGCTCCGTCGAGCGGGGCGACCTGCCGGAGGGCTGCGGCTCGGCGGTGCTCCTCGACCGGGACGCGGCGGACGTACTGCGGCGGATCGGCTTCGGTGACTGAGAAACGGCCGCGAGCGGCCGAGAGCGGTCGGGAAGTCATACGGGCCCACTAATCTTTCCAGCCAGAACACCAGAACAGTGGTTCACCGCAGGCGGTAGACAGGTAGACAGATGGACATCCCCGACTTCCCGGACTTCTCGGCACCGGCGTACCCGCAACCCGGCCCCCACCCCCACTCGCACGGCGGCTGGCCGGGCAACGAACTGGAGGAGGTGCTCTCCGCGTCCCTCGGAGTGCCCTCGGCCGGCGGCCGCATCGTCGAGGTCCTCGGCCGCAGCTTCGTCTGGGTGCCGCTGCCCAACGGCGGCGGACCGCACGCGGGATCCCTCGACCTGCCCACCCTGGAGATCGAGGGCCAGGCGTACGTGCCGGTCTTCAGCTCCGAGGAGCAGTTCCGCCAGGTCGCCGGCGGCCATCTGTCGTACACGATCGCGCCCGCGGTCGAGTTCGCCCGCGGACTGCCCCCGCAGGTCGGCATCGCGATCAACCCGGACGGGGTGGTCGGTGTGCCGCTGCCGCCCCTCGCGGTCGCCGAGCTGTGCCGGACCGGACGCACCCCGCTGGACGGGCCCACGAGCGGTGGCCGGGTGAAACTCTACGAGCCCGACTGGCAGGACGACCCGGTGGACTTCTTCGCCGCCGCCTCGGCCGAGTTCGCGGCGACGGGAGTCGTCCTGACCGCCCGCCGCTGTCTGGCCAGCATCGAGGGCGACGACCCGGTCATGTTCGTCGGGGTCGAACTCTCCGTGTGGGAGGGAGACCTCCGGGCACTCCCCATGGACGCCCTCTCCCGTGCCCTCGCCCGCGTCGCGGTCAAGTGGCCGGTGAACCTCGTCCTCCTCGACGTCGCCCAGGACCCGGTGGCCGACTGGATGCGAGCCCAGGTGAGGCCCTTCTATCAGCAGGCCCAGTAGAAGCGCCCCGAAAGGGGCGCGGGGAACTGCGCGACCAGCCACGAACAATCCGCAGCTTCCCGACTACCACGGGCCCCGAGCTCCCAACGGCTCCCCCAGCGGAGCGCATTCGCCGCTTAAGCTGGTTCCATGGCTCGGCCGGGGTTCGGCCGAGGTGTTGGTCGACGTCATGATTTCTTCGCGAAGGGGCGGTTGAAGGTGAGCGCGTCGGGCACGGCCGCGGCCGGTCAGGTCGAGCACATGCTGCGCCAGGTGACGCCCGGGCGTTACGACGCCTACGAGGCGCTCCTTCGCGCGCTCGCGACCCCGTCGTCCGGTCAGGTGTGGATGCTGCTCTGGCACGGCCAGGCGGGCTCCCCGGACGCCCAGTACGGGAACATGGAGGTGGAGGGCTTCGGCTACGCGCCGTGCGTCACCTCCGCCCAGGAGCTCTCGGCCAGCGGCTGGAACCGGTCGTACGAGGTCGTCGACGGTCTCGACGTGGCCCGCACCCTCTACCCCGACCACTTCGGGCTCTGGCTCAATCCGCACGCCCCGGGCGGCGGGCTCGGCATTCCCTGGCTCGATCTGCGCAGAATCGCGGCGGGTCTGGAGCGCCAGCCCGCCGGCCCGCTGCGACTGTCCGAACCCGGCATCGAGATCCCGCAGTTCTACGCCCTGCTCACGCAGAACGCCCATCGCACCACCGCCGTGCGCTCGCTGCGCCGCGCCTGGGTGCAGCCGGCGCTCGGGGCGCCTTACCTGGCCATCGGACTGGACGTCTACGACACGTCGCCGCCCGCCGTCGACTCGGTGCGGGCGATGATGCAGCAGTCCATCGGCGCGGTTCCGGACGGGCTGCCCGTGTCGACCGTCGCGATGTCGGACGAGTACGACCCGGTGGCGATGTGGCTGCGCGCCAACGCGCGGCCGTTCTACGACCGCGAGGCCCACGCGGCCCCCGCGGCCCCCGCCCAGGCTCCGATGGCGGGTGGGTACGGCTATCCACCGGCACCCGGCGGATACTGATCCGCAGCCCGGCGAACCGTGAAGGATCGGCACGGGTCCTTCACCGCGGCTCTGCATTTCTTCGCGCGTAGATGACTAGGGATCGTCCGGGTAATGCCCGTATTAACCTCCGGTGTCCCAACTGCCCCGTGTCCGACCCCCGTTACCCGACGTCCGGATAACGGAACCCCCCTGACAGCATCACGTTTACGCATCCATTCACCGTCAAGTCTGGCTACAGATCGCCGAGGCGTTGAAGACTCCCGCTCCAGGGGGTTTAGCCCCTGTGTACGACGGACTGATCACGCCGCTACAAGCGGCACGTGTGGGCCGGCTACCGCCGGTTGAGAGGGGTCCCTGCCAGATGACGGCACCATTGCACGAGCCGACCGCGGAAGCGGCCCCGAGTGCGGCCGAAGAAGCGGCGGCTGCCGCCGCCGGCGAAAAGGTCGTGCAGGGACGTTCCCTGGGCCGGATCGCCTGGGAGCGCCTGAAGAGGGACAAGCTCGCCCTGACCGGCGGCATCGTCGTGCTCGTCCTCATCGTGATCGCCCTGCTCGCGCCAGTGATCACCAACCTGCTCGGTCAGGACCCGGACACCTTCAACGAGAAGCTGATCGACCCTCTGTTCGGCACTCCCACGGGGTCGTTGGGCGGCATCAGCGGCGACCACCTGCTGGGCGTCGAGCCCGTCAACGGCCGCGACATCCTCGCCCGCATCCTCTACGGTGCCCGCGTCTCGCTCCTGGTGGGCTTCCTCTCCGCCGTCGTCGCGGTCGTCCTCGGCACCGTGCTCGGCATCCTGGCGGGCTTCTTCGGAGGCTGGGTGGACTCGCTCATCAGCCGCGTGATGGACGGCCTGCTGGCCTTCCCGCAACTCCTGTTCACGATCGCCCTGGTCTCGGTGATGCCGAACAACATGCTGGGCCTGTCCGGCTCCAACGTGCGCGTGTTCGTGATGATCCTGGTCATCGGCTTCTTCGGCTGGCCCTACATCGGACGCGTGGTGCGCGGCCAGACGCTCTCGATGCGTGAGCGCGAGTACGTCGAGGCCGCGCGGTCGCTGGGCGCCGGGCGCTTCTACATCCTGTTCAAGGAACTGCTGCCCAACCTGGTCGCACCGATCATCGTCTACACGACGATGATGATCCCCACGAACATCCTCACCGAGGCAGCACTCAGCTTCCTGGGTGTGGGCGTCAAGCCGCCGACCTCGTCCTGGGGACAGATGCTGTCGAGCGCGATCGACTACTACGAGTCCGACCCCATGTACATGGTGGTCCCTGGTGTGGCGATCTTCATCACCGTCCTAGCCTTCAACCTTTTCGGCGACGGCGTGCGGGACGCGCTGGACCCGAAGGCCTCCCGCTGAACCTGCCACACCCCAAGCGTCCCGTGGCATCGACACGGGGTCTCTCATCAAATCCGGAGGATCCGAGATCGTGACTACCCAACGCACCTCAGGGCGGCGTAAGCAGGCGTTTGCCGCCGCTGCTGCGGTCGCCGCACTGCTGACCACTGCGGCGTGCGGCGGTGGAGGCAGCGACAACAACGGTTCGAAGACCGGCGCCGCCGGCTTCGACGCCGCCAACAACAAGGTCGCCCAGGCCTCCCTGGTCAAGAAGGGCGGCACGCTGCGGTTCGGCGGTGCCCAGGACGCGGACTCGTGGGACACCACGCGTGGCTACTACGGCTTCATGTGGGACTTCGCGCGCTACTACAGCCGCCAGCTGGTCACGGGCAAGGCGGAGCCGGGCAAGGCCGGCGCTGAGCTGACCCCGGACCTCGCCACCGGTCTCGCCAAGGTCACTGACGACGGCAAGACCTACACGTACACCCTGCGTGACGGCATCACGTGGGAGGACGGCAAGGCGATCACGTCCAAGGACGTGAAGTACGGCATCGAGCGCGTGTGGGCGCAGGACGTGCTGTCCGGCGGTCCGACGTACCTCAAGGACTTCCTGGACCCCAAGGGCGAGTACAAGGGTCCCTACAAGGACACGTCCAAGGACAAGCTGGGCCTGAAGGCCATCACCACGCCGGACGACAAGACGATCGTCTTCCACCTCCCCAAGGCCAACTCGGACTTCCAGGAGGTGCTGGGTCTGGTCTCGGCCTCCCCGGTCCGCCAGGACATGGACACCAAGTCCAAGTACAGCCTGAAGCCGTTCTCCTCCGGCCCGTACAAGTTCGAGTCGTACAGCCCGGGCAAGAGCCTGACGCTGGTGCGCAACACGAACTGGAAGCAGTCCTCGGACCCGGTCCGCAAGGCGTACCCGGACAAGATCACCGTCCAGTTCTTCTCGGACGCCAACCAGCTGGACCAGCGCCTGCTCAACGGTGACCTGGACCTGGACATCAACCAGACCGGCATGTCCCCGCAGGGCCGCACCACCGCCCTGAAGGAGCACAAGGCCAACCTGGACAACCCGATCTCCGGCTACATCCGGTACGCGGCCTTCCCGCAGAGCGTGAAGCCGTTCGACAACGCCGACTGCCGCAAGGCGGTCATCCTCGGCGCCGACCACGTCTCCCTGCAGACCGCGCGCGGTGGCCCGGTCGCCGGTGGCGACATCGGCACCAACATGCTCCCGCCGTCCGTCCCGGGCGCCGAGGGCCAGAAGTACGACCCGTACAACATCGCCGGCGCCGACAAGAACGGCAACGTCGAGAAGGCCAAGGCGGCGCTGAAGGCGTGCGGCAAGCCGAACGGCTTCTCCACCACCATCGCGGTGCGCAACAACAAGCCGGTCGAGGTGGCCACGGCCCAGTCGCTGCAGGCGTCGCTGAAGAAGGTCGGCATCACCGCGCAGATCGACCAGTTCGACGGTTCGCAGACCACCGGCATCATCGGCAGCCCCGAGAACGTGAAGAAGAAGGGCTACGGCATCATCATCATGGGCTGGGGTCCGGACTTCCCGACCGTCCAGGGCTTCGGTCTGCCGCTGTGGGACAGCAAGTACATCGCGCCGAGCGGTAACAACAACTTCGCCCTGATCAACGACAAGACCATCGACGGTCTGTTCGACCAGTACGTCACCACGCTGGACGACGCGGGCAAGACCAAGCTCTCGACCGAGATCAACCACAAGGTCATGGAGGGCGCGTACTACCTGCCCTTCACCTTCGAGAAGTTCATCAACTGGCGCGGCGACAACCTCGCGAACGTCTACACGACGGACAACTACAGCGGTACGTACGACTTCGTCAACCTCGGCCTGAAGAACCCGAAGAAGTAAACCGGCACACCCGCCGTACAGGCACGAAAGGCAGGTGAAGGCCGGCGCGGCGTGGTCGCGGGCCATCGGATGACCTCCGGTGGCCCGCGGCCCCGCGGCGGGCCGTAAGCTGTGCTCGCTTACCTCATCAGGCGGCTGTTCGCCGCCGCAGTGATGCTCGTGGTCATCGTCATGGTGGTCTTCGGCATCTTCTTCCTCGTCCCCAAGTGGGCGGGCGTGGACATCGCCTCGAGCTTCGTGGGCAAGCAGGCCGACCCGGCCGCTGTCGAGGCCGTACGGCAGAAGCTGGGCCTGAGCGACCCGATCTACTCCCAGGTCTGGGAGTTCTTCAAGGGCATCTTCGCCGGTCGCACCTACTCGGGCGGTGGCGACGTCACGCACTGCGCCGCGCCCTGTTTCGGTTATTCCTTCCGCAGCGAGCAGGCCGTCTGGCCGGTGCTCACCGACCGCTTCCCGGTGACCCTGGGACTCGCGCTCGGTGCCGCCGTGCTGTGGCTGGTCTTCGGTGTCGCGGCCGGTGTGCTCTCCGCCCTCAAGCGGGGCACCATCTGGGACCGCGGCGCGATGGTCGTCGCCCTGGCGGGTGTCTCCCTCCCCATCTACTTCACCGGTCTGCTCAGCCTGGCGATCTTCGCCTTCGGCCTGAAATGGATCAACGCGCAGTACGTGCCTTTCGACCAGAGCATCAGCGGCTGGTTCGGCGGCATGATCCTGCCCTGGATCACCCTCGCGTTCCTCTACGCGGCGATGTACGCCCGGATCACCCGCGCCACCATGCTGGAGATCCTCGGCGAGGACTACATCCGCACGGCACGCGCCAAGGGCCTCAAGGAGCAGGTCGTCATCGGCAAGCACGCCATGCGTTCCACGATGACCCCCATCCTCACCATGCTGGGCATGGACCTCGGCGCCCTCATCGGCGGCGCGATCCTGACGGAGTCGACGTTCAACCTGCCCGGCCTCGGCCGCGCGGTGCTCGACGCCATCCGGAACCAGGACCTGCCCATCATCCTGGGCGTCACCCTGATCACTTCTCTCGCGGTGCTGATCGCCAACCTCGTGGTGGACGTCCTGTACGCCGTGATCGACCCCCGAGTGAGGCTGTCATGACCGAACTCAGCAAGAGCGGAGCGGTGGCCGAGCCCGTCAAGGACTCGCCCGCACCCTCCGCCTTCCTCGAAGTACGCGACCTGAAGGTGCACTTCCCGACCGACGACGGTCTGGTCAAGTCCGTCGACGGGCTCAGCTTCCAGCTGGAGAAGGGCAAGACCCTCGGGATCGTGGGCGAGTCCGGCTCCGGCAAGTCGGTGACCTCGCTCGGCATCATGGGCCTGCACACGGCCGGCCAGTACGGCAAGCGCAAGGCGCAGATCTCCGGCGAGATCTGGCTGAACGGCACTGAACTGCTGTCCGCCGACCAGGACTACGTACGCAAGCTGCGCGGCCGCGAGATGGCGATGATCTTCCAGGATCCGCTGTCCGCGCTGCACCCGTACTACACGATCGGTCAGCAGATCGTGGAGGCGTACCGCATCCACAACAACGTGGACAAGAAGACGGCGAAGCGCCGCGCGGTCGAGATGCTCGACCGGGTGGGCATCCCGCAGCCGGACAAGCGCGTCGACAGCTACCCGCACGAGTTCTCCGGCGGTATGCGCCAGCGCGCGATGATCGCGATGTCGCTGGTCAACAACCCCGAGCTGCTCATCGCGGACGAGCCGACGACCGCCCTGGACGTGACCGTCCAGGCGCAGATCCTCGACCTGATGCGGGACCTGCAGAAGGAGTTCGGCTCCGCGGTCATCATCATCACCCACGACCTGGGCGTCGTCGCGGAGCTTTCCGACGACATCCTGGTGATGTACGGCGGCCGTTGCATCGAGCGCGGTCCGGCCGAGAAGGTGTTCTACGAGCCCCGGCACCCCTACACCTGGGGGCTGCTCGGCTCGATGCCGCGCCTGGACCGTGAGCAGACCGAGCGCCTCATCCCCGTCAAGGGCTCCCCGCCCTCGCTGATCAACCTCCCGTCCGGCTGCGCCTTCAACCCGCGCTGCCCGTACGCGGACGTTCCCAAGGACAACGTGACCCGCACGGTCCGCCCCGAGCTGACCGAGGTCGGCGGACGGCACTGGGCCGCCTGCCACATGACCCAGGAGCAGCGGGAACGCATCTGGACCGAAGAGATTGCGCCGAAGCTGTGAGCGAGAAAGCCAAGGACGCGGAAGTGACCATTCCCGCACAGGCACAGGACGAAGGCGGCGCCACCCTCACCAAGGACGCCGCCCCGGGTGACGTCCTGCTGAAGGTGACCGGGCTGCAGAAGCACTTCCCCATCCGCAAAGGCCTGCTGCAGCGTCAGGTCGGCGCGGTGCGGGCCGTCGACGGCCTCGATTTCGAGGTGCGCTCTGGGGAGACCCTGGGCGTCGTGGGCGAGTCCGGCTGCGGCAAGTCCACGATGGGCCGGCTGATCACGCGGCTGCTCGAACCGACCGCGGGCAAGGTCGAGTTCGAGGGCAGGGACATCACGCACCTCGGTGTGAGCGCTATGCGTCCGATGCGCCGTGACGTCCAGATGATCTTCCAGGACCCGTACTCGTCGCTGAACCCCCGGCACACGGTCGGCACGATCATCAGTGCGCCGTTCAAGCTGCAGGGCGTCACTCCCGAGGGCGGCGTCAAGAAGGAGGTCCAGCGACTGCTGTCGGTCGTCGGCCTCAACCCCGAGCACTACAACCGCTATCCGCACGAGTTCTCCGGCGGCCAGCGCCAGCGCATCGGCATCGCCCGCGCGCTCGCGCTCAACCCGAAGCTGGTCGTGGCGGACGAGCCGGTCTCGGCGCTCGACGTGTCGATCCAGGCGCAGGTCGTCAACCTCCTCGACGACCTTCAGCAGGAGCTCGGCCTGACGTACGTGATCATCGCGCACGACCTGTCGGTGGTCCGGCACGTCTCGGACCGGATCGCGGTGATGTACCTCGGCAAGATCGTGGAGCTCGCCGACCGCGACTCGCTCTACAGGGCGCCGATGCACCCGTACACCAAGGCGCTGATGTCCGCGGTGCCGATCCCGGACCCCAAGCGCCGGAACGTGAAGAGCGAGCGCATCCTGCTCAAGGGCGACGTGCCCTCGCCGATCTCGCCGCCGAGCGGCTGCCGCTTCCACACGCGGTGCTGGAAGGCCACGGAGATCTGCAAGACGACCGAGCCGCCGCTCCTGGAGCTGAGGCCCGGCCAGCAGGTCGCCTGCCACCACCCGGAGAACTTCGAGGACCAGGCGCCGCAGGACACGGTGCTGCTGTCCGCGGCGAAGGAGGCCGCGGCGCTCGTGGCCGACGAGGTGCTGGCGGAGTCGGCGGAGACGTCGGCTGCGGTGGCCGCGGAACTGGAATCCACGGAGGCGACTCCGGAGCCCGCCGCGGAGACGACCGCCGAGCCCGCTGCGGAGACGACCACCGAGACCGCCGAGGAGGCCGCCCCCGAGGAGGCCGCTGCCGAAGAGGCTTCCGAAACGGCCGCCGTCGACGAGTCGGACTCGTCGGAGGAGTCGGGAACCGACCGCCAGAAGTGAACAGGGCGGTGTGAATTCACCGAAACAAATGCCCCGGTAACCAGATACATGGTTACCGGGGCATTTGTTTTGAAGAATTATCAGGAACTGGTTTCCCAGTAGTGCCAGCCGACCGAAGTCGCCGGAAGCTTGGCCGTTCCCCTCGCGAGCGTCGTCACCGAACAGTTCGGGTTCGTGCGGTTCGACTCCCATCCGACCTTGAAGCCGTTGGAGCCGTACTGCAGGTTCCCGTACTTGTTGGAGTGGATGTTGTGCGAGTACGTGTGACCGGTCGTGATCGCCACGGACTTGGTGATGCTGCCGCTCACCGACGCCTTGGCCGAGGCGAAGAGGTAGCTCGCGCTCACCTCCAGGGAGGCGGAGAGGCTGTACGTGATGGTGGACGCCCTGGTGACGGAGGCGGTGATGGTGCCGCCCGGGCCGTCCTTGAAGTAGGCCCCCGAGGCGGGAATCCGATAGGCCGAGTGCGAGGTGATCAGGACCCCGTAATCGACCGGGCACGACCTTTTCGGAGTGACGACCGCCGAGGCCGGCGCCGCACCCGCGACGAGCGGCATTACTCCGGCGACGACGAGTGTGGCCAGCTTGGTTCTCTTACGCATGAATTTCCCCCATGCAAGTGGTCCGGCCTCCGTTTCGGCGGAGCCCGTCAAGCTGGAATGAGACTATGAAGTTGACCGAGACCGGTCAATCACATTCTGTGGAGTTGAGCAACAATTGAGCCTGCCGCTTCGGGCGGTAAAGACTCGGAAATGCCAGGGTCTTCGTGTGGTCAAACGGCGGACTGGTTCCGCCCGTTCGAGGGGACCGGAAGTCGATCGACAGGAGTCAACCGGCGGGTAGGCCATGACGATTGGGCAAAGTCATGAGCATGCCCGAAGGGAAGAGTGCAGAGTCTCGCGTGTCCAACTGATCGGGAACGATCGGAACACGTACGAAAGGGACGCTCATGGCACTCTCCCGTTCGGCACGTTTAGGAGCCCTCGCGACCGCGGCGGCCTCCTTCCTCGTCATCGCCGCCTCCTCCGCCCCGACCCCGGGCGCCGACGGCATCGGCGACTCCTACTTCCCCCAGCTCGGCAACGGCGGCTTCGACGCCCGCCACTACGACCTCAACGTGGCGTACAACCCGGACACCGACCGCCTGGACGGCCGTACGACGCTCACGGCCCGCGCCACCCAGTCCCTCTCCTCCTTCGACCTCGACCTCCAGAGACTGGAGGTCACACGCGTCGAAGTGGACGGCAGACGCGCCGACTTCACCCGCGACGGCGACGAGATCCACATCACCCCGCACGGGGCGATCCACAAGGGCAGGACCTTCACCGTCACGGTCGCCTACGGCGGCGTCCCCGAAGCCCTCAACGGTCCCATCGTCTTCGGCTCCGACTACGGGTGGATGAAGACCGCCGACGGAGTCTTCGTCGCCTGTGAGCCCAACGCCGCCTCCACCTGGTTCCCCTCCAGCGACCACCCCTCCGACAAGGCCACCTACGACATCCGGATCAAGGCGCCCAAGGGCCTGACGGGCGTCTCCAACGGGCGGCTGATATCGACGTACGACCAGGGCGACAGCACGGTCGCGCACTGGCGCGAGAGCAGGCCGATGGCGACCTACCTCGCGACGGCGACCATCGGGAAGTTCGACGTGAGGACGGGGACGACCCCGGCCGGGACGCCGATCTACGTGGCCATCGACCCGGTGCTCACCAACAGCAACAGCGTCGACGTGTACGCCGTGACGGCCGAGGCCACCGACTACTGGTCGCAGGTCTTCGGCCCCTACCCTTTCGAGGAGACCGGCGCGATCGTCGACGACATGCCGCAGGCGGGGTTCTCGCTGGAGGTGCAGTCGAAGCCCGCGTACTCCGCCGTACGTTCGGAGTCGACCATCGTGCACGAGCTGGCCCACCAGTGGTTCGGCGACTCCGTGTCGGTGGAACGCTGGAAGGACATCTGGCTGAACGAGGGCTTCGCGACCTACGCCCAGTGGCTGTGGTCCGAGCACAAGGGGATCCGCTCGGCGCACGACTCGTTCCTCGCCGGGTACAACGCGCGGCCCGCGGACTCCGCCTTCTGGGGGACCGTCGTCGCCGACCCGCAGCGCGACACCATGTTCGCCTCGGCGGTCTACCAGCGCGGCGCGATGACCCTCCAGATGCTGCGCGAGCGCATCGGCGACACCGCGTTCTTCAAACTGCTGCCCGCCTGGACGAAGCTCCACAAGTACGGCAACGCCGACACCGCCGACTTCATCCACCTCGCCGAGAGGATCTCGGGACGACAGCTCGACGACCTTTTCCGGACCTGGCTGTTCACCACAGGGAAACCAACCCTGTAGGCCTTTCTTTGTAAGGCGCGAGCCCCGCGACGGGTGAGAATGTCCGGGTGCTTCAGGAACTGTTCACCCCCTCCGTCCAGCATGTGCTCGACCTCGTGGGGATCTTCGTCTTCGCGATCTCCGGCGCCCTGCTGGCCGTCCGCAAGAACTTCGACGTCTTCGGCATCGCCGTCCTCGCCGAGGTCACCGCACTGGGCGGAGGGTTGTTCCGCGACATGGTCATCGGGGCCGTACCCCCGGCCGCGTTCACCGACCTCGGCTACTTCAGCACCCCGCTGCTCGCCGCCCTGCTGGTGTTCTTCCTCCACCCGGAGGTGGAGCGCATCCAGGTCGCGGTCAACGTCTTCGACGCGGCCGGACTCGGCCTGTTCTGCGTCGCGGGCACCACGAAGGCGTACGAGTACGGCCTCGGCCTGACCTCGTCCGCCGCCCTGGGCCTGGCCACCGCGGTCGGCGGCGGTGTGCTGCGCGACGTCCTCGCCAACGAGGTGCCCTCACTGCTGCGCTGGGACCGCGATCTGTACGCGGTCCCGGCGATCGTCGGCGCCACGATGGTGGTCCTGTGCATCCGCTACGACGCGCTGTCCCCGTTCACCAGCGGGCTCGCCGCCGTCACCGCTTTCGTCCTGCGGTTGCTCGCGATGCGCTACCACTGGCGAGCGCCGCGTGCTTGGCACCGCCGGTCGACGGCGACGGAGTCGGAGACTCCTTAGCGTGCGCCCCCGGCCCGATCTGCAGGGTCAGCCAACGGAAGGTCTCCGGGATCTGCGGCCGCCACAGGGCCATGTTGTGGCCGCCCGCGCTACGCGGCAGCAGCACCAGTTGCACGCTCGTCGGCGCCTTCGCGATCGACTGGAGCGCCGCGCCGGCCTCGTAGCCGTCGTGCGCCTCGCCGGAGATGTAGAGGGAGACGTGGGGCGGCGTGCGGTAGGCCTTGAGCAGCAGGTAGGGGTTGTTCTCCCGGCGCAGTGTCAGGCTCCGCGCCGCGAGCGAGTTGCGTTCGCCGATCGGGTCGTTGTACCCGGACATGCTCACCGCGGCCCGGTAGCGGTCGGGGTGGGCGACGGCGAGCTTGGTCGCGCAGTGCGCCCCGGCCGAGTAGCCGGCCACGCCCCACCCGTCCGGCGCGGACTTCGCCCGGAAGTTGTCCATCATCATCTTCGGCACGTCGATGCTGAGCCAGGTGTCGGCGTTCACCTTGCCGGGCACGTTCGCGCAACCGGTGTCGGTCTTGGCCAGCAGATTGGTGCGCGGGGCCACCAGGATGAACGGCGCGACCTGCCCGTCGCGCATCAGCGGCAGCAACTGCTCATGCACCTTCAGCGACCCGAACCACGCCTTCGCCGAGCCCGGATAGCCGGGCAGCAGCTCCACGACGGGGAACTTCCGGTTGCGATAGGCGGGCTCGTTGTACTGCGGCGGCAGCCAGACGTAGACCTCCGCGTCCACACCCGACACCTGGCCGTGCAGCTGGGTGACCTTCACCCCACCCGCCTGGGACATACCGGGGCCGTCGGCCGCCGCGAACGACTGGCGGACCTTGGGAAGGCTGTGCAGCGAGATGCCGCCGGTGCCGTCACGGCCGAGGTTGGCGGCCGCCCGCACATGGTTGCCCGTGCCGAGCAGGTCGGACCAGTTGTCGTACAGGCTGTTGGCGTTGTTCACGAGCACGAACACGAGGGTGATCGCGGTGCCTTGGGCGAACAGCAGCATCACCATCCGGGCCGCGCTGCGCAGCACCTTGGGGCCGGGAATGCGCGACCACAGCACGAGGGGAAGGATCAGGGCGACCGCGACCAGGACGATGGCGGTGAGGAGGAACGGCGTTCCGGTGAGGCTCACGGTGTGTGCGGCTCTTCCTGTGACGGGCTGGATCAACGGTCTGCAGCTGCATCGGGTTCTATGTCCTTGGAGAGGGGGATCCGATGCCGTTGGTTCACGGAAGAGTTCGGACACTTACTAAGAAATTGCCGAAACCTCACTCTCGGGTGACGGGGTTCACATCCCCGAAACAGTAAAAGCTACCGCTTAGTAATCACCTGTTGTACCGTTCAGGCATGTCAGAAGCAGCTACCGCACAGGCCGCGCGCGCCGCGATCGGTGACAGCGAGTTCGACCGCGACACCGCGGTCACCCTGCGCGAACCCGGCGTCTACGACATCGACCTGTCCGCCGGATGGACCATCATCAGCGCCGTCAACGGCGGCTATCTGCTCGCCGTCCTGGGCCGCGCACTCTCCGACGCCCTGCCGCACAGCGACCCGTTCACCGTCTCCGCCCACTATCTGACCGCGTCGCAACCCGGCCCGGCGGTGGTCCGAACGGATGTCGTACGGACCGGGCGGACCCTGTCGACCGGCCAGGCCTCGCTCTTCCAGTACGACGACGAGGGCCGCGAGGTCGAACGCATCCGCGTACTCGCCTCGTACGGCGATCTCGACGCCCTGCCCGACGACGTCCGCACCACGGCGACACCTCCCGCGATCCCGCCCATGGAGCACTGCTTCGGGCCGGAGGACGGGCCGGCGCCCGTCGACGGCAGCTCCGCCATCACCGAGCGGCTGATGCTCAAGCTCGACCCCGCGACCCTCGGCTGGGCCCTGGGGGCGCCGTCCGGGAAGGGCGAGATGCGCTCCTGGTTCGGGCTCGCCGACGGCCGTGACCCCGACCCCCTCTCGCTGCTCCTCGCGGTGGACGCGCTGCCGCCCACCGCCTTCGAACTCGGCATCTCCGGCTGGGTACCGACGGTCGAACTGACCGTCCATGTGCGCTGCCGTCCGGCGCCGGGCCCGCTGCGGGTGTCGATCACCACCCGCAACCTCGCCGGCGGCTTCCTGGAGGAGGACGCCGAGGTGTGGGACAGCGCGGACCGGCTGGTCGCGCAGTCCCGACAGCTCGCCCGGGTCCGGCTCAGCTGAGCGGTCGCCGGCCCAGGTAGGCCGCGAGCCGTCCGTAGGCGTCGGCCCCTTCGGGGGCCGGCACCGCCGAGTCGAACGGCAACTCCTCGTCGTCGCGCCGCTCGTCCGGCAGCACGCGCCGGGCGATCCCGAGCGCGAACTCGGCCAGCTCCGGATCGAGTACGAGCGGCCGTCCGAGGGACTCGGAGAGATCCCACGTGTGGGTGACGGTCTCCATCACATAGCCGGACAGGGCGATACGTCCGGGGGCCTCGCCCCACGGCACGGTGACAAGGGCGTCCAGGCGCGCGTCGTCCGCCCAGGACTTCCGGACCTCCGTCCTGACCTCGTCGTACGCCGCGCTCCAGCGGTCGTCCTCGACGCCGTCGAGGAAGGGTCGTACGGCCATTCCGTCACCGCCCGCGCCGACCACGGCGATCCGGCGGGTACCGCCCGCGATGTGCGACAGCAGGGTCCGTACGTCGAACTCGGCGCACGGGGTGGGACCGGCGAGCTGCTCCGGGCGAACCGTCGCGACCAGAGCGGCGATCTGCTCGGTGGCGCGGGTGTAGAGGGGGCGGGGGTCGATGTTCATGGCGGACCTCTGTCGGCGTATGTGTGGCGGTGGCGCGTATCGGACAGCGCGTTTCGGTGGTGCGTTGTCGTGCCGTTGCGCCTCAGGTTCGCCGGATAACCTGACAGTTTCCGTCAGCATTTAGGACGGGTTTCACGACGAGCTTCGGACGAGCGTCCGCGGGCATCGGCGGACGTGATCCGCGGTGCGCGATCCTGGTGCGCGTGAAGTCCGACCGCCTGCTCTCGATCCTTCTGCTGCTGCAGACCCGCGGCCGCGTCCCCGCACACGAACTCGCCGACCGGCTCGAGGTGTCGGTGCGCACCATCTACCGCGACATCGAGGCCCTTTCGGCCTCCGGCGTCCCGGTGTACGCCGAGCGCGGGCGGCACGGCGGCATCGAACTGCTCGCCGGATTCCGTACGGACGTCACGGGACTGACCGCCGACGAGTCCCGCGCGCTGTTCATCCTGGCCGCGCAGGGCGCGCACGCCGCGCTCGGCCTGGACGCGGCGCTCGGTTCCGCGCTGCGCAAGGTGATGGCGGCGCTGCCGGCGCCGCACCGTCCGGCCGCCGAGGTGACCAGCCGCCGGATCCTCGTCGACGCGACGCGCTGGAAGGGCGGACCCCAGCGGGCCGTGGACCTGGAGGTGCTCCAGGACGCGGTCTTCGCCGACCGCAGGCTGCGGCTCAGCTACCGGCACGGCGGGCACAGCGAGCCCAGCACCTACACCGTCGACCCGTACGGGCTCGTGTCCAAGGCGGGCGTCTGGTACCTCGTGGCCGACCGGCGCGGCCGGCCACAGCTGTTCCGGGCGGACCGGGTGCGCTCGGCGACGCTCCTGGACGATCCCGTGAAGCGGCGCCCGGGCGTCGAACTCGCTGACGTCTGGGAGGTGTTGCGACGCCAGGTCGAGGAGCGGCCGGGCGGTCTCGATGTCACAGTTCGGGTACGGCGTTCCCGCCTCGACATGTTCCTCAGGCTCAACGCGGCCTCCCTCACGGCGCTTCCGGAGGACGACGGCGAGAGCGAGTGGGTCCTCGCGCACCTGTCGTACGGCGTCGTCCGCGAGGCCCGCACGCTGCTGGCCTTCGTGGACACGGTGGAGGTGCTGTCGCCGCCGGAGGCGCGGGCGGAACTGGCCGGGGCGGCGGCCGCGATCGGCGCGGTGTACGGCGGGGATCGCGCCCCGCGCGAGGGAAGTTGACCCACAGGTAACCACAGGTTCGGCACAGCGCGGCCCTACGTGGATCTGGTCCTCTGTCCACCGCTCATCCCGCACTCATCCGGCCTTCATAAACCGGTCCACGTGACTTGACTGGGAGTTACCCCATGAACCGTCGTGCCCGACTCGTCCCCGCCGTCGCCCTGCTGGCGCTCTCGCCGTTGCTGGCGGCCTGCGGTTCGGGCGACTCGTCGTCCTCGAACAGCGGCAACTCGAGCCAGAACTGTCAGCGGCCCTCCGGAATGCCGAGCGGAGGCCCGTCGGGCATGCCGAGCGGCGGGCGCTCCGGGATGCCCACGGGCTCGCCCTCCGGGACACCCTCGAACATGCCCACCGGCAAGATGCCCTCCGGCGGTCCATCGGGCATGCCGTCCGGCGGTCCGGGTGGCGGCCAGGGCGGCGGTCAGGGCGGAGGTCAGGGCGGCTGCGGCG
>LRTP01000321.1 GCA_001550305.1 Streptomyces diastatochromogenes
AACCGCAGGTCGATCTTCTGGCCCGCGTAGGCGTCGAGCGGGCTCCTCGCGTGTCGCCAGCCGCCGCGCCGCCTCCACCGAGTCGACGCCGACCCGCAGCGCGACCACGTCGGCCAGTCGGCGCAGGCGGCGCGCCCTGCTCTCGTCCGGCCAGAGCGGATACGCGATGAACAGGTCGTCCACGCCCGCCGCCGCGAACGCCTCCGCCTCGCTCAGGGTCGCCACCGACAGTCCACGCGCACCCGCCCGGAGCTGCCGCCCCGCGATCTCCGCGCACTTGTGGCTCTTGGCGTGCGGCCGGAGAGCGAAGCCGCCGGTCCTGGCGGCCTCGGCCATGTGGGCGATGTTGCGGTCCAGTACGTCGGCGTCCACGACCAGCGCGGGCGTGACGAGCCCTTCGGGCAGTTGCTCAAGCATCACCACGTCCTCCCCGGACCACTACGTCCTCCCCGCGCCACTAAGTCCTCCCCGCATCACTACGTCCCCCCCGGTCCGCTACAGCCTCTCACTCCCCGCATGCCTGTGTATATTAGGTCTCTGCCTAGGAGTCCTAGGCAATCAGGCGAGGCACATCAGACAAGCGAGTGCTCCAGAGGTGGTTCCCATGGCCCGTGCCGGGCTCACGGCCGACCGAGTCGTCGAGGCCGCGGCCGATCTCGCCGACGAGGTCGGGTTCGAGAACGTCACCCTGTCCGCGTTGGCGCGCCGGTTCGGGGTGAAGGACGCGAGCCTGTACTCGCACGTCAAGAACCTGCGGGATCTGCGGACACGGGTCGCACTGCTGGCCGCGGGCGAGATGATCGACGGGATCGCCACGGCGGTCGCGGGGCGGGCCGGCAAGGACGCCCTCGTGGGCTTCGCGGGCGCCTACCGGACGTACGCGCTCGCGCACCCCGGCCGCTACGCCGCCACGCACACCCCGGTCGACCCCGCCGTCGGCGCCGCGTCCGACGCGTTCCGGCGTACCGCGGAGATCACCTACGGAATGCTCCACGCGTACGGCCTGTCCGAGCCGGACCTCACCGACGCCGTACGGCTCTTGCGCAGCACCTTCCACGGTTTCTGCGCTCTGGAGGCGATCGGCGGCTTTCACGCCGCCAGGGACGTGCAGACCTCGTGGGAGCGGGCCCTCGACGGCCTGCACACGGCCCTGGAGCACTGGCCACGGAGCAGCGAGCGGAAGGAAGAGGATCATGCGTGACAGGCAGTACGACGGGCACTACGACGGACACTACGACGTGCGGGGCAGCGGGCCCCTGCTGCTGATCATTCCCGGCGGGGCCGGTCACCCCATGGGGCTGGAGGGCGCCGTCGCACGCCTTTCCGAGCGGTTCACCGTGGTGACGTACGACCCGCTCGGGCTGTCCCGCGGCCCGCTCGACGGGCCGGTCGGGGACCAGCGGGTGGAGGTGTGGAGCGACCGCGCCCACCAGCTGCTCGACTCGCTCCTCCCGGACGGCGAGTCCGCCCGCGTCTTCGGGAGCAGCTCCGGCGGGATCGTCGCCCTGGACCTGCTGGCCCGGTACCCGCAGCGGCTGCGGCGCGTGGTCGCGCACGAGCCGCCGAGCATCGGCGTGCTGCCGGACGCTGTCCGGCAGCACGCGATGATCACGGAGGTGTACGAGATCCACCGCACGGAGGGGGTGGCGGCGGCGACGGCCCGGCTCAGCGCCGGTCTGGAGGGCCGGAGTTGGGAGCCCGGTCCGCGCCCCGCGTCGACTGCCGCCGACGGCGGTGAGAACACGCGGAGCACGCCGGACTCCCAAGGGGCGCAGAACACGCCCATGGACATCTTCCTCGGCCACGTCCTACGCCCCTTCACCTCCCATGCCCTGGACCTGGACGCCCTGAAGGGTCTGTCCTCCCGGCTCACGCTCGGTGCCGGACGCGACTCGCGGGGTCAACTCCCCTTCCGCACTGCCTCGTTGCTCGCCGAACTCAGCGGCAGCGACTTCGTCGAGTTCCCCGGAGGCCACCTCGGTGTCCTCCAGCACCCGGTCGCCTTCGCGGACCGGCTTGCCGAGGCGCTCTGAGTCGCTCGGCAGAGGGAGAGATCAACCAGGCGCCGCGAAGAGCTGCACTGTGTACTTTCCGCTGACGGCAACGCCGGTGTCCTTGAACGAGCAGTTGAGGATGTTGTCCTTGTGGCCCTTGCCGCTGGTCATCCAGCCGTCAACGACCTGCTTGGCGCTGGTGTCTCCCCAGGACATGTTCTCCGCTGACGGCCCCGCGTTGTAGCCGGCGTCCTTGATGCGCTGTTGGGGCGAGGAGCCGTCGGAGCCTGTGTGCGTTGTGATGTTGTTCTTGGCGGCGTCGTCCGCGAAGACCTTGGCGGCGTGGGTCAGCTGCGCGTTCTCATGGAGGGCAGGGCAGTGGACCTTTTCGCGTTCGACGTTGACCAGTTGCAGGACCTCGCCGGGCGAGGTCTGCAGGGCGCGCGGCGCGGCGGCGGGGACGGTGACCGTCGCCGCGGCGCCTGCGGCGGCCGCTCCGGAGAGCACCAGCAGAGGGGCCGCACACGCGGCAACGCAGACACGACGTATTCGATTGCTCTTGGTTCGCACGGGATTCCCTTTCGTCAGGGGCGGTCGGCAGCTCCCCGACATCGCGTGCGACGACATCGCGTGCGACGCAACGCGAGGAACGTGACGGCACCCTCCCCGCCCTTGGCCGTCACCAGCCCGCGGCCTCTTTCGCCGCTCGGGTGAGGGGCATGACAACGCCTCCTCGTACAAATCCACCGTAAGCCCGACCACGCGCGCTCACGACTCGGGCGGCCTGCGGGCGGCGTCCCGGGATAAACACGCCATCGGAGCCGGTCTGTTGAGAAATCGCGTCATCATCGGCGTCCGTGGCCGCATCGACGTCTCCGTCCGCCCCGGAGTCCGCGTCCGCGCCGACCTCCGAGGCTCCCGGCGACCCGCTCGGCGCGGCTCGGCCGAAGGCAGCCGCACTGTCGGGCACCGAGGTGGACGGCTGCCGGATCACCGCGTTCCCCGCGAAACCCGACGGGGGCGCCACCGCCCTAGGAGGTCCGGTCCTGCGCGCTGAGGGCCTGTACCTCGTCGTACGTCGGCGCGATGCCCCGCGGCGGGCGGCCGGAGCGGATGTCGGCCATCGCGTCCAGCGCCGCGCCCAGGGCCCGCCGGTAGAGGTACGAGCCCAGGCTGATCCTGCGTACGCCTAGGTCGGCGAGGTGGGAGACGGGCGGGCCCGCGGGTGAGTAGAGGATGTTCAGTGGCACGTCGAGCGTCTTGAGCAGGGCGGTGACGCGGGTCGGGTCGGTCAGTCCCGGGACGAACACACCGTCGGCGCCCGCCTGTTGGTAGGCGTCGAGACGGCGGACGGTCTCCCGCTCGTCCACACCGTCGCCGAGCCAGTGGGTGTCGGTGCGGGCGTTGACGAAGAGGTCCGGTACGGCCGCCTTGACCGCCGCGATCTTCGCCGCGTGCAGGTCGGCGGGGCCGAGGCCGTCCTCCAGGTTGATGCCCACCGCCCCGGCGGCGGCCAGCTCGCTCGCCAGCTCCGCCACCTCGGACGGGTCCTGGGCGAAGCCGTCCTCGGCGTCGACGGACAGCAGGTACGGGCCGGCGCCGAGCTGCCGCGCGAGCCGCACGGTCAGGTCCCGGGTCGCCGCCGCCCCGTCCGGCAGTCCGGCCGCCGCGGCGACACCGAGACTCGTCGTACCGATCGCCGCGAAGCCCTGAGCGGCAAGGAGCGCGGCCGAGGCGTGGTCCCAGGCGTTGGGCAGCAGGAGGGGCGCGTCGGCGTGGTGGAGCGCGGCGAAGGGAGTCATGTCGGCCTTCCGGTGCGGGGAGTCACGTCGGCCCTCCGGTGCGGGGAGTCACGTCGGCCTTCCGGTGCGGGGAGTCACGTCGGCCCTCCGGTGCGGGGAGTCACGTCGGCCCTCCGGTGCGGGGAGTCACGTCGGCCCTCCGGTGCGGGGAGTCATGTCGGGCTTCCGATGCGGGCGCTGCGGGCGATCACGTCAGCTTGCCGACAGCATCGGCGTAGTACGTCGATCCCTCGAGGTGTTCGGCCAGTTGACGGAAGCTCCACCCCTCTCCCGGGGAGTCGTCGAGCTGGTCCTCGGTCAGCGTGTCAAGCCGGTTCGCCCAGATACGGGCGAGGCGGGTGAGCCGACTGCGCGCCTCGTCCAGATCCTCGCGGGTGAAGGGCGCGAGGTCCGCCCGCGTCGTGCTCGCCGACGCGTGCCAGTGGTCGGGCAGTGGCTCCTCGCCCACGAGCCGGGCCTCCAGCTCGGCCAAGTGGTCGAGGAGATGGTCGGCGACCCGGCGGATCGCCTTGTGCGGGGTGTGCACACGGTCGTCGGCGTGGGTGGGCCTGCCGTCCCAGGCGGTCCAGGTCGCCGCCAGATCGAGGACGTGGTCCACCATGGCGACGACGCCTTCGGCCGGTTTCCGGGGTGAGGAGTAGTCCATACCGCGAACGCTAGACGCGCGACCCTTCGGCGCCCGCCGAACCGTGTCCGCCGTCGCGCCCCGGGAAGCGCGGCAACCTTTCGCCCCGCGGTGGCGACCCCCCGGCATGACCAAAGCAAGACCCACCACATCGCACCGCCGCCGCCACGTGGCCCGTAAGCCCCTGGCGGCCGGACTCGGGGCCGTCGGTGTCCTGGCCGGTGCCTGGTACGCGACCGCCACGCCGACGACGACCACGACGGCCGCCGCCCCGCAGCTCGCGGCCGTCACGAACACCACGGTGAACCTGGCCGCCAAGTTCCCGTACCTGTCCGCGGGCTACAACAACACCCGCGAGTGGACGCGCACCGCGACCGCCGTCGCCCCGAACGGCACCCTCCGCGTGGCCTGGCCCGCGTCCGACGGCGTCCACGTCACCCCGCTGACGGCGGCCGGGAGGCGCTCCGGCACGGACACGGTCGTCAAGGGAGCCAAGGAGGTCGGCGGCCTGGTCGCGCACAACGACGGCTTCGCGCTGCTGACCCGCGTCTCCGACACCAACAAGTGGAAGGAGACGGCGGCGGCCCTCATCCGCTACAAGAACGGCACTCAGGCCTTCCGTACGAAGCTCACGGGGACCGCCTCGCACGACACGGCTCCGCTGCTGGACGGCCAACTCACCTGGAACGGAACCAAGTACGGCACGTACTTCGTCGTACACGGCGCGGGCGGCTTCGCGGACGGCCACTTCGGCGACAAGCTGAGCTATGTGAGCGCCAAGGGCGCGAAGCTGACGGGCGGCTGGAGCTGGGGCTGCAGCCACAACGAGGGCATCGCGCTGCACGCGGAGACGACGGGCGCGTTCACCTCCCTGTGCTTCGACGACTGGCGCTCGGGCCTGTTCGTCTCGACGGGCATCGGCGCCCCCGACAACGCGCCCGCCGTGCAGCGCGAGCAGTGCTGGGCGGGCTACTGCGGCGGCACGTTCGCGGGCCGCACCGGCGACCTGGTGAAGTCCTCGACGGGCCGGTACGCCACCGCCTTCGCCTCCCGGGGCGCCGCCTCCGCGGCGAAGAACCCGGACGACGCGAGCGGGCGCGGCTGGACGGTGAAGCCGAAGACGTCGACCCACCAGGTGGCGGTCGCCTTCCTCAAGAACCGCAACACCCCGGCGGGCAAGCCGGTCTATCTCACCAGCGCCGCCGGCACCGAGAACGTCGACGTCCACATAGCCCCGTACGGCAAGGACCGGCTCCTCGTCTCCTGGGAGTCCCTGAAGAACGCCAAGTGCTCGTCCGGCACCTGCACGGGCACCTTCACCGGTACCCACCTGCGCCTGATCGACTGGAACGGCGCCCTCAAGACGCCGGACAAGGTCGTCCAGGCGCGGATCTCCGGTGATGTCGCGACCCTCAAGGACGGCTCCCTGACCTGGGCGTACGCCCCCGTCACCCCGTCCTACGCGAGCGCCCTCACCGGGGCTTCACCGACCACGACGACGCTGAAGGTCGCCCGTCTGAAGCCCTGAACCGGAAGCGCGTCGAGGGGCCCGCGGGCCAGCTCACGCGGACGTCGTACCCCCCCTGCCCCTCCTCCCCCTCCACCTTCACGGACACCGACTCCGTGAGGGGCAGGGGGTCCGGCTCGCCGGTGAGCCGGGCGAGGGCGACGAAGAGGGTGGCGCCGGGTCCCGTGACACCGGCGGAGTCCAACAGGTTGTGTGCGGGGAGGAGTTCGGCGTGCACTCCGTCGTCTTCCGGCCATCCCGTGACGCGTACCGGCGTCCCCGGGTCCGCTCCCGCCACCAGGTGGGCCCGCACCTCCACCGCTCCCCGCGCGACGACCAGGTTCACGACCCGCGCTCCCCCACCCGCCGTGTGCCGGGACGCCACCCAGCCGTCCCCGGCGCCCAGCGGCTCGATGTCCGTCCGGCTCGGATCGTCACCGACGATCACGCTGTTGTCGTACGACGTCGAGGGCGCGGTCGCGGTCGAGTACCCGAGCCGCGTGTAGTAGGGGTCGTAGCGGACGTCCTCGCTGCCGTGGTTGTGCAGGCGGACCAGGCCGTCCGAAGTCGTGGTCTGGAGCAGCCAGTTGGGTGGTCCGACGGGGGTGACGGCGTCCGCGCGGTCCGCCGGGCCCGGCTCCTCCCGCGTTGTCCACACCTCGTGGTCCGGTGGGAGGAGCAGGCCGACGAAGGCCTTGCTCGCCCAGTACGGGGAGGCCGGGCCCGAATAGCCCTGAAGGACCGTCTCGTCGGGGCCGTGCCAGCCGAGGGTGAGCAGGCCCCGCTCGTCGACCGCACCCCGGTCGAGGAAGTGGCGCAGGGCGCCGGACGCCAGGCGCCGGGTCTCGCCCGGCGACAGCGGCGTACGGCCGGTGAGGGCGCCGAGCCACAGCGGGGCGGTCGTCGCGAAGCGGTAGGTGAGGGAGCGGCCCTGGCGCATCGGGGCGCCGTCGCCGCCGAACAGCCGGGCGTAGTCGGTGAGATGGCGGGAGAGCCGGCCGCCGTACAGGTCGAGGAGCCGGGTGTCGTCCGCGAGCCAGGCGTGCAGCACCGGGTACAGGTGCATCGCCCAGCCGTTGTAGTAGTCGAAGGCGCGGCCGGGGCCGTCGGTGTACCAGCCGTCGCCGACGTACCACTCCTCGATCCGCTCCAGGCCCCGCTCGATCGCGGCCCGCGACGCCTCGGGCTCGTGGCCGACCTCGGCCAGGAAGCCGCCGACCGTCACCGGGAACAACTCCCAGTTGCAGGCCCAGGGTTCGGCCGTGAGCGCGTCGCCGAGCCAGGCCGCGGCCCGCTGCCGCACACCGTCGTCCAGGCGGTCCCACAGCAGCGGCCGGGTGAGCCGCAGCGCGAGGGCGATCGAGGCGGCCTCGACGAGCGGCTGGCTGCGGTCCTCGACGCGCGGCCAGACGCCGGCCGTACCGGCGGCGAGTCCGTCGGCGTACCGTTCCAGGGCCTTCTCGTCGCGCCGGAAGGCGGCCAGGAGCAGGGTGCGGGCGTAGCCCTCCAGACCGTCGGAGAGCCGACCCGACCAGCTCGTGTGCGCACCGGGGAGGTGGTAGAGGGCGCCGTTCTCGGTCGCGTACGGGGCGACCGCGGCGAGCAGGGAGTCGGCCGCCGCCTCCCAGTGGGCGCGGGTGTAGCCGGTGTACGGGCTGAGGGTGCGGTCCTCGTCGGGCATCAGTGGCGCTCCGTGGTTCGGCGGCTCGGTCGGGTGGTACCTGGGGCGCCCCGGTTCCGGACGGGACGCCCCAGGAGTTCATCCCACCCTCACCTGGCGCTCGGGCACCAGATGCTGGGCGAGGAGTTCGTCGCGGACGAGGCCCGCGTAGACCGTGGCGCCGTGCACGGAGGTGTGCGTGTTGTCCCGCTTCTCGTTGTAGAGGTAGATCGCCTTGGAGCCCTCGACGCCCAGCGACTCGACCAGTGCCTTGGTCTTGGCCGTCAGGTCGATGAGGGGCACGTCCTCGGCGGCGGCGACCGAGCGGATGACGGCCGGGTGGTTCACACCGAGGCCGTTGACCAGCAGCGCGGTCTCGTTGTTCAGGGTGCCGTCCGCGTTGAACCAGCGGCGGACGATGGGGGTGACCAGGACCGGGTCGCCGCCCCGCGCGCGGACCCCGGCGACCAGGGTCTCCAGGTTCGCGCGGTACGTCGGCTCGTCGGTCGTCTTGTCGTTGTGCGCGAGCTGGATGAGGACCAGGTCGTGGCGGCGGATGAGCGGCTGGACGGTCGGGAAGAGCGCGGGGTTCTCGAGGTAGGTGACCGTGCTCTCCCCGGAGTCCGCGTAGTTGGCGACCGAGACGCCCTTGCGGAGGTACTGGGGCAGCTGCTGGCCCCAGCCGGTGTAGGGGTCGCCGGGCTGGTCGCAGACGGTGGAGTCGCCGACCAGGAAGATCTGACGGGTGTGGGGGACGGCCGGGGTCACCCGGATGTCGGCCAGCGCGGGCGCGGAGCCGCCGAGGACCAGGTCCAGGCCGGGGGTGCCGTCGGGGCCGGTCGGCTCGCCCTCGGGGGTGCGGACGTTCACCGTGAAGCTGCGGGTCACGGGCTTTCCGGCCGCCGTGGTGGTCTCGGGCAGCAGCGCGCGGCGCGTCTCACCGCTGACGCTCGTGCTCGCCGCGGCCTCCCCGCCGAGCCGTACGCGCACGTCGTACGTGCCCGGCGCGACGTCGAAGTGGCAGGCGGTCGCGGTGCAGTTCTCCAGGCCGAGGGCGCGGGGCCCTCCATGTGCTTGGGCGGGCGTGGCCGTCAGCGCGGTGGCTGCGGCCAGCACGACCGCCGCGGCGGCGATGAAACGTCTCATTGCGGCTCCTCCAACAGGACGACAAGACCTGGCGGCAGGACCGTACCGCTCTCCGCAAGCGCTTTCTAGTGCGCGGCGCGTTTTCACATGATTGCCAACTCCCAGGGAGCGAAAGCCCTTTCGCGAAATCGATTCAACTGTCAGTCTTCCGGACACCCGCACACCCCCACCTCCGAAGGAGGCACCCCCATGTCCGGATCCACCGACAGATCGCTCGGACGCCGCACCTTCGTCCTCGGTACGACCGCGGCGGCCGTGAGCGCGACGGCCCTCACCCCGACGGCCGCCGCCGCGAGCTTCGGCTACACGGACGACGGTTCGAACTACGTCGTCGACACCGGCGCGAACCTGGTCTTCAAGGTCAGCAAGACCAACGGCGACCTGACCTCGCTCGTCCACCGCGGCACCGAGTACCAGGGCTACGGCGGCAAGAACTCGCACGTCGAGTCCGGCCTCGGCACCTCCACCGTGACCATCGCGCAGTCCGGTTCGACGATCCTCGTCTCCGTCGCGTACGGCACGCTCAAGCACTACTACGCGGCCCGCAGCGGCGAGAACAACGTCTATCTGTGGACCAACAAGGCCGACACGTCGATCAGCGCCACCCGGTACATCGTGCGCGTCAAGGCGGGCCTGTTCCTCAACGACGAGGCGGACTCCTACACGTACGCGCCCACCACCATCGAGTCCGCGGACGTGTTCGCGAAGTCCGACGGTCAGACCCGCTCCAAGCACTACTCGAAGCTCCGGGTCATCGACTACGACTACATCGGCTGGACCACCGGAAGCGTCGGCCTGTGGATCGTGCGCAGCAACCACGAGAAGGCCTCCGGCGGCCCGTTCTACCGCTCCCTGCTGCGCCACCAGAGCGCGGACGGCGGCGGGCTGTACGAGATCCTGTACTACGGCGAGAACCAGACGGAGTCGGAGCGCTTCGGCCTCCAGGGTCCGTACGTCATCGCCTTCACGGACGGCGGCGCGCCCTCCTCCTCGCTGTACGCGGGAAACCTCGCCACCTCCTGGGCGGACTCGCTCGGGATCTCCGGGTACACGGCCGCGAGCGGCCGGGGCCGGGTCGCGGGCGTGGGCATCTCGGGGCGCGACACGGCGCACGCGTACACGGTCGGGCTCGCCAACTCGGCCGCGCAGTACTGGGGTTCGGCGCGGGCCTCGGACGGCTACTTCTCGATCACGGGCGTGCTGCCGGGGTCGTACACCCTGACGGTCTTCAAGGGCGAACTCGCCGTGTACAGCACGTCGGTGACGGTCACGGCGGGCGGGACCACGACGCTGAACAGCATCGCGATCCCCTCCTCCAACGACCCGTCCAACGCGAGCGCGATCTGGCGGATCGGCGCCTGGGACGGCACGCCGAGCGGGTTCAAGAACGCGGACCTGATGACGTACGCGCATCCGTCGGACGTCCGGGCCGCGTCCTGGACCGGCAACGTGGTCGTCGGCAGCGGCACCGAGACCTCGGCGTTCCCCTGCTATCTGTGGAAGGACGTCAACAGCGGCATCATCGTGTACTTCAAGCTGACCGCCGCCCAGGCCGCCGCCGCGCACACCCTGCGCATCGGCGTGACCACGGCCTACGCGAACGGCCGCCCGCAGATCGTGGTCAACGACGCCTGGACCTCGGCCGTCCCCTCACCGCCCACCCAGCCGAGCACCCGGTCGCTGACCGTGGGCTCCTACCGGGGCAACAACTACACGTTCACCTACAGCGTTCCCGCGTCCGCCTGGCTGACGGACACCAGTGCGTACAACACGCTGAAGATCTACGTGGCGAGCGGCTCGGGGTCGACGTCCTTCCTCAGCGCGGGTACCTCCGTCGACGCCGTGGATCTACTGAGCTGATGTCATGTTCCGCGTGTCCACTGCTGGTTGGTCGCTCCGTTGCAGGTGTACGTGATGATCGCGGCGGAGTTGGCGGTGGACGCGCCGGACACGTCCAGGCACTTGCCGCTCGCCCGGGCCTTGACGAGCACGTAGCTGCCGGACGTGGTCAGGCTCCACTGCTGAG
Source organism: Streptomyces diastatochromogenes (assembly GCA_001550305.1). GTDB lineage: Bacteria > Actinomycetota > Actinomycetes > Streptomycetales > Streptomycetaceae > Streptomyces > Streptomyces mirabilis_D. The sequence continues at coordinate 10,761 of LRTP01000321.1, forward strand.
CGGTGGTGCCGGTGCAGTTCTCCTGGGTGACACTGGCGGAGTTCTCCTGGAGGCACAGGGAGCTGCCCCGGCCCATGAGTGCGTAGTAACCGGTGCCCAGGTCCTTGAACCACCACTTCTGGTTGGTGCCGCTGTTGCAGGTGTACTGGCTGATCGCGACGCCCTGCCACAGCGACTGGCTGGGAACGTCCGCGCACTTGCCGCTGCCCCGCCCGACGAGCGTGTTGTAGGTGGCGCTCGTCCCGGCGATCGTGCCGGCGGTGGTGTCGAGCGCGACCTCCGGGTACCAGGACATGGACATCGAGGTGGAGGTCGGGAAGGTCAACGGGAGCCAGACGTAACGCGAGTCGTTGACGGTGCCGCCGAAGGAGTTGCCCCACCGGTCGCCCATGTACAGGTACGAGGTGCCCGAAGTCCCCTGGACCGGAAGGACGTACGCGGTCTGCGAGTTGTACGTCGTCGAGTCGCCGACGTTGGTCATGGCGGTCCAGGGGCCGGCGATGCTGGTCGCGGTGGCGTACTGCTGCTGGTTGGCGTTCCAGCCCGTGGCTGCCGAGGTCAGCATGAAGTAGACGCCGCCCCGCTTGAACAGCGCCGGTGCCTCGCGGTGGCCGCCCACCCACGGGTTGGCAACCAGGCTGTCGATGCCCGTGTAGTCGGCGGTGAGCTTGTAGATCTGCAGGTCGTAGTTCTCGCGGGCCGCCGACACCATGTAGCCGGTGCCGTCCGTGTCGACAAAGGTCGTGATGTCACGGGACATGTACTGGCCGAGCGGCTGGAAGCTGCCCTGGTAGGTGTAGTTCCCGTCGACCGTGCCCGAGACGGCGACGGCGGCGCGCGCCTCGCTGTAGTCGACGCCGTTCTCCTTGTGCATCCACATCACGAACTTGCCGGTGGACGCGTTGTAGATGACCTTCGGCCGCTCGATGTAGGCGGTGCCCAGCTCGGAGGCGCTGGACTGGGTCAGTACGTGATTGCGGAACTCCCAGTTCTTCAGGTCGGTGGAGCGGTAGGCGTCCACGTACCTGAAGGTGTTGTCGGCGTTGCGGTCCTCGCCGAACCAGTAGTAGTAGCTGCCGACCTTGATCACCCCGCCGCCGTGCGCGTGCACGGCGTTGCCCGAAGTGTCGGTGAACTGCGTGCCGTTGGTGATGGTCTGGGCCGCCGCCTGGGCCGGTCCCGCGGTCACCAGTGCCGCGGCGAACGCACAGCACAGGGCGACAAGGATTGCGTACACACGTCTCATCTGACGCCTCTCGGAGGGGGTTCGAGATTTCGTACGGCATCTGTCATTACGAACGCCGAAAAGGTAAGGGTGTGTTACGGGAAGGTCAACGGGTCGCGCGTGACAAAGATGGACGCGAGATTTCTGTTATCGCCGCCGTCCGCGTACGTCTCCGATGACGTGCGCAGCCATACCCACAAGACAGCCACCGCCGTTGGCGCCCTCGCGACCGTCGCCTTCCTGGTCACCGCGCCTCCCTCTTTCGGCTCCGTTCGCGCGGCGGCCTCGGCCGCCGGCGGCCGTGACGCCACCGCCGACGTCCTCGCGGACCGGGACGTCACGCTCACCGGCGACACGCTGGTCACCGTGCCGTCCGGCACGACGACGTACGACGGGGTGTTCCGCGGCCGGGGCACCCTCACCGTGCGCGGCGGCGGCACGCTGATCCTCACCAAGGACAGCGACTTCACGCTCCCGGCGGCCCGGCAGCGGCAGAAGGTGACCATCCAGGGCGGCAACCACCCGTATACCACCGTGAGCGACCCCGACCCGCCCGCGATCACCGTCGAGCGGGGCGCCACCCTCCAGTACGGCACCGGCGGGGGCACCGGTCTGATCGGCCACTTCCCCTACAACACGCCCGGATACCGGCTGAACCAGCTCAACGTGCGCGTCGACGGCACCCTGCGCCTCTCCCTCACCCGCACCTTCAACATCGGCACCATCAGCGGCTCGGGCCTGGTCACCCAGCCGCGCGACATGTGGGGCACCCTCGACCTGGCGGGCACCCACCCCTTCTCCGGAGTGATCGACAACGGCACCGGCATGGCGGTGGGCCGCCCCGAGTACCCGGTGGCGCTGCCGAACGCCCGCGCCATTCTCAACCAGGGCTCCTGGATCATCGACACCCCGCTGTACCAGACGATCACCCTGCGCCAGAACTTCTACCAGCGCGCGTACGGCAGCGACGTCAACGTCCACTCGCGGCCCGGCAGCAAGGTCGTGCTCACCGGCCAGTACGGCTACAGCGACCAGGGCGGCGACACCGACCCGTCGTTGAGCGACCCGGGCATCAACTGGCGCCCCATCGCCCATCAGTTGAACAAGCGCGGCACCAACATCGAGGGTGCGGACGTCCAGTGGGGCGACGGGACCACCCACAAGATCTTCATGCCGGGGACGAAGGACACCGTCTACGTCAACCTGCACATGGCGAGCGGCGTCCGGTCCCGGCTGACCTTCGCCTACGACGGTCCCGTCACCCTGGGCGCGCCCATCGGCGGCGGCCGGTACCACGACACACTCGCCGCGCCCGGCGCCGGGGACGTCGTGATCAAGGGGACACCCGGCAACGACGTCACCTTCGCGGCGGAGCAGTACTACGACGGGTCGACGACCATCGAGAAGGGCGCCGTGCTGCGGCTGGGCTCGGGCGCGCGGGGCGGTGACGGCTCGCTGATGACCGGCACCGAGCGCAGACGGATCGTCGACGACGGCACGCTGATCGTCCGCAACACCACAACTCCGGTGTCGCTGGCCCGTGTCGACGGCGTCGGCGGGCTCACCCAGTCGGGCGCCGCGACGACGACCCTGACGGGCGGCGAGGTGTCGTACACGGGCCCGACGACGGTCATCAAGGGCACACTCGCCCTGACCTCCGGCGCCACGCTCGCGCACAGCAAGGCGATTCGGCTCGCCTCGGCCGGTGCGCGGCTGGACGTGCGGACGACGGGACTTCGAGTGTCCACGTCACTCAGCGGCAAGGGCACGGTACGGGGCGCCGTCGTCAACGACGGCGAGGTCGCGGGCGCCCTCACGGTGACCGGCGACTACACACAGGGCGCGAAGGGCACGCTGGTCCTGCGCGACAAGCCGCTGAAGGTGACGGGCGCGGTCCGACTGGCCGGGGACCTCGATCTGTCGGCCGCCGGGACCGGCCCCGCCCGCGAGATCAGGGTGCTCGACCACACCGGCCGGGCGAGGACGACCGGCGCCTTCTCCGGCCTGCGCGAGGGCGCCTCGGTCGCGCTCGCCGGCACCACGTATCGGATCAGCTATCGAGGGGGCGACGGCAACGACGTCACCCTGAAGGCCGTACCGAAGCACCGGACCGCGGCCCCGTCCCCCGCCACGTCCGGCGCCGCGTCCGTGAAGAACTCCAGCGCCGTCGGCGACAGCGAGGACGCGAACTCGTGGTGGCCGCTGCTGCTCGCGCCGCTGCTGGCCGCGCTCGCGGTGCCGGTGGTCCGGCGGGGCCGGTCACGGCGACGCGGTGGACGGCGGCACGCCGCCTCGCGGTGAGTCATGGGTGGACGAGTGGGTCATGGGTGGACGAGTTGTGGGTCACGGGTGGACGACGGTCACCCCGCGTTCCGCGAGCTCCGTCATGACGGGATCGGGATCTCCTTGGTATTCGCGGTACCACATGCGATAGGGCATGGTGACGTGCTGCAGGGACGGCAGGTCGAGCAGGGGGCGGCAGTCCTCCAGGTCGCGGCAGTGGCCCAGATTGATCTCCGTGAGCGCGGACAGTCCCGTGAGCGCGCCGAGGTCCCGCAGCTCGGACAGGCCCCCGATGTCGAGTTCGCGAAGGCCCGTGTGGCCGGCCAGGCGGGACACGTCCTTCCAGTCCAGGCCGGACAGGCAGAGCGTCTCGATTCCCCCGGCGGGTATGTCCTGCGCCAGGGGGCAGCTGATCAGACTCAGACTCCGCAGGTCGGGGCACTCCTCCAGGGCACGCAGCGAGTCCAGGACGCGGTTGCGGGAGAAGACCGCCTCGCGCAGCGGGGAGCCCGCCAGGCCGTCGGCGTCCGTGAGCAGGGGGCAGTCCAGGACGGTCAGCTTGCTCAGCGCGGGCAGGCCGGCGAGACCGTCGAGGTCGGTCAGGGACGGACAGTCGTGGATCCAGAGGCTGCTCAGCGCCGTCAGACCGGAGAGTTCTCCGAAGGTGCGCAGGTTGCGGCAACCGGTGACCGACAGATCAGCCAGTCGGTCGTGACCCACGAGGCCGAGTGGGGACAGATCGTGGAGCTGGTCCAGCCCGACCATGGAGAGCCCTTCCAGCAACGGAAGGACGCCGAGCGCGGAGAAGTCCCGCAGGGACGGGCAGTCGAGGACGCCGACCGATTTCAGGAGGCGCAGTGACGCGATGTCCCGCAGGGAGGTGAGCCGTTCGCTCCCCCGGAGGTACAGGCGGGTGAGGTTCGTCAGTGTCGACAGTCCGCTCAGGTCGGCCAGTTCAGGACACCCGTGGATGCCGATCCTGGTCAGACGGGGATGGACCCCGAATCCGTCGACGCTCTTCAGGCGGGGACATTCGTCGAGGGTCAGCTCGGTCAGGTCGGACAGCGCGTCGATGCCTCGCAGGTCGCGGAGTTGTCCGCAGCTGCGCAGGTCGAGGTGGGTGACGGCGGGGACGTCGCGCAGGCCGCTCAGGTCGCGGATGCCGGTCCAGCCGAGGTCGAGGTGGGTGAGCCGGCGCAGGCCGGACAGCTGACCGGCGTCCTTGAAGGCCCGGCAGCCGCGCAGCGTCAGGCTCTCCAGGGCGGGGAAGGCCGCTCCGAAGCCGTGGGTGGCACGCACCTTGGTCATGCTCAGGTCCAGCTCGCGCAGTCTGCCCAGGGTCAGCAGCGGGGTCGTGTCCGCGACGGCCCGGCAGCGGTGCAGATTGAGCCGGGTCAGCTCGGCGAGGCCGCCGAGGGGCGTGAGGTCCTCGATGCCCGCGCACCCGTTGAGATCGAGATCCCTCAGTTCGCCGAGCGCGCCGACCTCGGTGAGGTCCGTGATCTCCTTGAGGCGGTCGAGGTGGAGGCCGCGGAGCATGGTGAGGTGCCGCAGTCCGCGGAGCGAGGCCGTGCGCCGCAGCCGCAGCTCGGTGCGGCCCTCGCGACGGAAGGCCGGGGCGAGCAGGGCCTCGCAGAAGCCGTCGGGGTCGGCGGCCGTCGGCCACAGTCGTAAGAGCAGCTCCGAGGAGTAGTCGGCGATCCGGGCGAAGCGGACGGCCAGGTCGAGCGCCTCCCCGGCGTCGGCGCGCGTGACGAGTTCCCGGACGGCCTTGCGGGCCCGGGCCGGTTTGGCACTCTCCAAGAGGGCGCGCAGCGAGTCGAGTTGGGGTGCGGCGCCGTTGCCGTGGTCCGAAGTCATGAACGGGACTGTAGGGGCAGGGACCGACAACGACGCCGCCCCCTTCTCCCAGGCGTACGAGGCGTTCGTCGCCGCGCCAGCCGCTCTCGCGCAGCCCGTGCACATGGGCCTCGTACGCGGCCGCCGCCAGCTCGGGCAGCCGGGCCGCGGG
>LRTP01000322.1 GCA_001550305.1 Streptomyces diastatochromogenes
GCGCGCGAGCTGGGCGTGGTCGACCGGGCGGCGCGCTCCCTGGGCGGGGTCGCGGTGCTGCGGGCGGCGTTCCCGGGGGATGTACTGGCGCTGGTGGCGATGCCGGACGACGCCGTACGGGGGGTGACGGCGCGGCGCGATGTCGTACGGGCCGTGCAGGAGGCCTTCCGGACGGTCGCCGAGGCCGGGACGACCGTGGCGGTCGGACACGCGGTCCTCGCGGGCGGCGGCTGGCTGCGCTGGAGCGAGACACTGCGTGCGGCCCGGACGACCCTGGAACTGGCGCTCACCGTGCCGTCCGCCGAACCCGGTCCGACCGGTGGCCCCGCCGTCACCTCCTCCCGCGCCCTCACCCTGGAACGCGAGCTGACCCGAGGCGGCGTGGACGCCAACCGCGACCGCCTCGCCCGCCTGGTCCAGCACACCCTTGGCTCCCTGCTGGCCTGGGAGGCCGCCCACCCCAGCGACCTCGTCCGGACCCTGGAGATCCACCTCCGCCACGGCTGCTCACCCACCCGCACGGCGGCCCTGCTCCACATCGGCCGCCAGTCCCTCTACCAGCGCCTGGAACGCATCGAATCCCTCCTGGGCCTGGAGATCGACGACCCGGACCTGCTCGGCGAACTGCTGGCGGCGCTGTGCGCGCACCGGATCGTGCGGGGGGTGCCGGCGACGGCGGGAGGCGGCCTGCGGACGGTGGCCTGACCTGACCGTCAGCAGTGGCGGGCCCGCGCGTACTGCCGGGCCAGCGCGTGGAAGGACTCCTTGGGCTCCCAGTGCCATCCTCCACGGCGGTCCTCGATCGTCTTCACGATGCCGTAGCTCGCCATGTCGAGGTCGTGGCGCGGGTCGCGGGGGCGGTGCGGGGCGTCGGGGGTGACGAAGGTGTACGCCATCGCCGAGTACAGGCCCATCGACTCGAACACCGACAGCACGTCCGTCAGATACGCGGCCTGCGTGCGCTCACTCCGCACCAGCCCGCCCTTGATCTCCGGCGGCTCCTTTCCGCGGTCGACGACGTCCCAGCCCATGCCGCCCTTCTCCGGCGCGCCCTCGAAGGTGCAGCAGCCGAACTCCATGACGGCGACGGGCTTCCCGAAGCGCCGCAGCGCGGCGAGGTCGCGGACGTAGGCGTTCCGGTCCCGGAACCAGCCGTAGTAGTCGACACCGACGAGGTCGAAGAGACCCCAGTCGACGTCCTCGTCCTGCGCGGCGGCGTACGTGAGCCGTCCGTGGAAGACGGACCTGCCCACGGACGCCGCCTTCGCCGTGAACCGGTGCAGGCGCCGTGCCATCAGTACGGGATCGAAGTCGCCCTTGAGGAGATGCTCGATGCGCTCCTGGGCGTTGGCGCCGGGCACGATCCCGGGCACGTACAGCACGAACTCGCAGCCGACACTGAGATGCACTCCCGCGCCGCGTCGCCGCAGCCGCTCGGCGAACCGGCCCGTCTCCGCGAGGTGGTCGAGGATCTCGCGTTCCGGTACGTCGCCCAGGGCCGGCTCCAGCCAGACGTTCAGACCGAGCTCCGCCGCCTCGGCCGCGGTTGCGGTGAGCCGTTCGACGCCGTCGCCGGTGACCTTGACGGAGTCGGCGTGCAGGTCGTGCGCGATGGCGCGCAGGTCGCGGCGCATGCGCCCGGCGCTCCACCCGGTGCTCGGCGTCTCCCCGTCCGTCACCTCGTACACCACACCCCGGTGCGTCAGCCCCGGCCGACGGCCCGTCGCCCCGGCCCGCCCGACCGGCAGCACCACCGCGCCCCCGGCCCCCGCGGCCATCCCCATGAACCGTGCCCGAGTGATCCCCCGCATCGCGCCTCCCGTGTCCGTCTTCGCGTTCGCGGACTTCAGTCTGGGAGGCGGTCCTTCGTCCCGCCGTCCGTCGATGGTCTACGGACGGCCGACGAAAGTATCGGCGGGGGCCTCGAGCGCACGTCACACCTCGGACGCCGCCTCCGCGATGCCGTACGCCAGGGCGTCGAAGTTCTCCCGGTAGAAGCCCAGCCGGATGTGGAAGGGCTCCTGCAGGAACGCGCCCTCGCGCGAGACGAACATGGTCGGCGCGGTGGTCAGCGCGCTGTGCACCGCGTGCAGTTCCTCCGTGTCGAAGCGGATGTCGTGTGACTCCGTGTGCCCGCCGGAGAGGCGCACGATGAGCGCGTCGACCGTCTCGCGGCCGGTACCGAGCCGCAGTCTCAGGGTCAGGTCACTGACGTCCTGGTGACGCACATGGCTCAGCGCCTCGCGCATCGCCGCCGTCTGGGCCGGGGTGAGCCGCGCGACGAACCCGTCCCCGTCCCGGGTCAGCCTGAACCGTGTTCTCATGCGTCTCCGCTCCCCTCCTCATCCCGTCCCTCGAAGGAAAACGTCGAGGTCACACCGAGGGTTCCGGCCTGCGGGCCAGGACGAACGCCTGTGGGGTCTTCTCGTGGGCGTCGGCCTCGCGGACGAGGCGGGCGACCTCCACCAGCCCCGCCTCGCGCAGCAGCTCGGCGACGCGCTCGGGCGGGAAGCGGTAGACGTCGAGGTCCAGGTCATGGCCGTACGCGTGATCGAGGTGCACGCGCTCGTCGCCCACCTTGAAGGCGAGCAGCAGATGACCGCCCGGTGCCAGGATCCGGTGGAACTCACGGAAGAACAGGGGGAGTTCGTCCAGCGGTGTGTGCACGGTGGAGTACCAGGCGAGGGCCCCGGCGAGTGACGCGTCCTCGATGTCGAGGTCCGTCATCGAGCCCACCTCGAAGCGGAGGTGCGGATGGCCGCGCCGGGCCACGGCGACCATCCGCGGCGACAGATCGATCCCGTACGCGTCCAGCCCGAGGCTCTCCAGGTGGATCGTCACCCGTCCCGGGCCGCACCCGAGGTCCGCGACCTGTCCGCCTCCGCCGTCCCGCACCTTCTCCGCGAAGGCGGCGAGCATGGCCCGGTCGAAGGGCTTGTGCTCCAACTCGGCCTTGAGGAGCTCGTTGTAGTCGACGGCGACGGTGTCGTACGACGCCCTGGTGGCGTCCGGGCGGGAGGTCATGGGGTGAGAGGTCATGGCGCGGGAGACTAGTCGGGGGGACTGACAAGCCTGGTGCGTGGTCGTCACGCGAGGTCGGCGTCCCCGTCCGTGCCGTGGGCGTGCAGCAACAGCTTTCCCGTGCTCGTCCGTGTTCCCATCAGCCGGTGTGCCTCCGCCGCGTCCGGCAGGGCGAACTCCGCCGTCACCGGCAGGGACACCACCCCGTCCACCACCGTCCGGAAGGCGCGTTCGGTGAGGGCGCGCAGTTCGGTCGGGGACGTCTGGGCCAGGGTGAGGATGGAGAAGCCGGAGACCGAGAGGGCCAGGGGGTAGAGGTCGGGCTGGCCCACCTGCCACGGCTGCCCCCCGCTCGCGTTGCCGAAGGAGACCAGGCGGCCGAAGGGGGCGAGGGAGTCGAGGGAGGCCCGGAGGGTCTCGCCGCCGACCGGGTCGAGTGCCAGGTCGACCCCGCGACCGTCCGTCGCCTCGCGCACCTCCTTGGCGAAGGAGGGGGTGGTGGAGGAGGTGACGAAGACCTCGTCGTAACCGTGCTCCCGCGCGTACTCGGCCTTCGCCTCGCTCGACACCACCCCGAGGACCGCCCCGGCCCCCGCCGCGCTCGCCAACTGCCCCAGTACCGTGCCCACCCCGCCCGCCGCGCCCTGCACGAGCACCGTCTCGCCGGGCTGGAGCCGGCCCACGGTGTGGATCAGGGCGTACGCGGTGGGCAGCACGGTGGGGAGGGTCGCGCCGGTGCGCAGGTCCACGCCGGGCGGCAGCGGGAAGACGGTCACCGCGTCGGCGACGACGACGTCCGCGTACGCGCCGCCCTGTGTCAGGGCCGCCACCTCCTGCCCCACGGCGAGGCCGGTGACCCCTGCGCCGAGGGCCCGGACGCGGCCCGAGGCCTCCAGGCCGGGGACGAAGGGCAGGGCGGGCACCCGGTAGCCGTCGGCCCGCGCCTTGAGGTCGGCGAAGTTCACACCGGTGTACGCCACGTCGATGCTCACCTGCCCCGGACCCGGCGCGGGCGTCTCCGCCTCGACGACCCTCAGACCCTCGGGACCGCCGTACTCCTGGATCTCGACCGCGCGCATGGCACACCTCTCACGAGAACTCGTCCGCTCGACTGTTCAATGAAAACCGAACACTCGGGAGTGTATGGTTTCTATCGAACACTCGGCAAGGTGTGAGAGATCTGAGGGGAGTCGGGCGTGACGGAACGAGCGAGTCACCGGGCCGCCCCGGAACACACCCATCCCGACGACGTTCCGGTCCAGACCGCCCTCGCCGCCCTCGCCGACCCCGTACGCGTCACCCTCGTACGGGAGTTGGCCGACTCGGCGGAGTGGGCGCGCAGTTGCGGCAGCTTCGACGTGCCCGTCGGCAAGGCGGCCCTCAGCCACCACTTCGCGGTGCTGCGCGGGGCGGGCCTGGTGGAGCAGCGCGACGAGGGTCCCAAGCGCGTCAACCGCCTGCGACGCGAGGAGTTCGAGGCCCGCTTCCCCGGACTCCTCGACCTGGTTCTGCGTGAGGACCCGACGCACTGAACCGATGCGCCGCCTCCCGCGTCGAAGGGGCATGAAGAAGCGTGTGAGGGGTCGGACGGCCACCGGTGTCACCGTGACCGGTGCCGTCGTGCTGCTGGGGGCGCTGCTCCAGGGATCGAGCGCCGTCGCGCAGGCCGCGCCCGCGCATTCCGCGCCCGTCACCGCCACCTGCGTCGGCACGCGGCCGGCCGGGAGCCTTTCCGACCGCGGCGCCGAGGACTTCACCCCGCTGGACCGCACCCTGGCCCACGTCGGGAGGATGGGCGAGTCCGCCCGCTACGCCGCCGTGTACACGGGCCTGTCGGTCGACGAGGAGGACCGGGCCACGGACGTGTACCGCATGCCGTCCGCCTCCTTCGACGCCGACCTCTGCGGCGCCGCCGAGAGGGGCGTCACGGTGCGGCTGCACGACACCGATGCCAACCGGACCGACCTGGAGGCCCTCGCCGACCGGATCGCCGCGGACATGAACCGCTGGAACGGCACCTTCGACCTGCGCGAAGTCGGCGTGGACGAGGCCGGGTTCGTGTTCGTGGGCGTCGACGACCCCACCACCGCCGCGCCCCTCCTCAAGAAGGCGTTCGGCGCACGGCACATCGAGGTGGGGTACGCCGAACAGGCCTCGCTGCTGAGCACCACCGGCTGACCGCTCAGCCCGTGCGGGGCGCCCGCCGCAGCAGCGCGTACAGCGCCGCGCTCAGCGCGAACCCCACCAGGCAGGTGATGTCGCCGAAGGACGCCCAGTGCTTCGGCACCCAGCCGACGTACTTCTCCTGGTTGGAGAAGAGCGGGACCGAGACCGCCACGCCGACCAACAGGGCAGTGATACCCGGCCAGTTGGTGAACGCGCGGTCGCCCAGGCGCCGGGCCGGCTCGTCGTCCGGCGTACGGGTCCGCAGCCACCGCTCCACCAGCACCACTCCCAGCCACGGTCCGATCCAGTACGCGATGACCAGCAGGAACGCCTCGTAGGCATGCCCGGCGTCGGACAGCGACGCCCACGCCGCCGCCGTACCCGCCACGCCCGAGATCACCACCAGCGCGCCGCGCCCCAGCCAGGCCGGCAGCCGCAGGCCGAGCGAGGTGATGGACATGGCGGAGGAGTAGACGTTCAGCGCGTTCGCCGAGATGCCGCCCAGGATGATGGAGAGCAGCACCAGGTCGCCGAGCCAGGACGGGAGATGACCGGTGAAGGCGGCCGTCGGGGTCGCGCCGGCGGGGGCCGCGATCGTCGCCGACGCCGCGCCGACGAGGGAGACGACCGCGACGGAGAGGAAGAGTCCGACGGCCGGGTAGAGAGCGGTCCTGAACCTGTTCGCCGTACGGGGGAGGTAGCGCGAGTAGTCCGTGGCGTACGGGTTCCAGCCCGCCGCGTACCCCCACGCCGTGCTGAACGCCAGCAGGAAGCCGCCGATGCCGCCGCCCCCGCCCGAGGCGCCGAGGTCCGCGTGGTCGAACGTCCACACCCCCGCCACCAGGAACACCACCGCCAGCGCCGGGAACGCGTACTTCTCGAAGGCGTGCACGAAGTTGTGGCCGATGAAGCCGATCACGATCTCGACCGCCACCACGAGCAGCAGGGAGGGCAGGGGGCGCAGACCCGTCAGCGTGTTCAGCGCGAACGCGGCGCTCACGCTGTTCACGGCGAACCAGCCCACGCCCGCCACCAGGGCGTTCACTCCGGCCGGCAGCAGATTGCCCCGGTAGCCGAAGGAGAGGCGGCCGATCACCATCTGCGGGACGCCGAACCGGGGTCCGTCGAGGGACAGGACGCCTTGCGTCAGTGCGCCCAGCGCCGTGCCCAGCAGCAGTGCCGCGGCCGCCTGCCAGAAGTTCAGTCCGAAGAAGAGGACCGAGATCACGCCGATGTACACGGTCGCGAACTCGATGTTCGGGGAGGCCCAGGTCCACAGCAACTGGAGTGGGCTGCCGTGGCGTTCGGCGTCGGGGATCGGTTCCGAGCCCGCCGTCTCGACGGCGATGACTCGGTCGCCGTACTCGGGCGTGATCGGTGCGGTGGTGCCGGCGGGAGCGGTCGTCATGCACCGTAAGTGTCCGGGGCGCCGTCACCCCCGGCCAGAGGCGCACTGTCCGTTCCGGGAGGCTCGTCGGCGTACACCTTGTACGGGCGTCAGCTCTCGGACTCCTCGCCGGCCTCGCGCCGGCGCAGCTCCTCCTCGCGGCGCCGCAGGTCGGCCTCCCAGTCCTTCAGGAGTGCCTCGTCCTTGACGTTCTTGGAGGGGGCGGGCTCCGTGCTGAGCGAGTTCAGGAACTCGGGGTTGTCGTCGGGGGCGACGTACTGCGGGCGCTGCTCGCGGTGCCACTCCGAGGGCGTGACGCCTCGGGTCGGACCCCGGCCGACCTTGCCGGCGACGAGCCAGGCGATCGGGCCGACGAGGACTTCTCCGAAGAGCAGGATGACGATCACCCACACCACCTTGGGCAGGCCGCGGACCTCTTCCTCCGGCGTGTTCAGGCAGTCGATGAACGAGTAGATCCACAGCGCCAGGACCAGCAGGAACGGCAGATACCTGAGCATGGCGGAACGGTCCCCCAGTGGACGGTGGCGGGGCGGTTCGGGGCCCCGGTGACGCGCACAGGGTAGCGGCTGACTTCAACGGGGGGATGACACTTTCCCCGCCCCCACCACCCCAGGGGCTCCGCCCGGCCCTGGAGCGGGGCTTCGCCCCGATTCCCCGTGCGCCTGGTGGTTCGTCGGCCGCGGGTGGGCGGGGGCTGGTCGCGCAGTTCCCCGCGCCCCTGAGGGGGCGCTGCCCCTCGGGGCGGTTCCTCGGCCGCGGGCCGGTGGGGGTTGATCGCGCAGTTCCCCGCGCCCCTGAAAGCCTCGGCCCACCCCGCGTTTGAGGGCGAGGTGGGAGGCCGATGCCCCACTCACCCCCGCCCGCATCTTTCAGCCCGTCCGGCGTCCGAGGGCGAGGGCGGAGGCCGTTCACCCGCCCACCCCGGCCCGCATCACTCAGCCCGTCCGGCGTTTGAGGACGAGGCCGTTCAGGCCGATGCGGGGGTCTGGGGGCGCAGCCCCCAGCGGGGTGGAAGGGGCGGAGCCCCTGGGATGGGACGGGTAGGGGCGGCGGGGGCGAGAGGGGTGGTCACGCCCACGGCGGTGGGGCGCACGTCGGTGTCGGGTGGGCCTCAGCGATACTTGGACGCATGGCTTACGACGATCTTCGATCCCTGCTGAGGGCGCTGGAGCGCGAGGGCGACCTCAAGCGCATCAAGGCCGAGGTGGACCCGTATCTGGAGGTCGGGGAGATCGTCGACCGGGTGCAGAAGGCGGGTGGACCGGCGCTGCTCTTCGAGAACGTGCGCGGGTCCGCCATGCCGCTCGCCATGAATGTCTTCGGCACCGACCGGCGGCTGCTGAAGGCCCTCGGCCTGAAGTCGTACGGCGAGATCAGCGAGAAGATCGGCGGCCTCCTCAGGCCCGAGCTGCCCCACGGCTTCGTCGGCGTACGCGAGGCCTTCGGCAAGCTCGGCGCGATGACCCACGTACCGCCGAAGAAGGTGAAGTCCGACAACGCGCCCGTGCAGGAGGTCGTGCTGCACGGTGAGGACGTCGACCTGGACGTCCTCCCCGCGCTCTTCACCTGGCCCCAGGACGGCGGCTCCTTCTTCAACCTCGGGCTCACCCACACCAAGGACCCGGAGAGCGGAATCCGCAACCTCGGGCTCTACCGCCTCCAGCGCCACGACAAGCGCACCATCGGGATGCACTGGCAGATCCACAAGGACAGCCGCAACCACTACCAGGTGGCGGCGAGAAGGGGAGAGCGACTGCCGGTCGCGATCGCCTTCGGGTGCCCGCCCGCCGTGACGTACGCCTCCACCGCCCCGCTGCCCGGTGACATCGACGAGTACCTCTTCGCCGGGTTCATCCAGGGCAAGCGGATCGAGATGGTGGACTGCAAGACCGTCCCGCTGCAGGTGCCCGCGAACGCGGAGGTCGTGCTCGAAGGGTGGCTGGAGCCGGGGGAGATGCTCCCGGAGGGACCCTTCGGCGACCACACCGGGTTCTACACGCCCCAGGAGCCCTTCCCGGCGCTGACCATCGACTGCGTCACCATGCGCAAGCGGCCGCTGCTCCAGTCGATCGTCGTGGGGCGGCCCCCGACGGAGGACGGCCCCCTCGGGCGGGCGACCGAGCGCTTCTTCCTCCCCCTGCTGAAGATCATCGTGCCGGACATCGTGGACTACCACCTTCCCGAGGCCGGCGGCTTCCACAACTGCGCGATCATCGCGATCGACAAGAAATATCCCAAGCACGCCCAAAAGGTGATGCACGCCGTCTGGGGGGCGCACATGATGTCCCTCACGAAGCTCATCGTGGTCGTGGACTCGGACTGCGACGTTCACGATCTGCACGAGGTCGCGTGGCGGGCCCTCGGCAACACCGACTACGCCCGCGACCTCACCGTCGTCGAAGGCCCCGTCGACCATCTCGACCACGCGTCCTACCAGCAGTTCTGGGGCGGCAAGGCGGGCATCGACGCGACGAGGAAGTGGCCCGAGGAGGGCTACACCCGGGACGGGGGATGGCCGGAAATGGTTCTCTCCGACCCGGAGACGGCGGCGACGGTCGACCGCCGCTGGAAGGAGTACGGCCTGTGAGGTCCATCGACAGCGGACGGATCGACAGCGGACGGGCGGTCGGCCGGTGACCAGCGCATCCGCCGCGCTCCCGCAGCAGCCGGGGCGCACCAAGGCCTTCCTCCGGCTCGTCATGATCGAGCACTCCGTCTTCGCGCTGCCCTTCGCCTACATCGCCGCGCTGACCGCGATGTTCGAGTGGGACAGGAACATCCACTGGGGCCGGCTGCTGCTCGTCACGATCGCGATGGTCGGGCTGCGCACGTTCGCGATGGCGGCGAACCGGATCATCGACCGCGAGATCGACGCCCGCAACCCGCGCACGGCCCACCGCGAGCTGGTCACCGGCGCGATGAGCGTGAAGCACGCGTGGACGGGCGCGCTGGTCGCGCTGGTCTTCTTCCTGGGTGCCGCGGCCCTCCTGAACCCGCTGTGCCTGGCCCTCGCCCCCATCGCGGTGATCCCGATGGTGGTGTACCCGTACGGCAAACGGTTCACGAACTTCCCGCAGGCCATCCTGGGCCTGGCCCAGGCGATGGGCCCGATCGGCGGCTGGCTGGCGATCTCCGGCGAGTGGTCGTGGGACGCCGTCATCCTGGGGCTCGCGGTCGGGATCTGGATCGGCGGCTTCGACCTGATCTACGCCTGCCAGGACGTCGACACGGACCGCGAGATCGGGGTCATGTCGGTGCCGGCGCGCTTCGGTATCCCCGCCGCGATCTGGGGGGCGCGCGGCTGCCACGCCGTCACCACCGCCCTGTTCGCCTGGTACGCCGTCGCCACCGACGCGGGCGCGTTCTTCTGGCTGGGCCTGCTGATCGTCGCGGGCGCGTTCCTCTACGAGCACTCCATCGTGAAGCCGCACGACCTGTCCCGTCTGAACCGCGCGTTCTTCCAAGTCAACGGATTCATCGGCATCGCCCTGTTCGTGTGTGCCCTGCTCGATCTGCTGGTCCGCGGGCTCACGGTCTGAATCCCGACAGCCGACGGATACCCTCGACATCATGAAGCCAGGACAGACGCAGCGCCGGCCTTGGATCGTGGGGGTGTCGGGTGCCTCCGGTACGCCGTACGCCGCCTCCGTGCTGCGGGCGCTCCTGGCGGCGGGGGAGAGCGTCGACCTGGTGGTCTCGCGCGCCTCCCGGCTCACGCTGCTCGACGAGACCGGCCTTCCCTTCCGGGACGCCCACTGGCAGGACGACCTGCGGGAATGGCTGGCGCGTGGCGCGGACGGCAAGCCCGGCACCTTCGACGTGCGCATCGAGGACGTACGGCACTGGAGCGCCGGTGACCTGGCGGCGGGGCCGTCCTCGGGCTCGTACCCCTCCAAGGGCATGCTGATCGTGCCGGCCTCGACGGCCTGCGTGGCCGGAGTCGCCCTGGGGCTGTCGAAGGATCTGCTGCAGCGCGCGGCGAGTGTGACGCTCAAGGAAGGGCGCAAGCTCGTCGTCGCCGTCCGCGAGACTCCGTTGAACGGGCAGACGCTGCGTCATCTGGTCTCGCTGGACGACGCGGGCGCCACCGTGCTGCCCGCCTCGCCGGCGTTCTACGCGGGGGCCACCCACATCCAGGACCTGGTGGACTTCGTCGCCGGGCGGGTGTTGGACGCGGCGGGCGTCGAACACGGGCTGTACCGCCGGTGGGAGGGCGAACTCGGCGGCGGTTCCCGAGCGACCTGAGCGGCCACGACCGAGCACCTGTGAAGCGAAGCACGCACGACCCGAGCACGCACGACCCGAGCACCACTGAGCAACATCGCACCACTCACGACTCACACACTTCAGCGGAAGGCTAGCGATCGCATGGACGCGGTGGACAGGCAGCTCATCCAGGCCCTGAGAGAGAACGGCCGGGCCTCCTACGCGGAGCTGGGGCGCCTCGTCGGTCTGTCGGGACCCAGCGTCACCGACCGCATCAATCGGCTGGAGGCGGCCGGGGTCATCACCGGTTACCGCGCCACCGTCGACTCCGCCTCGCTCGGTCTCGGCGTCACCGCCCTGATCGGCATCTCGCTCTCCGACGCCGCCGACCACGAGGACGTGGCCCGGCGGATGCGGGACCTCGGCGAGATCGAGGACTGCTGGTTCATCGCGGGCGACGACTCGTTCATGCTCAAGGTGCGGGCGAGTGATGTCGACGGGCTGGAGAAGACCATCCGACGGCTCTCGGGGACGAAGGGTGTCTCCCGGACCCGTACGACGATCGTGCTCTCCACGAAGTGGGAGAACCGGGTCGGAGAGCTGCCCGAAGAGGGTTAGGGCACGACGTGCCTGATGGGGGCCCCTTCCGCCCGGAGGGCGGGGGAGTACGGTTTACGAAGGCTGTCTGAGGAAGAGGTAGAGGCATGGACGTCGGGCTCAAGCGCGAGCTGGAGCAGAAGGTTCGAGCCGGTGAGCGGCTGACCCGCGAAGACGGCATCGCGCTGTACGAGTCGGACGACCTGGCCTGGCTGGGCGGGCTCGCCCACGAGGTGCGCACGCGCAAGAACGGCGACGTCGTCCACTTCAACGTCAACCGCCACCTCAACATGACGAACGTGTGCACCGCGTCCTGCGCGTACTGCTCGTTCCAGCGCAAGCCGGGCGAGAAGGACGCGTACACGATGCGCATCGAGGAGGCCGTCCGCCTCGCCAAGGCGATGGAGAACGACAACCTCACCGAGCTGCACATCGTCAACGGCCTGCACCCGAACCTGCCGTGGCGCTACTACCCGCGGTCGCTGAGCGAGCTGAAGAAGGCCCTCCCGAACGTCTCCCTGAAGGCCTTCACGGCGACGGAGATCCACCACTTCGAGACCATCTCCGGGCTGTCGGCGTCGGAGATCCTCGACGAGCTGATCGAGGCGGGCCTCGAGTCCCTCACCGGTGGCGGCGCGGAGATCTTCGACTGGGAGGTCCGCCAGCACATCGTGGACCACCGCACGCACTGGGAGGACTGGTCGCGCATCCACCGGCTCGCGCACGAGAAGGGTCTGAAGACCCCGTGCACGATGCTGTACGGGCACATCGAGGAGCCCCGCCACCGCGTCGACCACGTCCTCAGGCTCCGTGAGCTCCAGGACGAGACCGGCGGCTTCCAGGTCTTCATCCCGCTGCGCTACCAGCACGACTTCGTGGACATGAAGGACGGCAAGGTCCGCAACCGGCTCCAGGCGCGCACCCAGATGGCGACCGGCGCCGAGGCCCTGAAGACCTTCGCCGTCTCCCGTCTCCTCTTCGACAACGTGCCGCACGTCAAGGTCTTCTGGGTGATGCACGGCGTGCAGACCGCGCAGCTCGCCCTCCAGCACGGTGCCGACGACATGGACGGCTCGGTCGTCGAGTACAAGATCACGCACGACGCGGACAACTACGGCACGCCGAACAAGCTGACCCGCGAGGACCTGCTCGACCTGATCCGCGACGCGGGCTTCCAGCCGGTCGAGCGCAACACCCGCTACGAGATCATCCGCGAGTACGACGGCCCGGACCCGGCGCGCCGCGAGTCGCCGCAGCCGATGCGCGTCTGACGCTCCGCGGTCCGGTCGTACGCCCATGACGGCCCCGGGTGCCGGTTCCCTCCTCGCGGAGGGGGCCGGCATTGCGCTTCGTCCGACGACTCCGTGCTCGGTGTTCCGGAAGTTCAACCCGGCGTGGACGGGTGACACCTGCAGTTGGTCCACTCCGACCTCGGTGTTCTACGCTCGGTGGCCGTGCCACTGACCTTCACCCTGTTCACCCGTGACGCGCAGCCGACCCAGCCCCTGCCCGACCAGCTGCTCACTCTCTGGACGGATGTCACCAACGCGGGCGGTGCGGTCGGCTTCGTGCCGCCGGTGACCGCCGTCGACATACGCCCCCGCGCCGAGGCCCACCTCACCGCGATAGCCGAGGGCCGCACCCGGCTGCTCGCCGGATTCACCGCCGACGGCCGGCTCGCCGCCACCGCGTTCCTCGCCCTCAACGACCACCCCCTCATGCGCCACTGGGCCTGGCTGTACACCGTCATGGTCGACCCGGCCCTCCAGGGCCGCGGCTACGGCGCCGACCTGCTCCGCGAGGCCGAGGACCGGGCCCGCGCGTTCGGCCTGGAGGGACTCCGCCTCACCTGCCGGGGCGGGGAGGGGCTGGAACGCTTCTACGCCTCCTGCGGCTACAAGGAGATCGGCCGGGCGCCCGACGCGCTGCGTGTCGCGCCGGGCGACGACCGTGACGAGATCACGATGCTGCTGCCTCTCCCGCCTGGCGACTGAGGCCCCCCTGCACGAGGATCGGGCCGGGCGTGCTTCACTGGACGGTGCCCTTTGGGAACGTTCGAAACGGTTCGGAACGGAAGAGTGGATTGACATGGGCCGCTACACACTGATGCGCCTCGGCGTCTTCGCCGGCTGCCTCGTGGTCGTCTGGGGCCTCGTCTACCTGGGCATCGCTCCGCGCGGCCTGGGTGACTCCAACTACATGTGGATCGTCCTGCTCGCGCTGGTGATCTCCGCGCCCATCAGTTTCGTCGTGCTGCGCAAGGAGCGTGACCGCGCCTCCGCCCAGGTCGTCGCGCGCGTGGATCGCATGAAGACCAACCTGGAGCAGAACCGCAGCCAGGAGGACGGTGTGGACGACGCCACCCGCGGCGGCGTGCAGGGCCAGACCTCGTAACGCTGTGCCTGGCCGACGGCGGCCGATCGTACGCTTGCCCGTATGGGTGCTGTGAAGAACAAGCGGATGCCGCGCGCGGTACGTGAACAGCAGATGCTGGATGCCGCCGTGCGGACCTTCGGGCAGCGGGGCTACCGAGCCGCTTCGATGGACGAGATCGCCGATCTGGCGGGCGTGTCCAAGCCGTTGGTGTATCTGTACCTGAACTCCAAGGAAGACCTCTTCACCGCCTGCATCCGCCGTGAGGCGGCCGCACTGACCACGGCGGTACGCGCGGGCGTCCAGCCCGGCCTGCCCGCCGACCGCCAACTCTGGGCAGGCCTGCGGGCGTTCTTCACGCACACCGCCGAGAACCCGGACGGCTGGGCGGTCCTGCACCGTCAGGCGCGTACGCACGGCGAGCCGTTCGCGGCCGAGGTCGCGGCGATGCGCGAGGAACTCGTCGCGTTCGTCACCCAGCTGATCGTGGTCGCCGCGCGCGAGGCCCATCGTGACCCGTCCCTGGCCGAACGGGAGGTCGCCGGGCTCGCCGAGGCCCTCGTCGGCGCCGCCGAGTCCCTCGCCGCCTGGGCCAACGCCACGCCGGGCGTCTCCGCGAAGCAGGCCGCGGCGACCCTGATGAACTTCGCGTGGGCGGGCCTGGGCGACCTGATGGAGAACCGCCCGTGGACGCCCCCGCAGGACTGACCCCTTCACCGTATGGGCTGTAGGTCGCCCGTCAGATGCAGGCGTCCGGAGTCCGTGCCGCGGAGCTCGAACGCGGGGCCGTCGGCGGCGTAGGTGACCGTGCCCGGGAGGAGGACGGGGGCCTTGAAGTCGGCTCGCAGACGTACCGCGTCCTGGGGGCCCTGTTCCGCGAGGCAACGGGCCACCGTCCACATGCCGTGCGCGATGGCGCAGGGGAAGCCGAACAGGCGGGCGGTGAGGGGGTGCAGGTGAATGGGGTTGCGGTCCCCCGAGGCGGCGCCGTACCGCCGCCCCACGTCACCACCGAGCCGCCACTCGGCACGGACGGGGAGGGGCATGCCGTCGCCCGGCTCCCGTGGGGGCGTGGACGTCGGCTCCCCGGCCGTCCGGTGCCGGGCGAGATAGGCACTCCTCGACTCCCACACCAACGTGCCGTCGACCCTCGCCTCGGTCACGACGCAGGCCTGCGTCCCACGGTGATGGGGTTCCAACCCCGCTACGCGCACGCCGAGTTCGTACGTCTCCGAGGCCGCCAGTGGCTGCCGCTGGGTGATCTCGATCGAGGTGTGGACGAGCCCGAGCAGCGGCAGGGGGAACGAGCGGCTCGCCATGATCCGCATGGCGAGCGGAAACCCGAGGACGTGCGGATACGTCACCGGCAGCGCGTCCGCCCCCGTGGCGAACCCGCAGACCCGCTCGTAGGTGGTGAGCCGGGCGAGATCGATACGGACGTCAGGGAGAACGAGACGGGTCGGCGGGACGTGGGCGTCCAAGCGCGGCCGCCGCTTCAGGGGGGAGAAAAGGGCACCTCGGGCCAGCAGAGGGGTGAGGGCCGGGGGAGCGGTGAGGGTGAGAGTGGTCATGGGTTCCTCCCGGGAGGCTGCGGTGGGGTGGTTCGTCGGCTGGGGGCCGGTGGGGGCTGGTCGCGCAGTTCCCCGCGCCCCTAAAAGCACTGGTGCGGGCGGCGCCGGCGGGGGCGAAGCCCCCCGCTCAGGGGCGCGGGGAACTGCGCGCTCAGCCCCCACCGGCCCGCAGCCAAAGGGACGCCCTACGGGGTCTGGGGCGGAGCCCCAGAGGGATGGGACGGGTAGGGGCGGCGGGGGCGAACAAACCCCCTACGCCCCCAGCAGACTCTGGCCACACACCCGAACCACCTGCCCGTTCACGCCCCAGGACCCCGCCCCCGCGAGCCACGCGATCGTCTCGGCGACATCGACCGGCAACCCCCCTTGCCCGAGGGAGTTCATCCGTCGCCCCGCCTCCCGAACGAACAACGGCACGGCCGCCGTCATCTTCGTCTCGATGAACCCGGGCGCGACGGCGTTCACCGTCACCCCGTGCTCGCCCCACACCCGCGGAGCGAGCGCCCGTACGAACCCCACGACCCCCGCCTTACTGGCCGCGTAGTTGGTCTGCCCGACGTTCCCGGCGATCCCGGCGATCGACGCGGTGGCCACGATCCGCCCCCCACGCCGCACCACCCCGTCACCCAACAGCACATCCGTCGTCCGCAGCACACTCGCGAGATTCACGTCGAGCACCGACCCCCACCGCTCCGCGGGCATGTTGGCCAGCTTCCGGTCCCGCGTGATCCCGGCGTTGTGGACGAGAACGTCCAGTCCGTCGGGCAACGCCTCCCCGATCCGTGCCGCCGCGTCCGCGGAGGTGATGTCGAGCGCCAACGCCCGCCCGCCGTCCAGCCGTGCGGCGACCACGTCGAGCTCGGCCGCCGCGCCGGGCACGTCCAGACACACCACCCGCGCCCCGTCCCGCGCCAGGGTCTCGGCCACCGCCCGCC
>LRTP01000323.1 GCA_001550305.1 Streptomyces diastatochromogenes
CAGACGCCGCCATCGCGTACCTATCTCCCGCCGGTGAGCGGCCAGTTGCCTCGTCAGGTGCCGCAGCGTGCGGCTGGACAGATCGATCGACGACGGGTAGACAAGCACGCGAAGCTCCTGGCGGACACGGGTGATCTTGGTCGAGAATCCGTCTACCAGGAGCTTCGTCGTTCCGTACAACCCATGCCCACCAACACCCCGACGCCACAGCCAGGTTGGAAAGGGCTCAAGGTATCCATCGGCACCTGCGCACGCGCCTTAGGAACTCCGTGTGTCCATGAGCACGCTTGTGTCAGATGCTCACTCCTGAGACCAGACCCCGCCCAACAGGCACGGCTCGTCGAAATCCGCGACAACCTCATCGCCCGCATCGCCGAGGCGGAGCGCGAGGGCTGGCTCGGCGAGGTCGAAGGTCTGCGGGTTAGCCTGGCCGGCGCCGAGGACAAGCTCTGTCAGATCAACCGACAGGCACAGACGGCCCCCACCAGCCTCAGCATGCCTACGACCAGGAGCACGGACCGTGAGTAGCGACGCAGACCGAGAAGACCTCGGGCGCGATCCGAGCACGTGGACACTCGACCAGCTGCAGACGTTCATCCAAAACGCCCGTGGTCAGCAGCTTGAGACAGCACGCGTCGCGGCGCAGGGACATGCCTACGACTCCGCCCACCCACAAGAAGCCCGCCGCCAGTGGGCGAAGCTGTCGTTGCTCGCCAACTGGCTCATGCTCGCTGACGGCGAGGGACACCTGACGCGGGTAACCCAGCAGGACTTCATGCTCCGAATATGGGTGATCGACAGGCTGGGTCCCGACGACACGGACCCCGACTGGAGCCCCGACGCGCTGGCGGCCGACACACTTGACGCACTGACGATCACGCCCGCACAGGCCGCCGCTCTCGCCGACGGATGGCGCGACCTGGCCATCGAGCAGATCCGCCAGCTTCGGTGGCACAAGAACCTGACGGCCCATCTGGAGACCCTGCTCGGCTACCTGGCACCTGGACGCACCCGCGATCAACTCTTGGCCTGGACCTCTACTCGCCGATTGCTGCCCTGACCGGCCAGCCAGAATCAGGGCGTCCCAACAGCCAGGGTTCAAGTCGAAGTTCAGAGAACCTTGCTTACCATGCCCCGTACTCATCGTCTCCCCCACAGAGCGACCGCGTCTGGTCGAGATCCGCGACAACCTCGCCGACCGGATCGCGAAAGCCCAACGCGAGGGATGGCTCGGCGAAGTCGAAGGTCTCTCCGTAAGTCTCGCCGCTGCCAAGGAAAAACTCGCCCGACTCCACGCACAACAGGAACGCCAAGGGTCCGCGGTCTTCCAGGGCATCCCCACCCTCGACCAGGTCGTCGCCCGGACCAGCGATGTGAGCCAGCCCTGGGGCGGTCCATAGCATTCCCCTCTACGGCCGGACGAGCACAGAAGGCGGGGGCGGGCGAGACTACCCGCCCCCAGTGGGGTCTTCACCGCAGCACCCCGGGGACCCCGCTGTCTAGTGGGTGCGGACCCACCACTCGATGAGCGCCACCGTGGTGGGGCCGACCCCGCCGACGAGACCGACTGTCAAATCGCGCTTCAGGTCGCGTCGCCACGACGGACGTGAGCTGATCGCCAGTTGCGGTGAGGACCCTGCGCCCTTGCGTGCGGCTCGCTCAAGCAGCCAGGTTCGGAAGCGCTTTCTCATGCGCATGCATCCCTTCTCTGAGGTTGTTGGTGGAGCGCCGGGCCCGGCGTGCCTTGAACCTCTCCCAAGGGGATCGGGCAGTCATCAAACAGCGGGTGCAGCGGGCGACTGAGCCTCTAAAGTGCAGGTCAAGAACGCGTCCGCAGCGCCCGCTGCGGGCGGCAAGTGGCCAGCGGGCGGCCAGCAGAGGGGGAATCAGAAACCAGTGGGCGCCGAGCAGCAGCCAGCGCGGGACAGACTTCGCGTCGAATTCCGCCAGTTCGTGGAGGATGCGCAGAGGGTACGCAGAGAGCGGTTCAAGAACCGCAACGTCGGCCAGGACGCCATCATGGACGAGGTCAGGCGCATGTACGCAGGCCCTGGAGGCCGCGGCGCGGTGCCACACGGTCAAGTCCTCAGCAGCTGGGGAGCGCCCAGCCTCGACAAGATGAAGCTCCCTCGCAGCGAGGACGTCTTTCTCACCGTGATCGACGTCCTCAGCAGCTGGCTTGGGCAGTCCGCCGACCGAACGTACTGGCGCAAGCTCTTGGCTGAAGCCCGCAAAGAGAAGGACGCAGAGGAATTCCGACCTCTGGCGTCGACGTGGCCTACCGTTCACAACACGGAGCCAGGCCTTTTGGAGATCCAGGCGGCACCACCACTGCGCACCCTGACCCCGTACGTGCCGCGCACTCATGATCAGGATGTGGCACGCGAGATGGAAGGCCCCCTGCACGGCGGACCTTCCCGGCTGCTGGTACTGACCGGCGAGTCAGCGACCGGCAAGACACGCTGCCTCCACAACTCCCTGATGCAGCACGCCGCCGACCGCCCCTTGGTACGCCCGGCAACCGCCCAGGCGCTCGTAGATCTCATCCAGGCCGGAGAAGCCCGCGCAGAGACGGTCCTGTGGTTGAACGAGGCCCAAAGGTTTCTAGACGGCGCTCAGGGCGAAGTCGCCGCAGTCTCGCTGCGGCAACTCTTGGAATCAACTCCGAGCATCCTGGCCGTTGCCACTTTGTGGGAGGAGCACTAGGGGCGCCTGGCAGACCGGCGCAATCTCTCTCACTCACATGCCCAAGCGCTTCTGACCCATCCGCACCTCACCTCACGTATCAGGCTCTCTCGCGCAATGAGCCGCGAGGAGGTCGAGCAATGGCACGCCGCGGCCCTAGATAGCGACGATCCACGGCTGACCAGCTCATGGAGAGCCGGAGCGAACGACGGCACGATCATCCAGCACCTCACTGGCGGGCCAGAACTCCTGAGTGCGTACCTCCAGGGCCCCGGCAACACCTTCTCGCCTCCGGAGCACGCAATCATCACCGCAGCACTCGACGCGCACCGTATGGGACATCACTCCCCCCTACCCGTCGATGCCCTAACCGACGCCGCAGACGGCACCCTCCCGGCCCACGACCGAGCTCCCGAAGCTGACTGGACGGTCCAGTCCCTGAAGGCCTTGAGCAACAGCGACGGCCGCGCACTCGCTGCACTAACCGGATTTGTCATCTCACGCAGGACTGACGGACTTCATTCCCACTACACAGTCGCCGACTACCTCGACCAACACACCCGCCGCGGCCGCCACGATCAGCCGGTCAGTTCGGCCCTGTGGCAGGCCCTCGCCAAACACACCGCAGATCCCGACGACCTGGTAGCCGTCGCGACATCCGCGCAGCGCCGCGGCTTGTTCGCCCTCGCGGTCCGGCTTTGGCAAAAGGCGGTGCTTGCTGGACACCCAGCCGCCGGGCAGCGACTCTTGAACATCCTCTCGCCAGAGGCAGACCCCGACGGGCTCGGAGCACTGTGGGTAGCCCGGCATGCGGCCATCACCCGCGGCATCCTCGACATGCCAAACCTAATCAACACGCTTCGTCAACCAGGCGACCGGCACTTCTTCGAAGTTCTGGCCTACCAAGCACTCAGAGCAGCCGAGGAGGAATACGCCAGCACCGAGACAGAACTCCGGCTGCGGACTTCTGCTGCGTGCTGACTCACGCAGAACGAGTCTGGAGCATGGGAGTTCCCTCCGCGCGAAGAGGCCCTATTCCAGCTCATCTTCCGTATCTATCAGTCCCGCGACCTCAGTTCCCTGGCTTTTGCTTACACCTGGGATTCCCCCATTGACTCCGATCAAGAGGAGGTCGAAGAGTGGTTTTCGGGCCGTGTGGATGCCATCCGGCCGATCCTCGAGGTGCTCAAGTACCACCTGGCCCTCCTGAAGACCGGCCACTACGAAGCAGCCTTCGCCCTTGCCGCCCGCGGTGACGCGGTGGTGGACCGCACCAAGCCTGCAGGCGTCCACCGCATCCTGCGGGTCGTGGAGGGGGCCGGCTATTCCGGCACGTGCCGACGCCTGGCTGCACACATCGCAACACACGCCGACCTCAGCGCCCCCCATCATGTCGCTGGCCTGCTGGAAGCGCTGCTCGCCAGTGCCCAAACCGAGGCGGTTGACCTGCTGATGAAGCGGGAACCCGACACCTCGGTCCCTCCCGATGACGCACACGGACTCATGTGGCTCTACCGAGCGATCAACGCGGCCGGACAGGAATACCGCGATGCCGGTGTGTTCTACCGAGACAAGACGCTCCCCCTTCGCCTCGGCCTTGCCCTGTACGGCGTGGGGCAGGATGAAAACGTCGAGGACCGTCTTCTGGAACCCGACACTCACAGCATCGGCCAGGACGGACGACTCGACGACCGTCTGCTACGCATACACGACGACGCTGGCCAAGGTTTCCTCAAAGATGCAGGATGGGTTGCCACCGACCTGCATCGCTCCCGGAGAGCCGGAGATCACGAACAGGTACAGCTGATCATCAACGAGACTGCGGGCCGCGGACTCTACTTCATGGCCTCCGTCGTGCAACGGCTGCGCAGTGCTGGCGACGACGAGACGGTTCAGGTCTTTTACCAGCATGCTCCCGAGGCCGAAGAGCTGCCTGAGCGGCTGCGGATCGAGGCTCTGGAGAGAGCAGTTCAGGATCTGCTGGACGAGAACGCCATGCCATCCATGCCCCACACGCTCGCCCTACTTCTGCCCGCCTTGCGCGAGACCGCTCAGGACGCCACCGCCCAGCGGCTTTCCCAACACACCGTGGCCCACGCCGACCTGACTGATCCAGGCGCCGTAGCACACCTGCTCGCCGTCCTCCACGACGGCAGGCATCAAGAGGCCATCGACGCCCTACTCGAACGCGACCCCGTGACCCACGCCGACCTGACTGATCCAGGCGCCTTAGCACACCTGCTCGCCGTCCTCCACGAGCTCCAATTGCAGCACCAAGCGGACCGGCTCGCTGAACGTGCGTCCGGGTGGAGTGGGGACACGGACTATCTCGGCGGCCTGATCGCCGTGCTTCACGCAACCGGACACTCACGCGCATGCGAGCGCCTCGCCGAGCACGCCGCAGCCCACGTCAACGTGGGGCTGCCCTATAACGTGGTGCAACTCCGCGACACCCTCCGCGACCTCGGTCTCGACGTCTGTGCCAGAGCGTTGATGAAGCGAGCACTCAACGCTGGGCTCTTCGTTCCGCCATCGCTCCGGCCCTACGGGCTAAATCTCGACGGATCTCCGGCCGCCCCCTGGACCTGGATGCCGCCAGCGCAGGAGCGCAGCGATAGGAGCGACGCCAGCTGAGTGCCGGCTCTTCCGGCACGCAAATCTGTCCGCCAACACGGGGAGGGCGGTAGATAGTTCATCCCTGAAAGGGCGGGGCCGGTCCAGTGTCGTGCTCGTCCGGCATCCGCGGATGGTCCTTCCTGCGCAGGCGGGGGTGAGCCGCAGCAGCCCCAGACTGGCTGTCGGGGGTCCCCTCTGGGGGAGTGCGTGCCAGGGCTTGCGACGCCGGGCAGGCAGTGACCCACCACGGGCGAACGGGTGATGGCGGGGTGTCGCAGGCCGCCCAGGACCACCGGTGGCTTCGGCGGGCCCGGGCATGGCCGATTCGCGCTCTCAGTTCACGGTGAAGGAGTAGTCGTAGGGCGCGAGTTGTATGCCGGAGCGGGTCGTCGCGTAGACCGTGAGGTCGTAGACGCCGTCCGAGGTCGGCGTCCAGTCGACGCTCGCGGTGTGGTGGGCGCCCGCCGCGACCGTGACCTCCGAGTCCCCGTTGAAGGAGTACGTGTAGCTCACGACGCCCTTCACCTTCGGCGTGAACGTGAAGGTGCCCGGGACGCCCACCCCGCCGCCCGAGCCGTTCTCGGGGTAGGCGTCCGAAGCCACGGTGGGAGTGGTGTCGTAGCTGATGCTCCACGAGGCCGCGTCGCTGACCCAGCCGTTCGCGCTCTTGCTGGTCACCCAGAGACGTTCGCCGTAGAGGCCGTCCAGCGCGAGCTTCACCTCCGCCGTGCCGTCCGCCGCCGCCGCGACGTCGACGGTCTTGTCACTCTGACCGCCGGTGGTCCGCACGGAGTAACTGACGACCGGGCTCGTCGACTGGCGCGGAGTTGGGCCGGATCGTGAACGTGGTCGGCTTGCCGAACTCGGGCGACGGGACGGCCGGAGTGACGGTGGGAGCCGTGGAGCTGATGTAGAACCTGTAGCTGGTGATCTCCGACGGGCTATAGGCCCGGTCCAGGCTTCGCACCCACAGGGTCATCGGACCGGCGGAGCCGCTCGGCGGGACCAGGCTGAGCGTGGCCGAACCGCCGAGGGCGTCGGCGCGCGTGAAGTATTCCGGGTCCGAGTACGGGTCGAGGGGCTGCGGAATGCCGTGGTCGCCGATGGTCGTGCTGATGACCGGGAGTTCCTGCTGCCAGGAGTACTCGAACCCGGTGACATCGTCGACGCCATTGGCGCTCAGCGTGAACTTGGCCGGCTCGCCGCCCTGGTTCCACTTGTCCGGCGGGTAGTTCGGCGAGGAGACGGTAGGGGCGTTCGCCGGGCGGCTGTTGTCGGTCGTTACATAACAGGGGGCCGACCAGTCCGAGGCCGCGCCCCCGGCCACCGTCTGCGCCCGCCACGCGTAGATCTGCCCCTCGGCGAGCGAGCCCGAGGGCAGGACGCCGCTGGCCTCGAAGCCGGGTGTGGCGTGGTCGCGGGTGAACGTCGTGGTCTGCGCCGGGTCGGTGACCGGCCAGACCTGATACTGCACGCTGACCTGGGAGTTGTCGCTGGTGTCGGTGGTCCCGGGAATGCCCTCGACGATAAGATTGTCTCCGCCCCAGACGTACGTGGGCCGGTCCGCGTCGGTCGAGCAGCTCCGGTAGCTGGTGAACAGCTGAGTGGGCGTGGTGGGTGTCCCGCCGGCCGCGCTCGCGGGTGACGCGGCGGCGGTCAGTGCCAGGCCGAGGGTTCCCAGAGAAGCGAGGACGGCACGCGATCGCGCGCCGAAGGACATGGTCAAGTGGTCCCTCCCGTTTGGATGCCCGCACACGATGCCGTGATACACACAGGTGTTCGGGCGGCGAGGGGATCGTATGGGATGGCGCAGGCCGACGCATGAGAATTATGGGAGTTGAGCGAACCGCGCGGGACTTGCCGGCCGGACAGGGGGCGCGCCGTCGGTGCGGCCTTTGCCAATTGCGCCAACCACGCGTTTCACTGCCGTGAGGCAACCGACGTGTGGGTGAGTGGTCTAGCCACGCCTGCGGAGGACCGGTGCCAGGACGGCGACCGTCAAGGAGAAGGCGGCCAGAGCAGCCACCGACGCCTCGTCGTCACCGGCCAACAGCTTCTCCAGCACATGCCGTTCCATGGTCACCCCCACCGGGATGCTGCGGTACAGCAGCCAGGTACCGCAACCCCAGCAATCACCCGCGTCCAGTAGCGTCCCTCCGGGGCCTGGTAGTGGCCGGAATGGCCGTCACTGACCGATCCGGCTAGAGCTACGGATCAGAAGGTGCCCGTGCCCGATCGTGCGGGGACCTCGGGGAATCACGGTGCCGAGCGGGCAACACTCAACGCGACGGCCCCCGACCCTTTTCACCTGTGCACAATTGCAGTGTGACCGACATCGTTGAAGCTGCCTGGCGCAAAATCCTGGCAACCGCCGGGGAGCACACCCGGCCGGAGGGTTTGCCGCTCCTGGGGCCGTTCACCAAGATGGTGCAGGTGGCCCACGCCGAGCCGCAGCTTCGTCAGCTCTGCCCGTGGGCGGGTATGTGGGAGCTGCACTTCAGCAGGTGCACGGGGTTCCGTCCCACCTGGGACATCCCCTACATCGGCACTCTGACGGACGGCCGGTACTACGTCGAGGGACCGCATCGCAACAGCCCGCGGATCGCCGAAACGGACAGCGCGCAGGCCGCCGTAGCCATGGTCATCGAGCGACTACCACCAGGCTGCGGTCCGGCCTTTGCGGGAACCGCCGAGGAGCTGGCGGCTTACGAGAGGAAGGCGGACCCGAGTGGGAGCAAGAGTCGATGAGTGCTCCGTGAGGCCGTCTCTGGGCCGATCCGACAGCAGCAGGTCGCAAAAGCCCGGAGATCACGCAGTTGTCAAGGTCGTCGCTCGGGGCTGACACCAACGCCTGACACCAACAGTGGCGAACGGCAGCGGTCCGCCAAGGATGGCAGCGGACAGCGGGGCGAGGTACGCAGCGGGTTGACCTCAGCCGCAGATCCTGCATGATCGACCTGATAAGGATGAGGCCAGACCTCAAAACCTGCATCAGGCGGCGCGTGGGCGCTGGGCCGTCTGTGAGCCGTCCAAGGGCGGCCGGCGCCGACCAACAACGACAGAAGCCCACGGCATCTGAGCTGTTCAGAGCCGTGGGCTTCTTCAACCCCACTGGTCAGCGAGACCGCCGATCAGTACACCGGCTACCACTCCCTGAGTAACAGATGCGAGTGTCGCTCGGGGCGCTGTCGGAGATGGTCGGTGCTGTCGGGAAACGCTCGCGAGCACGCCCGCTTTTAGGCGTGGACGTAGGTCTGCGGACCTTGGGCGTCCACGTGCGCACTGTCCGGCGTGTACCAGACGACGGCCCAGGTGCCGCCGGTGGTCGCCTTGCCGCTGATCCGGTAGGCGCCGCTGCCGTCGGTCTTCACCCGCCCCCGCGACAGCCAGGTCTTCTGGCCCGCCGGGCGGAAGAGCAGCGTCACGTAGCTGTGGGTCACGGGCTTCCAGGGACCGGTGGTGCCCTGTTCGTAGACGTGGCCGCTGAAGCTGACGTAGCTGTTTCTGGAGACCGTGGTGTGGTTCGGTTTCCCGCCCGTCACCTTCGTCGCGTAGACGGAGGTGTGCACGGTGTTGCTGTACGCGGCCGGGAAGTCGGTCGCGGCCGGCGAGAACAGCCGCCAGTAGCCGTGTGGGTTGCTGACGGTCAAGGTGACCGCCCGGGCAACGGGAAGCGGATTCGCCGGGATGCGGTCCACCGTCGTCCAGCCGGTCTTCCCGTCGGCGGACTGCTGGAGGTACAGGACGTTGCCGGGCACCGCGGCGTCGGTGCTGTCCGCGCTCACGGACACGGAGAGCCTGGAGTGGGCGTCGACCTTCGCCGAGGCCAGGTGGAGCGTGGCGTGCTGGACGATCGAGGTGATGTCGAAGCCGGCGGACGTGCCGGTCAGGTACTCGTCCCAGCCCCCGGTGTGGTCTCTCGCGTCCACGGTCCAGTGGGTCGGCGTGTTGTATACGTCCTGGGTAAAGGAGAACCGGCCATCGCTGCCCGTGGTGCCAGCCTGCGTCGAGTGCGCCCCCTGGAGCGTGAGGGGTTGGCCGGCGGCGGGGTGCCAGGTGCCGTCCTGCTCCTGGTACTCCAGGGTTCCGCTGATGCTGGTGGTTCCCCAGGCCGGTACGTCCGCGGCCGTCGCCTTGTCGAGCACGATCCGGGTCGGCTCGGTCACCGGGTCGACCTGTGTGGACGGCCCGCAGAAGCCCATGCGGTCGACAACAGCCGATAGCGTGAGCTGCTGTTTGCCTGCCGACTCAGGTACCGACTTGTGGACCGTGAAGCTGCCGTCGGCGGCGACGGTCCCCACGGCCGCGTATAGACCTGCACTCCCGAGCGTCACGCTGAGGGTGTACGGGCCTGAGTAGGGAGCCAGGGTTCCATCGGGCTCCTGGGCGAGGACCTTGCCGGTGGCGGTCAGGGCCTCGTTGCCGTAGGTGAGCAGCGCGGACGAGAACTGGGTGTCCACGAAGAACAGGGTGGTGCCGTCGGACTCCTTGCCCTCGCACCACGGTGCGGGAGCGGCGTCGGCCGGGGCCGGGTCGGCGTACGCGGTGGCGGCCGGCAGCGCCAGAGCTGCGGTCAGCAGCGTCGCAGTGGCCAAGGCGGGAAGGGGGATTCGGATTCTCACCGGGCTACAGCCTCCAAGGTGGTGAGTGTCAGTCAGGAGCCCTTCTCGGACTCCTGAGTGAGATGTACGGACGTTACGCCGACGGGACGGCTCCTGATTCGCACTGTGTCCGAAATGCCGATATACCACATAGGTGATCGTGGTCACATCGTTATGCCGGTGGCGCTGGGCTGGACACGCAAACGAGCCGGATGTCTGACTGCGCGACGACGGAAGGCTGAGGCAGGCGGACGACGACGGACGTCTGGGCATCGTTCAGACTGGTCAAGGCCAACACCAACGCGACCTGTGGCGCCGCGGACTGTCAGCGCATGAACCCCGCCCGAGAGAGCACGTCTGAAACCTTCAACAGGGACACCGTCGTAAGCGCGACCGGCGGTCCACACCTCTCCGCGCTCCGAGCAGTGCCCCGCTGCCGTCCACAAGAAGCCTGCCGTAGAGGCAGCTCAGCACAACATCGACCCATTTCGGGTTCCGTCTCAATAGAGTTCCGCTCATGGTGACTGCAACTTGTCCGCGAGTGGAACGGCGAGGAAGGCTGGGGTGTGCCCGATTCCCCCGAGACCCCCGGTGCCTGCTTCGGCCACTTCTCCAACATCCAGGCGACCGGTTTCCGCACACTGTCGCCCGGACAGCAGGTGGACCTCACATGGGAAGCCCCCGGTTTCAAACAAGATGGCTATGTCAATCCCGTACGTGATCCGTCACTGGGCGGATCGTGACCTTCCCGTCGTGGACCCCGGGGGCGGGGACCCCCGCGACGAAATCGCCGGCGTGTACGGGCTGCGGTACCGCATCACCGGCAGCCGCGACGTGCTGTACCGGCCGGGCAGCCAAGCCCAGATCAGGCTCCACGGCTTTAACCCAGGCTGGTGGGAGCGAGCCGCCACTCGACGCCGACGCGAGTACGCCGGAAGCACCCTCGATACGCCGCACTGGACTGAACACGAGAGCCGTGCCCATCAGTTGACGCAGGAGGCTGGCTGGGAACCAGCTGGCCTCCTCTCCCCTCTCCTGCGCCGCATCCGGGCCACCGCCGGGGACGGACCCTGCAACGGCACCAGCGTCTGGTTCAACGAGGTCGCTCTGCGGCTCGAAACAACCTATGGCCCCGCATGCGCCCAGCTGACCGCGCTGCTGTGCAAGGGACCGACCACACTGGGCTGGACCGTGCAGCGCCAGACATGCTTCTGCCTCAGCGAACACGCAGAGGGCTGCAGCATCAACTTCACCGCGCCCGGCGAGCCACCCATCCACTACACCAACCTCCGCTGGGGCGCGCGCTTCACGGAGAAGAACCACCAGCGCCAACTCTCCGAACTCAACGCCCGAGCCCTGCTCATATGACAGCCGACAGACGAGCCAGCCACGGCAGCACCCGTCAGGGCTGGACCATCCACGATGACGACGCCACCCGCACACTGCGCTCCCTGGAATAGACCTCCCTCCCGCCCGACTCAGGAGTCGAGGTGCCGGCGCAGCATGTCCCCGGCCAACTCGGCCTGGGTCAGCAGGTCGAGGAGTTCGCCGGTGAGTTCGCCGACGGTGTCGTGCACGGACTGCGCGGCGCTGCCGGATTCGTCGGCCGTGCTGCCCACGTATCTGCCGGGGGCCAGGTTGTATCCCTGTTTGCGGATGTCGTCCGTGCTGACGGCGCAGCAGAAGCCGGGAATGTCACGGTACTCGGAGGCCGCCGGATGCGTTCCGCGCCAGGCGCGGTACGTTCCGGTGATGCTGTCCAGGTCGCCGTCGGACAGGACGCGGTGGGCCCGGCCTGCCATGAAGCCCAGCTCTCTGGCGTCGATGAACAGGGTTTCGCCGCGTCGGTCGGCCAAGCCCTGTCCACCGCGGGATGACTTGTCCTTGGTCAAGAACCAGGCACAGGACGGGATTGCTGTGGCCGTAAACAACTGTCCAGGAAGGGCGACGATGCACGCGACGACGTCGTCCTCCACCATGGCTTTGCGAATCGCGGCCTCGGCGGTGCCCCTGAACATCGATCCGGCTCCTAGAATGACGCCGGCGCTTCCCTGGGCACTGAGTTTGTGCAGTGCGTGCTGCAGCCAGGCAAAGTCGGCGTTGGACCGCGGAGGAACCCCGTACCTCCAGCGGGGGTCCATCGCTTGGGGACGCCACTTGAGGCTGAAGGGGGGACGAGCGAGCACAACATCAGCCTCGACGGTCGGCAGGAGATCGTGCTCGAGCGTGTCCGTGCGGTGGATGCCCGCCGTGCCGAGGCCATGGACGC
Source organism: Streptomyces diastatochromogenes (assembly GCA_001550305.1). Lineage (GTDB taxonomy): Bacteria > Actinomycetota > Actinomycetes > Streptomycetales > Streptomycetaceae > Streptomyces > Streptomyces mirabilis_D. The sequence goes on from LRTP01000323.1 coordinate 12,172, forward strand.
CGAGGTTCATGCGCGCAAGCCGGGCCGTGTCCGCGTTGAGTTCCTGACCGAAGAGCGCGAGGTCGGCGGGCGACTTTCCCTCGGCCGTCGCGGACATGGCTGCTTCTACGAGCAGTCCGCCCAGACCGCAGCACGGGTCATACACGCACCCCTTCCAGGGCTGCAGCGCGTCGACTAGCAGCCGGGCCACACTATGGGGAGTGTGGAAGTCCCCTCCCCTCCGTCCTTCGTCGGCGGCAAAGCGTGCGTTGAGGAAGGTGAACATCGCGCCCGCGGCATCGGGCTCCTCGTCCGCTGCGGGCCATTTGCTGTGCAAAAGAGCGAACAGGTCGGCGACCTGCTGAGGACTGAGCCCCTCGAGGAGGGCTTCGGCGGGGGCAAACGCATCGGTGAGGTCGCGGTGCATGCGCATCAGCTCAACGAAGGCCTCGTTGAGCACCGCTGCCGCGTCACTGCCCGCTGCGCTGATCCGTTGGGTGAGCGTGTCCCATTGGGCGGCCAGCGGGAGCTGCCTCCCGTCGGCCTCCACGGCCTGGGCTGACAGATGACGCAGATACAGAAGGGGAAGGAGAGTGTTCTTATAACGCGTCGCGTCGATCGAGCCGCGCAGGTGATCCGCTGCCTTCCACGCCACCTCGAGCGCCGTTCTCTGATTCTTCTCGCGCGGGTGCATGCTCACCGGTCCCTCTCACTGCGGGCGGTCATCTCACCCGTGACGACGTCGTGCAGTGCGCTCTTCTCTGCGGTCACCGCGCGCACCACATCGTGCAGTGGGGCGGCGAGGCGGGCGAAGTCCTCTCTAATCTCCTGCGACGGCCAGGGGATTGGGAACCGGGCGAAGTCCTTGCGGCGCATAGCACGGGCGGCTTCCCCTTGCGCGGTCGCCACCAGTTCCCGGCTCGCCGCGCGCAGGGCGTGCAGCAGCCACATACGGGTGGATACCGTCTCAGTACAGATCGCGAGGGCTCCGCGACCGGGGACCACGGGGGTGGGGGTCAGCACGGTGCGTACTTCGCCTGGCCGGGGAGCGACGAGGAGGGTTCCCGGCGGGCAGACCTCTTCCGGCGGGACCCAGGTGTGCGCGGCTGTTTCCTGCAGGTAAACGGTACGGCTGTTAAGCACCTCCTTGGCAGCGGCGAACGGGACCTCCTGCAGGTGTTCCGCCGCAGTGCAGCGGGCGGAGCCGGTGACAATGCATCCCGTCTCCCCGATGGGACGGGTGAGAAGGGCTTGTGCCGGGCCGTGGAAGGCTCGAGTGAAGTGCACGTCGGCGAGCTCGGTGGCGCACCGGGCGATCCTGGCGTTGAGAGCCAGTCGACGTTCGGCGAGGGTGATGGTGCGCAGATGCCGGGTGCGCACGGCTCCCTCAGACGACAGCCAGACAGGCAGACGCCTGAGGGCCAGGAGCGGGAGGGTCACGTGCTCAGAGTTGGTCGAAGACGCCCGCAAGTACCTGCGGCTGTGCGGGGTTTTCAACCACCAGCGCAGCCATACGTCCACGCCCTCGGCCCGGGCCTGCGGTGTACAGCGGATGACGGCGACGGACCGGGCCACGTTCCAGCCTGCGTGACGCTGTGCGGCCACAGCCGTCTCCCCCACGCGCCCGACAAGGACCACCAGAAGATCACCCTCCTCAAGCCGGGTGCGGGGGTGTCGGTCGGCGACCCGCGGCGCGATGCGGCGGGGCACCGTGTCGATCACGTCTCCCTCGATGATCTCTGTTGCGCCGATCATGGGCACACCCTGCGGGTCGGGTTCCGGTCTCACAGCGCCGTAGGCGATCGACTGGATGCCGGGGATGTCCTCCAACGGCTGGGTCGGCCCAAGTTCTTCGAGATCATGGCGCACCTGGCTCATGAGCGCGCCTCCAATGCGCTGCGCAGGCGCTGCGTGGCCTCGGCGGTGTGGTCGAACCGCTCGTACAGGATCTCCTTGCGGCTGCGCCGGCCATCAACTGTGATCGGGGCGGTCCGGCGGGGTTGAGTGTAGTGGGTGGGGGTCAGGTCGTAGTCTTCGGCGGCGAGTTGGCCGACGGGCACGGCGCTGACCCCTGGGGTCGTCTCGGGGTCGTCGTCGCGGCCGCCGGGCTGCAGGCCGCGCCACACGGCGAAGACGCGGATGAGTCGGTCGAGGTCCTCGTCCACGAACATCCGGCCCGCGGGCTCTCTGCGGGTGCCCAGTCGCCGGGCGTCGGCGAACAGGATCTCGCCGGGATGCGGCCTGGGCCCCTTGGCCAGCAGCCACAACGCCGTGCCACTGCGGGTGTGCGGGAACAGCCAGTTAGGCAACTCCACGATGCCCGCCACCAGGCCCTGTTCCACCAGCGCTTGGCGGATGCGCGCATCGTCGGAGTTGGTGTTGTGAACGGCGCTCGAGGCGAGCAGGACAACGGCCCTGCCGTTGGCAGTGAGGTCCGCCAGGATGTGCTGGACCCAGGCGAAGTTCCCGTTGCTGCTCGGCGGCAGGCCCAGGCTCCATCGCGGATCGTCCCGCAGTTCCGACCGGCCCCATCCCTTCATGTTCACTGGAGGATTGGCCAGCACCAGATCGGCCGGCCTCCGGCCTGGCCCGGCGCGCAGGCTGTCCACGGGGCCATCGCCCAGATCCGCGGGCAGATGGTGGAAAGCCAGGTTCATCGCCGCCACCCAGCGCGCCTCGGGTCGGATGTCCGACCCGTAAAGGTCCAAGGGACTGCCGTCGTGCGCGGGCACTCGCTGTGCCGCGGCGCACAGGAGGCGGCCGCTGCCGCACACCGGATCTCGCACGGTCTCGCCCACTCGGGGATGGCCCAGTCCCGCGAACAGGTCCGCCAGATGGCAGGAGGTGAAGTAGTTGCCGCCCTTGGCGTCGAGCGCGGAGTAGCGGTCGATGCCAAGGGCGAACAGGCCCGCGGCGCTGTCCAGCCGCTCGATTTCCGCGGCCAGCCGGTCCAGGACACCGTCGGCGTGGGCGCCGACCTGCTGCACTCTGGAACGGTGCGATGAGGCGATGCCGTAGGTCTGCGCGACTCGGGTGCGCGGCCACACGCGCGCCAGGACGTCGCCGGCAGATCCCGAGCGACGATCGACGATCTGTGCCCAGCCTGCCTGTGCCCTGCACCGCATATAGACCAGCTGGAGAGCCTGGCGGTACGCCACATCGGCGTTGCTGATGTCGCTCAGCTCGTCCAAAACCCGCCAGACGCGATGGAACGTTGCAGGGTCCTGGGCGATGCCGGCCCCGCTCATGACCGGCCCAACCAGGTCCCCATGGCCAGGCCCAGCAGCACGGAACCTGTGAAAGCGCCGCCGCCGTACTTGACCGCGGCCGGCAGCCGACCCGCGTCCGCGTACTCGACCATGCCGGCGACCAGACCGACCACGACCGAGGCGAGGACGATCACACTCAGGATCAGCAGCTTCTTCTGCTGTCGTGACAGCACGTTCCAACTCCCTTCAGGATTCAGGGGGGTTCGGCGGACCGTTCCGCCGCAGTGAACGTAGTAGCTGTGCCTCACGCCACTCCAGCAGCATGAAATTCTGCTTTTTCGTGCGCGGCCGCCAGAACCCTCCCCAATGCTGGCCCGTCACGCATCTTTGATGCCTGTCAGCTGGCCTTCTTCTGCCTCCTCCAGGCACGGCCGCCACGTGCAGCTCAGATGTGCACACATCACACGCACACCCTCTGCCGGCGCTCGACGGCACACGCTCCCCGCTGCGAGAAGTCCCGCGCTTCCACGACGAGATCAACGGGACCGGATCGGATGTCGTGCACTACCGAGGGGAACCGGGCCCGGGTGTCCTGCACTACGCGGGGCCGAGCCTGATCCAGTTGGACCTCGCACCGGCAACGGTCCGCTCGCACCGCCGTTTCATGCAGCCCCACCTGAAACAGCTGCTGCTCGGCGCACAGCAGTTGGAGGAAGGGGAAGCGGCGTAGCCCAGCACCGGCGCAAGCCGCCGGGTGTCCAAAGGGGCCGTGGCCCGGCTACCGACTTCATGTCG
>LRTP01000324.1 GCA_001550305.1 Streptomyces diastatochromogenes
GTGGACACCGAGCTCCTCGGCGACCTCCGGGATCGGCCTGCCCGTCTCGATCACAATGCGTACAGCACCCTCACGGAACTCAGGCGTGTACGCCCGTTACTTGGATCCCATGAACCTCAACTTCCCCTGCAATCACGGACTCCACGCTACGAGGGGAGGGACACAGGCCCGCTTCCCCGAGGCCGACGAGATCGTGGTCGACTGGCCGGACCGCTATCTGCGCAGCACCGACGCCCGCACGGTTCTGTGCGTGTTCACCCATGACGCCAAGTTCGACGTCCCGCTGCTGGAGGAGGCGCTGCGGCTGCCGGTCGCGTTCGTCGGCGCCATGGGCTCGCGCCGCACCCACGTGCGCGAGGCGGGCGTCACCGAGCAGGAGCTGGCCCGTCTGCACTCCCCGATCGGCCTCGACCTGGGTGCCCGTATGCCGGAGGAGACCGCCCTGTCCATCGCGGCCGAGATCGTCGCGGCGCGCCGGGGCGGGTCGGGCATACCGCTGCCCGGCGCACCCACCCCGATCCACCACGACCGCCCCGAAGGCCCAGGTCGGGTGACCGCACTGACGTCGGCAGCCCGATGACCTCTTTCCCGTAGCGCCTGCGCCGCAGCCGAGCGGCGTCAGGCGTACGCGGAGAGGAAAGAGGGGCATCGGGGGAGGGGAGCCTCAGGTGCGGGTGCTGACCTGGGCGTTCGTTAGCCTCTTTGTCGCCGGATTCACCGGCATCGTCCTCGTCGTCTAGGGGGCAGCGGAGCGTGACCTGGGCGCAGCCATGCGAACGATGATTCGGCCGCTGTTGCCTGGGGGGGTTTCCACAGCGTGGTACAGCTTTTTGATGTGCTTCTGCGCGAGGAATGTCAGCACCCGCTGCTTAAGCTGCCCCGATCCCTTGCCCGGAATGAACTGAACGGCATCCTCGCCCATATGCGCCGCTTTGAAGAGTGTCTGTCGCAACGTCAGCTCAATATCACGATTGTTTTTGAAGATAGGATGCAGGTCTACGGTGATCACTCTTGCCTGTCTCCTTAAGAGAATCCGATCTAGGTACTGTAGTTGAAACGCTGGCGGCAGAGCCGATGTCGAACGCGCACCTGATGGACCCGAGGTTCGCGTCGCTGTGGGTGCTGGGCGACGGGCGGTCCTGGATGGCGCCCGGATCGGGCTCATCACGCCGCGGGAACTCAACGACGTGATAACGCGCTTGGAGGCCGGCTGTGAGGTGCTCGCGCTGCACGCCGCAACCCAACCGCAGCTACCGCCTGGCCTTCGCCCTCCGGCGGCCGGATGGAGCCGATCGACCCGGGACGACTGCCACAAAGTCCCGCCCTCCAACGCATCATTACTGAGGGTCGTGGCACCGAGGTACTTCACACCGTGGCGTCAGTTGCCCGGACACCGTCGTCGGGTATCAGCCTGCCGACTGACCCCCTGCACCGATGGCGCGGGCCGTCCGATGAAGGACGTGGCCGTGGGGGCTTACTTGGATTCGACTCGCACGACCGGGTGGGAGCCGGTCGTTACTGACGTTGTTGCCGTGATGTCGTCAAGGTGAGGCCGGTTTCGGCGAGGCATCCGTCGATGAGGTTGCTGCGGTACTGGATCTGGCGGAGACCGTGCCGAAGCGCGCTCATGAGGTGGTCGGGGTCGGTGAATGCGGTGTTGGCCTGGCTGCTGCATCGCAGTAGTGACCAGATGCCCTCGACGGGGTTGAGGTCGGGTGCATAGGCCGGCAGGAAGTAGCAGGTGATCCAGTCGTGGGCGTTGATGAACTCCCGCAGTCGGCGGTCTTTGTGCACGTTCAGGTTGTCCCACACAAGTACGATCGGTGCGCCGAGTTGCTGGTGGGCGGCGATGAGCAGATCGCGGTAGTCGGTCCAGGCGAAACTGCGTCTGCCGCCCCGCTTGTGATCGACGTGCCGCTTGGGCCGGTAGATCAGGCGTGAGCGTTCGCCCTGCTTGTAGCAGGCCAGAGCGGCGATGGAGAAACGGCGCTGGGAGCGTCCCCGCACCCGGATGACGGGTGTGTGTCCGCGCCTGGCCCAGGTGCGGACGGTGGGCGGCGTCATCGAGAACCCGGCCTCGTCTTCGAAGCACAGCCAGGCTCCGAGCGCCGCCACGGTGTTCCCACCTGGGGCCAGGTCTCCTTCACCCAGCCGGTGGCTGCTTCCTCGTTGCGCTCCACCGCGCAGCGGGCGGGGACCTGGTGGCTGAAGCCGTGCCGGTGCAGCATCTGCTCGATGGCCGACAGCGTCATGCTCTTGTGGAACCGGCGCCCGATCAGCGTCTTGATCCGTGCCAGCGTCCAGTTCTGGTCCGGCCAGCCGTGTGCTACCGGCCCCTTGGCCAGTTCCTGCTCGAGTACCTCGAACAGAGCCTCACTCAGCTTGGGCCTGGACGCCGGCCCCTTCGACACCAAGGCCGGTGTTCCGCCGTGCTCCCATGCCTGGTGCCACCCCTGTACCGACCGGACGCTGACACGTAACTGCCTGGCGACGGCGGCATTGTCGTGTCCCAGGGCGAATAACTCGGCCGCATGTATCCGGATGCGCTCGCGAAACGCCCGTCGCTCCGCGGTCAGCCCGCCCCCTTGCGGATACCTCATGTGACCGGCTTACCGCGACAACCACAGCTTGTCAGCCCCGCGACATCAGGGGTCGGCGTGCCAGTCCGGCCCCATGTCCGTGAAGTGCCGGGATTCGTCCTTGTCGCCAGCGACGACCAGGCGGGTGCGGTCATGGTGGAGAAGTCGACGGCGCCGATGACACGAAGTACGCGGCAGGGTCTTCACCGCCGAGCTCCGGGCGGCCTACACCGCAGATCCCAAAGGCGGGCCGCCGAGATCGTCGCGGCCCTGCTGGAAGCCAGCCCGGAATCCGGCGAGGTCTGGCGACGACACGAAATAGACGTCACTCACCACCACGACCTCAAGCGCTACCTGCACCCCGGCCTCGGCGAGCTCGAGATGTACGCAAAACGGCTGGTGGACCCTGACGCGGTACAGGAACTGCTCGTCGTCTCCGCGAACCCGGCTCCCCGAGCCATGAGAAACTCCAGCTCCTGACCACCGTGCGGAAGTAGCCCGTCGGGCTTCCTGGATGCCGCGGCGCTGGGTGGTCCGCCGTCTCGCCGTCCACTGTCCATCTCTGCCGCATCGCATGCTTACTACTGACTTCGGCGCATCAGGGTGACGCTGGGTCGTCGAAGGCCAGGCCGGTGCCTGCTATGAAGCCGTCAAGAGTGTCGGGCCGGTACTGGAGGCGTTTGAGCCGGTTGCGTACGAGGACTTCGAGCCGGTCGAGGGCGACGACGGCGAGGTTGGCCAGGCTGCGCTTGACATGTGCCCATACCCACTCGACGGGGTTCAGGTCCGGCGAGTACGCGGGCAGCAGGAATACCGTCAGCCATTCACGCTCGGCGATCAACTCACGTATGGCGTGGGAGACATGGGTGTTCAGCCGGTCCCAGACCAGCACGATCGGGGCCTTGACGAGGTGGTGGACACCGTCGATCAGCGCGATGAAGTCCCGTTCGCCTATGCTGCGGCGTTTGCCTTTGCCCGCGGGATGGGTGCCCAGGCGGTGGCACAGCCGGGTGCGGGAGCCGGGCCGCATCGCGATGAGTCCGGCCACCGACAGGCGGCCCGAGCGTCGCCCGCTCACCGTCACCTGCGGAGTCACGCCGCGCCGGCCCCAGGTGCGTCCTTTGGGCGGTCGTCGCGTGAAGCCCGCCTCGTCCTCGAAGCAGACGTAGCCCCCGCACGCCGCCCGGGCTCTTTTACCTCGGCCCAGGTCGCCTCCTTCCACACGGTCACGGCCTGCTCATCGCGCTCGGCCACCCGCCGCGCGGGTACCTGAGGACTGAAGCCGAGCCGGTGCATCAGCCTCGTGGCACCCGAGACGCTGTAGGAGACGTGGAACTTCCTGCCAATCAGCGTGGCCACCCGGGCAGCCGTCCACACCTGGTCCTCCACCCAGCCATGCGCGGCAGGCCCCTCATCGAGGTACGCAGCCAGCTTTTCCAGACAGCGCGGGGACAGACGGCATCGCGATCCACTCGAGCCACGAGAGACCAGAGCCTGCACGCCACCGTCCCGCCACATCTGCTGCCACTGGTAGGCCGACTTCGGGCTCACCCTCAGGCGCCGTGCGACTTCCGGCGCCTTGATGTCCTGCTCGAACAGCTCCGCCGCCTGCATCCGTACCGTCTCCCGGCGCTGACGTCCCACCGGGGTCAGGCCGCCCCCATCCGCATACCTCATACCTCATACACCACGGAATACAGACAACACTCCAGGCCCATCAGGGACTTCGAAGAAGATCACCCTAACGAGCCGAAGTCAGTAAGCCGCAGGCGCGTTGGTCAAGGGCTTGCTCTAATCGCTGTGGATCCACGCCGGGGTGAGTGTGTAGGTGCCGCGGCCCACTTTGTGCAAGAGCCCGTCCTTGGCCCAGCGACTCAGCTGAGCGCACAGGCTGCGGAAATGGGTGTACTGGAGCGCTTGGGCGATTTCGCGCGCTTGCCAGGGCCGGTGGGGGTCGGTGCGCAGGAGCTGGAGGGTGCGGTTTTTGCAGTCGCTCCGAGTGGGAGGGGTGGCCTGCTCCCGTGGAGCCTTCTGTTCGGTCGACAGGGGTGCACCCAGGGCAGGGCGGGGGTGGACATCAATGGTCAGATGGGTGATGTTCTGGCTGGTCAGCGGCCATGTCTCAGTTGGTTTGGCGGGATAGCGCGACATGGGGCACTTCACTGTGCGGGCGCTGATGCGGAGGCGTCTTGCGGGCAGGAGAGCGGCCAGGACCGCGTCGGTGATGGCGCTGTGCTGGTCGGTGGGCTCGGCCGGCGGCAGGACACCGTCGGCTGTGATGACCTGGTCACGGGCGGCTTGGAGGGCGGCGGTGAAGCTCGCCCGGTCCGGATCGGCGCCGGTCACGGATTCGACGGCGTCCACCATGGCGCTGCGCAATGCCTGGTAGAGCGTGAGGAGCGCCCAGATTTCCTGTTCGAGACCGGACGGATCGCAGGAGTGCAGCACCCGCCCGGTGAGCAGGGTATGGCGCAGGGAGTAGAAGGCTGATTCCACTTCCCAGCGTTCGTGGTAGAGGCGCACGAGGGTGTCGGCCGGATCGGTCCGGTGGTCGAGCAGGGTAGTGGCCAGCCGGTAGTGGTCGCCGGCCTGTCGGCCGTCGCTGGTGGTCACGGTGATGCGGGCTTCGATGATGCGGAGTTTGAGGCCGCCGAGGCGGGTGAGGAAAGATCCGTCGGGCAGGGTGGCCAGCACTGCGGGGCGTCGCCTGGGGTTGAGTCGGACCAGCAGCTGAGCGCCGGTGCCGGCTGCCGAGTTGAGGAAGCTGTCGGCGTCGAAGCCGCGGTCGGCCAGCAGCAGCATCTTCGCAGACAGCAGGGGCGACCTCCTGATCGGACTTGAACGATCAGCGATTGGCACGCTGGTCGAACGCACCACCCGGTACACGGTGCTTGTCCACCTGCCCCGCCAGGACGGCTACGGCGCCGTTCCCCGTACCAAGAACGGGCCGCCGCTGGCCGGTTACGGCGCCGTGACGATGAAAGATGCGCTTGCCGCAACGATCGGCACCCTGCCCGAGCAACTATGGCGATCACTGACCTGGGACCGCGGCAAGGAGTTGTCGGCACACGCCCAGTTCACGATCGAGACCGGCGTCCCGGTCTACTTCGCCGATCCGCACAGCCCCTGGCAGCGCGGCACCAACGAGAACACGAACGGCCTGCTGCGCCAATACTTCCCGAAGGGAACCGACCTTTCTCGATGGGCGGCGGAGGACATCGAGGCGGTCGCAGCCACGCTCAACAGTCGCCCGCGCAAGAGCCTCGGTTGGAAGACACCCGCCGAAGCCCTCAACGGCCATCTACTATCGATCAAATAAGCCGGTGTTGCATCCACTGATTGAACCTGGTCAGTACACCAGCCGGGCCTTCGCCGACGCCTGCCGCCAGGCCGGCGTCCGCCAGTCCATGAGCGCGATCGGCTCCAGCGCGGACAACGCACTCGCCGAGTCCTTCAACGCGACGTTCAAACGCGAGACGCTCCAGGGCCGCAAGACCTGGTCCAGTGAACGCGATGCCCGCCTCGACGCATTCGGCTGGCTCAACCGCTACAACACCCGACGCCGTCACTCCCGCCTCGGACAACGCAGCCCCATCGCCTACGAGACGGCACTCGACACAACATCAACTACCCTGGCCCAAGCCGCATAGCCCGTGTCCAAGATTCCGGGTCAAGGCCCCATGGCCATGCACCCCAGCGGCAGGACACCGTTCAGCACACGTCCCTGCGATATACACGTGCACCCTCGATCTCGGCCACCTGCCAGTAGCCGTCGGCCAACAGGGAGCGCAGTTCCGGGTAGTCGGTGAGGGAATAGGGCGTGTCGAGCGAGTCGTCCACGAAGACGCACGGCGGTGTGTGGGCCAGTTCTCGGCGGAAGACGGGCCAGGTGCCGGGGACGGCGTAGGAGGGGCCGACGCGACGGATATCGCTGCCACCGCTGAAGTTCGTCAGCAGTCCCGCCGTGAGGTAGCGGCTCGACGGAGGCCGGTCGGACAGCCAGTAGATCTCCGGGTGCATACTCCATACGAAGACGGGCTGCCCCGGTGCACTGTGGTCGCGCACAAAGGTCGCCACCGCCACCGACTTGTCCATCTGCGGGGGCCGGGCCTGCCACGCCCCGGCCGTCCACCAGGCGGCGGCCAGCAGCGAGCACACCGCTACGCCCAGAGCGGTCGTCGGCCGTCCGGCACGGCCGACCTGACGACGCAGCAGAGCAGGCCCGGCGGGCGGGGTTCCACAGACCGCGTCCACCACCCGCAACGCCAACAGCACGACGGGTGGTACGAGTTGGAGGAAGTAGTGGCCGTAGAAGTGCCAGCCCACCGCGACCGCCATGACTGACGCGAGCAGCCATCCGGCGAGCAGGAGGTCGAGGCTGCGGGAGAGCCTGGCGTCGGGCCCCGTTTCGCCTCGGCGCCACACCGTCCGGTCCCGCCGGAGCCGTGCCGAGCGAAGGCGTGAATGGCGACGCCAAGGCAGCAGGGGAAGCATGACCGCCACGGCGGCGAACGCTGTCAGCAGGTTGCCGAAGCCAGCTGCGGCGCGGCCTGCCACGTGCAGCGCGCCGAGCGGTGACGTCGCGTACGAGCCCGAGGAGAGGAACACCCAGAAGGTGAAGCGGTGCGCCCCGAGGGCGAGGGCGCAGATCACCACGGGAGCCGCCGCGCCCACGGCCAGAGCGACCGTGTCCCGACGTCGTCGACTCCCGCCGAGGGCGAGCGGTATCAGCGGCAACAGGGGTGCGAAGCCGACCTGTTTGGTCAGAGCGGCGAGGGCGACGGCCAGTCCCGCAGCCAGGAAGCGTCCCTTGATCCCGAAGTAGAGCGCTGCCACGGTCGCGGGGAGCATGAAGATCTCGAAGGTGGCGGCCATCGCATCCGGTGCGGGCAGCGCCGCGGAGGCCGCCACCGTCATCACCCCGGCGGGCAGCGCCGCCCAGGCGCCCAGCAGCCGACTCGCCGTCCGTGCGGTGAGGATCGCGGTGACACCGAGCGAAACGACCGCTGCCACTCGTACCGCCGCCAGTCCGTTGTTCCCCGCCACGGCGAAGCACGCCTCGTACAGCCAGGGCATCAGTGGCGGCTTGCGGTCCACGACGTCGTCGTACAGGTGACCCCCGTTGCGCAGCATCGTCGCCTGCGTGGCGAGGTAGCCCTCGTCCGGGCTCCAGAACGAGCGGTGGAAGGACGGCAGCCGTACCACCAGGGTCAGGAGGCAGAGCAGGACCGACTCGGTGACTGAGGACCGGGCGATGCGACTCCGGGCCCGTGGACGGACGGAGGGCAGCCCCGAGACGACCTCGACGGTGTTCGCCCGAGCGGTCGCGGAGGCGGGAGGACTCAGCGTCCGCAGGGGACGGTCCATGTCCGTGGGCATGGCGAAACTCCCTCGATCGGTCCACTATCTACTTAGTGGACTGAGTCTTAGGTGAGGGCCCCGCTCGTGTCAAACACCTCTCGCGCCACAGGGGTACGCACGCCTGGAGGGGCAGTGAGCTGCGAGGCAAGGTGCAGAGGGAAGAGAGCGCCGATACGCGGCGGCTCAAAACAGGTCCACTACTCAGCTAGTGGTGAGATAGTGGACCCGTGGACTATCGAATCGAGCGGCACAACGGCGTGGCTCCGTATCAGCAGATCATTCAGCAGACCAAGCAGGCGTTGCGGCTCGGTCAGCTCGTGCCCGGTGACATGCTGCCGTCGGCCTCGGCGGTGGTCGCGGCGACGGCGGTCAATCCGAACACCGTCCTCAAGGCCTACCGGGAGCTGGAGCGGGAAGGCCTGGTCGACACCCGCCAGGGCCGGGGGACGTTCGTACGGGCATCACTCGCGCAGCCGGGCACGCAGGCGGGCTCGCCCCTGCGTGACGAGCTGCGCGTCTGGATGGCCACGGCCCGCGCCGGCGGACTGGAACGCGAGGACGTGGCCGCGCTGCTGGCCGCCGAACTCGACGTCTTCTTCCCCCCGGCTGGCAGGCTCACGGTGATCGAGGAGCGATGAACCACCCCCTCGACCCGTCCGCCGCACACCAGGACGACGGCCCTTACGACAGCGGCCCTTACGGCAGCGGCTCCCACGACAGTGGCTCCTACGGCGACGACGCTCCGGGCGCTTCTCCCGCACTTGAAGCTGTCGGCCTCGGCCTCCGCGGTCGGGACGAATGGGCTCTGCGTGGCGGGGACTTCACTGTTCCCCGTGGACGCGTCGTCGGTCTCGTCGGACCCAATGGCTCAGGCAAGACCGCCCTGCTCACCGTGGCGGCCGGGCTGCGGCCCGTCGACGCGGGAACCCTGCGTGTCCTCGGCCGTGCTCCGGGCGCCCCCGCCGTTCTGCCCCGCGTCGGCGTGCTGCTCCAGGACCGCCCGCTGGAAAGGGGGTTCACCGTCGCGGAGACGCTGCGTCTGGGACGGGCACTCAACCCCGGCTGGAGTGAAGCGGCAGCCCGCGCGATCATCGACGACTGCGACATACCCCTGCGGGCCCGTGTCGGTCGCCTCTCCGCCGGTCAGCGCACGTGTGTCGCGCTCGCCCTGGCGCTGGGCAAAGAGCCGGAGCTGCTGCTGCTCGACGAGCCCATGGCCGACCTCGATCCCCAGCGTCGCCTTGCCTTGACCGGTGTCCTCATGAAGCGCGCCGCGGAGCACGGCACCACCATCGTGATGTCGTCCCACGCCCTCTCGGAGCTGCACCTGGTGTGCGACCACGTCCTGCTGATGGCCCGGGGACGCGTGCTCCTGGCCGACGACACGGAGTTCGTGGAGGCGGCGCACAGCCTGATGACCTTCACCTGCCCCGACGCCGCCACGCCGGCGATACCCCCGCAGATGGGCACGGTGATCGAGACGCGCCGCAGCGGACGTGTCCTCAGCGTGCTGGTCCGTTTCCCGCTCACCACCGACGGCGCCGCGAGCACCGCCGCACCGTCCCTTGAAGAAATCCTGCTGGCCTATCTGCGCAATCCGCAGGCCGCACCGCTGATCGCCGGACGCTTCACGGCCAAGGCCCCGGCACCCGGCTCTCCGGACACTCAGGACCGGCCGGCGCGGTGAACGTACGCATCGTCATTCGCCGCCTGGCCGTCGGCCCTGCGGCGGGACTCGCATGGCTGGCCTGGCGGCAGCACCGCGTGGCCCACTGGACGGCACTCGCCCTCGCCGCCCTGGCCGCGATCTGGGGCGTGTGGCAGCACGGCCAGCTCGTCGGCGCGGTGGAGAGCTGGGCCACGAACTGCCCGCACGGTCGCGCCCTCGGCGCCGAGGGACCGTCGGTGTGCGACGGAACGCCCCGCGCCGTCAGCACCGTCATGACCGCGGCCAGGGCGCCTCTGCGTTTCCTTCCCGTCGCGGTCGGCGCGCTGCTCGGCGCCCCGCTGTTCGCGCAGACCCTCAAGGACGGCACCCACCGGCTCGTCTGGACCCAGTCCGTCAGCCGTCGGCAATGGGCCGCCGCCAAATTGTGCGTGACCGGAGCCGTCACCGTCGTCGCCGCGCTCCTGATCACCGCGCCGGTCACCTGGTGGTGGTCCACCATCCGGCATGGACGCACCGCCACCGGCCCGCTCGGCACGGCATGGCGCGACACCACCCCCCAGAGCGACTGGTCCTATCTGCCCTACACCGGCCCCGCAGGCATCGCGCATCTCCTTCTCGCCCTCGCCACCGGTGCCGCCGTCGGTCTGCTGCTGCGCCGTGTCCTCGCCGCGGTCGCCGTCTCGGCCGCCGTCGCCCTCGCCCTCCAGACCGGACTGGAGAAACTGAGGCCCCATCTGCTCACCCCGACCGTCAGGCGAACGGACGGCGACGCGTTCCCCGACTGGACCCTCAATGCCTGGCATCTCGATCAGGGCTACACCCACGCGGACGGCTCACTCACCGCCACGTCCCCCTGCCCGCCCAGCACTACTTGGGAGGCCTTGCAGCGGTGCGAGCACACGCGGCACATCACGGGTACCTACAGCCGCGACCTCGACCCGCAGCAGTTCCTTCCCCTGCAGTGGATCGAGACGTGGATCTGTCTCACGGCGACCGCCCTCCTCGCCGCCTTCTGCCTTGTTCACGTCCGACGAATGAGAGCCCGGTGACTGCGAATCGCCGGGCGTCGCGCTTGTCATGTCCGCACGCAACCTCCCCGAAGCGACCTTCGCCCGCACCCGCCTGGGCTCCGGCCCCGGCCTTGTCCTGGCCCACGGCGCCGGCAGCAGCATCGCCGGCACCTACGGCCCGATCCTGGAGGGCCTGGCCGCCCACCACACCGCGGTCGGCGTCGACTACCCCGGCAGCGGCGACACCCCCCGCGCCACCGCCCCCTCGACCTCGACGAGATCGCCGACCAGCTCGTCGCCGCCGCCGTCGCCGAGGGCCTGGACACCTTCGCCCTGCAGGGCTACTCCCTCGGCGGTCCGGTCGCCATCCGCGCCGCCGCCCGCCACCCCGAGCGCGTCACCGCCCTCGTCCTGACCGCCACCATGGCCCACCCCAACAACCAGCAGGCACTGACCCTCAGGGTTTGGGGCAAGCTCGCCGCCACCGGCGACCGCCACCTGGTCAGCGAGTTCCTCTTCCCCCACGCCCTCAGCCCCCAGGCCATGGAGGCCATGCCCGCCGAGCAGCTGGAGGAGGTCATCACCTACGCCGCCGCCGACATCGCCGACGGCACCGTCGAGCAGGCCGACCACGCCGACCACGCCGACCGGGTACGGTCCTGCGAACTCCTGGCCGAGGAGCGGCAACGCCGCTGAACCGGGGCGGAGTTACGGAGCAGACCGCGCCGGGGGCCACGGGCCGCCTAGCGTGGCGGCGTACCGGCTCGCCCGCGCAGGTCACCTCCGACGGCCCGGCGAACCACGCCCTGAGGATCTTCGGGGAAACGGTCACTGGCAGGAGGGCAACACCGGCGTCCAGCAGGGCAGTTCACCGCGTGAAAAGTAATCATCGGGCGGTTCGAGGGGCAAGATGGCGACGCGGTGCCGGTGCCGCGGAGTTGGCATTCGGCTCTTTCTACGTGCTGTCCGCCGCATACCCGACCGTGTCGGTGAGATTTCAGAGCAAGCTGGAGTACGAGTGCAATTGCCTGTGACTCCTCCCCCTCGTGAACGAGGGGGAGGAGTCACGCAGGACGAGGCTCAGCTCTTCCCCGGAAGTGATCACTGGAGAGCCGTGTGCGGTCAAAGCCGCCTGCACGGTTCGGGAGGGGGCCGACGGAAAAGGACCCGATCCACGGGCACCTCGCCGGCGGCCTACCTCACCCTCAACGTCCACAAAGCCGCCGACCTGCGGCAGTGGGCGGCGGCCCGGGAGTGGCTGGCCATCTACTACCTGCCGCCCTACGCACCCGACCTCAACCCCGTCGAGGCATCTGGTCTCTCCTGCCACGGGGATAGCTCTCCAACCTCGCCTTCAGTACCCCCGAACACCTCGGCCAGCGCATCCGACGCGGCTTACGCCTCATCCAGTACCGCAGTCACCTCATAGACGGCTGCCTCGCCGAGACCGGCCTGACCATCGGACCCGCCTGATCAGCGACACGACACCACGAGTTCAACCTCAAGTAGAGGAGTTCGAGAGGCCGATGGAGAAGCAGCCGACCGAAGTCCGTGCGGCCCGAGGGGCCCCTCAGGCCGCCATCAGGGCCGCCAGGGCGCGGTCCATTGCGGCGTTGAACTCTTCCGGCGTCAGCGGCAGACGGGACTTGACGTCCCGACTCCACTGGTCGGCGAGGACCTCGGCGGATCCCGCCTCGACACCGTCGAGCGCCGCGTCGGCCAGGTCCGACGGAGCGATCTTGTCCACGGGCCAGCCCGCCGCCATGTCGGTGTCGGCCATGCCGAGGTGTACCGCTGTGACGAGCGTGCCCTGCTCGGCGAGCTCCAGGCGGACGCCGTTGGTCATGGCCCAGGCGGCGGCCTTGGTCAGGTGGTAGGCATTGGCGCCCTTGCCCCCGAACCACGACATGGCGGAGAGGACGTTGACGATCGCGCCCCCGCCGTTCCTGGCGAGCGCCGGCGCGAACTCCCGGATCATTCCCAGGTGGCCGAACATGTTGGTCTCCAGCTCGTGCCGCACCGCGTCCAGCGAACCGGTCACCAGGTCGGTCCCCGTACTGATTCCCGCGTTGTTGATGAGTAGCGAGACGTCCGGGGCGGCCTCGGCGGCGGTCCTCACGGATGCGGGATCGGCGATGTCGAGGGGCAGCACCTCGACCCCAGGCAGGTCCACGGTCTCCGGTCGGCGGGCTGTTGCGTAGACCTTGCGGGCGCCCCGTTCGAGCAGACGCTGGGCGAAGGCGCGGCCCAGACCGCGGTTGGCTCCGGTGACAAGGGCGACGGAGTTGTTGATATCCATGACCGGTACGCTAAAACCTGACGCTAACGTCAGAGGCAAGTGCTGGTCGTCAGGGCCAGGGGTGAGAGGAATCACGATGACTGTCACAGTGGCCGCAGCCGAGCGGTTGATCCGCATCGGCGAGGTGGCACGAGGTGCCGGCGTCTCAGTGCGCGCCGTGCGCTACTACGAGCAGCAAGGGCTGCTCATCGCGGAGCGCAGCCCGTCCGGCCAGCGCCTGTACCGGCAGGACGCCATCCCCCTGGTCCGCTTCTTCCAGCAGATGTTCGCCGCCGGCCTCACCAGCCGAAGGATCACCGAACTCCTGCCGTGCTGGGACTCCGGGCACACCGACGCCGAGCAACGAGCCATGCTGCGAGCCGAGCGCGAGCGCCTCCAGGCCAAGATCGACGACCTGCAGGCAACCCTGGACCACCTCGACGGGATCATCGCGATCACGGACACGCACCCGTAGGCGCGGTCGGCCAGACATCTCCTGCGATCCAACCTCGCTGTCTTGGCTGGGGCGATGAGCAGTCGTTGAGGGAGAACTGCTGTCGGGCGGCCGACACGATTTCCGGTGTTCGGGCAGGGCGGAGACCAGCGCGGTGGTCTGGTTCTCCATGGTCTTTCCGGTCGTAGGTGCGCCCGTGGAGGCGGCGCCGGCGTGCACGGGGGCAGCACGGTCGGCGGCACCCGCAGGCGGTTGATCGTCAACGGTTGAAGTGCAGCCAACAGTAGGAACGGCCGTGCGGGGAAAGCGTGTACGTTTGCGACACCAGATGGGATCCCGGCGACATCTTCATCGGCGCGGAGGACACATGAGCAGCAGGCCGCGGTTCCTTGGACCGAGCGACCAGGTGGGCACCTTCACCGCCGAGACCGACTCCACCGGAACCGGCCGGGGGACCTGGGAGCCGTTCATCGACACCTGGAACGACCGCATGGGAGACCTCTACCCCCTGCCGGAGTTCAGCGCTTCCACGGTCGACGGCTTCCAGGGAAAGGTACGCTCGGTGACCCTGCGGGACACCGCCGTCAACGAACTCTGGGGCTCCTCCCGCGTGAGCACCCAGTCAGTCTGGACGCACGAGCACGACCACATCAGGCTGTACGTCGGGCTGCGAGGTGCGATGACCCTGCGGGACCCGCACGACCAGGGCGGTGACGCGTACGTCTCGGCCGGCACCTACTTCATGCACCACGTCGTGACGGAGAACCACTTCCACACCACGCCGGAGATCGGCAATCGCATCTTCATGTTTCCCGGTGAGGCCCTGCGGTCCCTGGTCGCTGGGAAACCACGCGCGGGCCGGGCCACCTCGCCCGCGGCGCAGATCCTCATGGCGCACACCAGCATGGTCCAGCGGACCGTGAGCGACCTCAGCCCGGTGGCCGCCCACGCGTCCCGCAACGCCCTGCTCGAACTGGCCAAGGGACTCGTCCTCGACCACTTCGACGACCACGAGCCCACCTTCACCCCGGCGCTGGCCCAGGCGGCCAAGGACCTGGCCGACGCCCGGCTCACCGACGCCGGTCTCTCCCCGGCCGCGATCGCCGCACACCTGCACGTCTCGGTGCGCACCCTGCAGCGGGCCTTCACGAGTCTGGACGAGTCGTTCAGCGCCTACATCCGCCGCCGGCGTCTGGAGGAAGCGGCCGCAGCGCTCACCGCCCCCGGATCACGCCTCACCGTCTCCGAGGCGGCCGCGCGCTGGCACTTCACCGACAGCAGCCACTTCATCCGCGCATTCAAGAAGCACTACCAAGCAACACCGGCGCAATTCGCCCGCCGACCGACCTGACGACTCAGCCTCCCTCCGCCCCCGTTCCGGTTCACCGGCGGCTGCGGGCTGCCCGGCGTCCTGCCGTGTCCTGATCCCCTGCGGTCGCCGGGGCCCCGACGCCTGTCGAGTCCTTATGCCCCGCCTTTGCGGCGGCGAGGCGTGGCCGAGCGGGGCGGTGTCGAGCGCATGTGGTCGCGCACCGGCGCCAGCAGGCTGGCGAGGGTCGTGACGTCGTCGCGCGACAGCGGTTCGAACAGGAGGCCGTTGACCACCTCGACGTGACCCGGCAGCACCTTGCCGAGCAGCGCGCGCCCGGCGTCGGTGATGGTGACGGTGATGCTGCGCTCGTCGTCCTTTGAGGGAGCGCGGACGACCAGGCCCTCCGTCTCGAGGAGACCCACCTGGTACGTCAGGCCGCTGCGGCTGTAGACGACGCCGTCGGCCAGGTCGGTCATGCGGTGGCTGCCCGTCGGTGAGTCTCCGAGGCGGGCCAGTAGCTGGAACTGCACGTAACTGAGGTCGCCGCTCTCGCGCAGCTGCTGCTCGACCGCATGCCGGAGCAGGCTGGTCACCTCGACGAGGCCGAAGTAGGCGCCGAGTTGCACACGGTCGAGCGACGGCGGTGAATCAGGCATGACCGGAGTCTACTGCTTTGAATTCGAAGAGTGTGGCGGCGGGCTTCCAGCCACAGGCGGCACTGGATCCAAACTTCTCCGCGTGTTCCGGTGCCATCCCCGCCGGGTGAAGTGAGCCGGAC
Organism: Streptomyces diastatochromogenes; assembly: GCA_001550305.1. GTDB lineage: Bacteria > Actinomycetota > Actinomycetes > Streptomycetales > Streptomycetaceae > Streptomyces > Streptomyces mirabilis_D. Next base: position 15,442 of record LRTP01000324.1, read on the forward strand.
GCGAGGGCCTCACGGGCCCGACGTCGTGACCCGTGAGCGCCCGGGGTGGGCAGTGTTGGGCCCGACTGAGCACCGCGGACGATGGAGATCGGGCAGCGGTGCGGCGCAGGGTCGCGAGGAGGAGGACGGCGCCGCCGCCCACGGATTTCGAGGATCGGCCATGAGCATCCCCCATCTCGCGCAACGTGAGGACCAGCAGCAGCTCGAGTGGATCGGCGGTAGTGTCTTCAGCGTCCTGCTCGACGCCGAGGCGACCGGCGGGCAGCTGACCGTCGGCCGCTTCGACGTCAGCAGGGGCGAGGCGCCGCCGTTCCACGTCCACAACAACGAGGACGAGGCCTTCCTACTCCTGTCCGGTTCAGCGCTGGCGTGGGCCGACGAGGAGGAGCGCGACTTACTGGAGGGCGGCATCGTCTTCCCGCCCCGGCGCATCCCGCACGGCTACCGCATCACCTCCGAGAAGGCGGACCTCCTGCTCATCTCGACCCCCGGAGGGCTGGAGAAGATGTTCCGCCACGCGGGCCGTGACCTTCGTCAACCACGCCCGGAGGGCTTCGAGATTACCGCGCAGCTGCTAGCCGAAGCCGCGGAACTGTCCGGCAACGTCGTCCTCGGCCCTCCCCGGTGACGGCACCACAGCCCGGCCGCGGGGAAGAAGCCATGAACATGACGCCGGGATGAGCGCCGCCGCGTGGA
>LRTP01000325.1 GCA_001550305.1 Streptomyces diastatochromogenes
CCCGGCCGCCCCGCCGCGGGTGTCGGTGAGCAAGGCGCCGACCGCGCCCCGGGGCTCTGTGTCCAAGGAGCCGCGCCCGGTGCGCACCGTCACGGCGACGCCGAAGCGCGGCAGTTCCCACCACCACGGTCACGGCGGCCTGGACGTCGACCTCGACGCCTGCGACTGACCCCCCTCACAAACCGGTCGGCGCGCCGAGACGCCCGGCATATCGAGAGAGCAGCCACCCCATGACGAAGCGCCCCATTGCGATGCCTCTGCCTGAGTCGAACGAAGAGGAGCGGACGCCTGGCGCCAGCAAGCACGCCATTCCCGCCCGTCCCGTGGTCATGTGTGTCACGGCAGAGATCGCCGCCGACTGGCTTGAAAACCGAAATGTCGTCTACAACCGCCGCGTCAGTCAGGTCACCGTCCGCGACTACTCACGGAAATACCGGGCGGGCAAGTTCAAGTGCACGCACCAGGGCATCGCGTTCAACCGGGACGGCTACCTGATCGACGGTCAGCATCGGCTGTTGGCGATCGTCGCAACCGGCATCGCCGCAAAGCTGTTCGTGATCCCGTTCGTTGAGGGCATGGACGAGATGACGTTCGATGTCCTCGACACCCCGCTCCGCCGGAACGCGGCACAGCTCATCCATGACCACCCCTACGGCAGCAGTGCTGCCAACGCCGCGAAGTTCCTGGGCGTCGTGGACGGCTCTTTCGGTCCCGAGAACCTGATCATCGGCGACGTCTTCGCGTCACGCGTCGAGATGGACGAGGTGATCGACGTCGTCGGGAAGTGGCCCGAGCTGCGGAGCTGGGGCAAGGACGTGAAGACTGTCAGCTCCAACGCGAAGATCCCGCCAGGCCCGCACATGGCCGTGCTCGCCCAAGCCGAGCGCACGGAGCACAGCGACCGCATCCCCGGTTGGCTTGAGGGCTTGGTCGACGGCATCGGCCTCACTGCGAGAGACCCGCGGCTCCACCTGCGAAACCGGTTCATCCGGGAGGCCCGCAGCCTCACAAGCCAGAACGGTCGGGCACTGGCTTACCAGCTCATCGCGAAGGCGTGGAACCACCACGCCACCAGTTCACCGATGGGTGTGCTCCGCGTCGGTGAGAAGGAGCCAGCGCCCACGATCGTCGGCCTGAATCTCCACTCCGTCTGACCCCTCGACCGCGCGGGGCCGGGCGATTCCCTCATGGCGCCCGGGCCCACGCTGCTCGTCCCCTCGCACCCTCGGCCGTCCGGAAGGAGATGACCGATGCCCAAGCCTTCGTACTGCCAGATCTGCGGCGCGCCGATCCGGTGGACCGTCACCGAGGCCCGTAAGCGGCTCGCCGTCGACGTCGCCCCGGACCCGGGCGGCAACACGGCCGTCAGCCGTGACGGCCGCGGCGTGTGGCTGTCGCGCCGGCCGACCGAGGAGTTGCCGGTCGCCCCGTTCGAGAAGCTGCACAAGCCCCACGTAGCCACCTGCCAGCCACCCGAGCCCGAGCTGACACGCTGCCTCGGCCTGATCCGCCTCGACGGCCAGGAGCAGGACCAGGACGGCGGCCGCACGTGAACCCTGGCACCCTGCCCCCGCTCGGCCGCTGCTCCCTGTGCGGCCACGCCCGCCACCTCAGCGTGCACCGGTCGACCCGCGACCAGCTCGTCCGGAACGTGTGCACCCCGTGCTACTCGGCCGCGACCCTCGCCGAGGAGGCCGGCCACCCCGTCGACTGGCAGCAGGCCGTGACAACCGGGAGCGACGACGACCTCCTCCGCTGGCTCAGGGGGGACCAGTGACCCGGGCCCGGACACACGAAAGGAGGGCGGCACACGGCCGCCCTCCCCACTGGTGCACCCGCCTGGGCGCCACATCACTTGACGCGCATCGCCTCGGTCTCATTGCGCATCTGGTGCTCAATCACGTCGACCGGTTCTCCCAACCAGGAAGCCAGTTCCTCGGCGCCAGCGCTGTTCTCCAGCCACTCGACGAGGGCGAGACAAAGGCTTTCCGGCAGACCGGGCGTCAGACCTGGGTCAGGCACGCCGATTTCCATCGACACGTTATCGAGGGCGATCCAGCGATCTTCGGGGTCCAGCTCCGACAGCCGTGCTTCGTACTCCTCGTAAGTACCACGCTCGGACGCCAGGACATCGCCGGTGCGCCAGTCAGTCACTTCCCACGGGGCCCGATCGTCGTCTCCGTAGGCGCCGACCTGGCCGCTATTCACGATGCGGCGCCCCGCTGCCTCCAGCTCGGCGACTTTGGCCGCGAACTCCTCCTGAGCTTGGACGTTGGCAGCGAGCCACTTCCGGACGTGGGCTTTGACGATCTCGTCGGACATGCAGATCTCTCCCAGCGTGGTTGCGAGGTCGAACGATGCGCCAGGCGGTCAGCCGAGCTGTGCCGCCATGTCCCGCAGGCTAGCGATCTCGGCACGCTCGGCGTTGCTGACCGGGAAAACCTCGTCGACCCCGGGGACGGGCGTCACGGGGCCGATCACCTTCCCCTGGGCGAACCACAACACCCCGGCAGCAACGAGGAGGTCGAGGAGGTCCGCGCACGTGCGCACCGGGCCGCGGTCGTACGCCGCGGCGTACCGGTCGAGCGTGGCGACCTGCTCCGCGTCCTCGTACCAGCAGGGCGCCGCCCAGCGGTCCCCGTCGACCGGCTCGACGGGCAGCACGCGGCCGAGCTCGTCGGGCGTCACCGTCTCGCAGCGGCTCGCGATGGCGCCGAGGATCTGCACGCCGGCCGGGGGCAGGGCCCGAAGCCAGCCGCCGGCCAGCTGCTGACGCGCGAGCGTGTCGGCGACGTGCGCCGGCCATTTGGCGAGCTGCTTGCGCTCGGGCTCCTCGGGGATCGTCGTCATCGTCGTGCGTCTCCTAGTCGGTCACAGGACGGCGGGTCAGGCGCTCCGGTCCTTCAGCGCCTGCACCACTGCGTCGTACCACTCGGGCGTCACCAGCATGATCTTTCGCTTCCCCCGGACGGTGAAGGCGCTCACGCGGTCCCGCTCGCGCGCGTCCTCGATCAGGGACGTCAGCAGCGGGCGGGCGTCGGTGAGGCGCACCTCCTGGACGCCGTCGGGGGCGATTCGGATCTCGGGCTTCGCGGTCATGGCAAGAGTGTAAGACATTGCGACTCTAGCAAGAGTGGTGAGAGTTGCAAAACTTTAAAGATCGCGGTTGTATGTGACCACGAGCCACCCCGGCTCGGACTTCCCCCACCGACGAGGAGCGCTGTGAGCACCGAGGACCAGGAGCAGCGGACGGGCGGGATCGCCCACGCCTTCGGTAACGCCGTCGCCTGGAAATGGGTGGACGAGATGCCGCCGTACCTCAAGACGGGCTTTCTCGCGATGCTGTACTCCCTGCGCCAGCACGCGGCACCGTCGGGCGAGGTGCGGTTCAACGGGGGCAATCACCGGCCGATCAAGATGGACCGCCTGTCCCGGTCGGCCGGGTGCCGTGAGCAGGACGGTCGCCGGTACGTCGAGGCGGCGATCCGGGCCGGGATCGTCGTCCTGGTCGGTGAGCGCAAGCGGGGAGCGACGCCCCTCTTCCGGGTCGTGGTGAGCCCGTGGCCGGACTGGAAGGCGGCCGAGGAGTACCTCCGTGGGACGTCCCGGAGCGGCGGGAAGAAGTTCCCGAAGCTGGAGGAGGAGCCGGAGACCTCGGCCCACGGTGGGCCGAGCATTCTCGAGCCCGAGAGCCCCGAGGGGACGGACGAGGGTCGGACCACCGTGGCTCGACCGACCTCGGACCACCGTGGCTCGACCACTTCGGACCACCGTGGGCCGAATAAACCATGTGTCTTCCATGCGGGTTACCACGACGGGGCTGATGTAGTTCCTCAACCTCGGGTGGATCGGGGCTCGTCGAGCGAACAGAACGAGCTTCCGATTGGCGAGGAGAACGAGCAGGCCAGCGGCGGTCAGCAGAAGGGCGAGCCGGAGCAGCCCAGCAGCCAGCCGCAGGAGCCCGAGTCCGGCGAGGCGTTCGGCCGGTGCGAGGTTTGCCGGATCCCGCTGGTCCGTCCCGGGAAGCGCTGCGCCGGTCACCGCGAGCAGACCCCCGGCCGCCGGAGGTCGTCCGTGGACCGTGGACGGGCGATCCAAGCCCCGCTGCTGATGCCGGTCCCCGACGCTCCTGACGCGCCGTCACCGGCCGCACAGACCCCCTCCCGGCCCGCCGTAGAGATCACCGACCCGTTCGCCCCCGTCCGCGTCTGCGGCTGCGGCCGGTCGTTCCGCGACCGCAACCCCGAAGGCCGCTGCGCCGACTGCGTCCAGGCCGAGCAAGACCAGGCCGCACGCCTCGCCGCCCGCCGGGGGCTCCACCAGGAAGCGAGCAACGCATGAACCTGCCTCTCGTCGACCCGACGACCGGCCTGCGCCGGGGAGCGATCCGGCACCCGGACGGCACCCCGCCACAGGTGCTCGGCTGCCGCTGGTGCGGGGAGGTCCACGTCGGCGCGACCGCGTGGGTGGCCTCCGCCAACTGGCACGAGTGGACCGCGCCGACGGAGGCGCAGGTCGAGGCCCGCCGGGCAGCGCGTGGGATCGCGTACGAGCCCGCCCCGGCCCCGGCCGAGGAGACCCGCTGTGACGCGATGACCCACGACTCCGTGGGCTCGGAGCGGTACTGCGAGATCGAGGACCCCGACCACCGCGAGGACCACGACGACGGCGACGGCACGACGTGGCCGGTCGAGGACTGGGAGCGCGAGGCCGCGTGAGCGACACGACCGAGACCGAGCCCCGCCGGGTCCAGCTGGAGGAGGACCGGCTCGTCGAGATCCGGGCCCTCGTCGCCCAGCTCGGCGGCCGGCCGGACCCGGCCGAGACGCCGCAGCTCCTCGCCGACGCCCGGACCGCCCTGGTCGACGTCCTCGCCGACCGGGACGACCTCGTCCGCGCGAACGCCGAGGCAGGCGCCGAGCTGGCCCGCTGGACCGGCGCCATCTGACACCCCTGGCCCCCGACCGGGGCCGGGCCCCACCCGAAGGAGCGCAATGCCCGACCACATCGTCAGCACCTCGGCCGGCCCGATCACGGTGACCGCGACCGAGCCCGTCCCCGGCCTGCACGTCTACGAGATCCCGGAGCACGTCAGCGTGCTCTCGCCGCTGCGCTGGATCCTCGCCCACCACGAAGGCCGCGCCCTCGCGGCGTTCGAGACCGAGGAAGCCGCGACCGGCGCCGCCGAGAAGGTGGGCCCGCTGTCGGACTGGACGCGCAATGCGATGACCAGCGCGAACCTCCTCGGCCCCGGCCGGGTCGACGAGCTGATGACCCTGCTCCGCGAGGCGGGCGGCGAACACCCCAACGCCTGACCCTGCGGCCCCCACCCGGGGCCCGACAAACCCGAAGGGAACGACCTGATGACCGACCTGTTGGAGCTGCGCACCCCGCCCCTGACCCCGACCGGGGACCGAGGGCCGGTCGAACTCGCCCTCGTCGAGGGCATCCTCACCGACCACGAGCCGGAGACGTTCCTCGCGGTCGTGTTCTACCGCCCGGACGGCGGGTGCCGCGTCCGGTACGCGTGGACGGCTGGCGGGGCCGAGCTCGGCGACCACATCGACGCGACGGCCCTCGGCCTCGGCCTGGACGCCGCGGACAACTTCCACATCACCGACCTCCACGTCCGCACCACCAGCCGCGGTCGTATCGAGATCCACGCCCACCCGCTCCGGCCGATCCTCGCCGACGTCGAGGCCGGTGTCCGCAGCCCCGAGGAGCGGCGCGCCAAGCTCCGCGAGGTCATCGCCGTCGCCGCCCGCGAGACCGGCCAGACACCCAAGCGGACGTCCATGCCGTGGCTCGGGGTCGGACCCCGGCTGATCAACCAGCGCTGACCGCCCGGTCCGCGCACCACCCACCGAAGGAGCCTGATCATGAACTTCGCCAACGAGCACGAACTCCGCGCCTTCCTGCGGATCTGTATCGAGCCCGGGGAGCAACGCGACAAGCGGACCCCGGTCCGTCTAGCGGCCGCCATGCCCGCGCCTGTCCTGGCGGCGCTCGCCGAGCACGCGCCCCACGTCGACGCGATCCGTAAGGCGACCGAGGCCGACGCCCAGCGGGCCGAGGAGTCGCGGAACGCCTACGCCGCCGCGCTCCTGTCGTGGATCCGGGACGAGCAGCCCACCCGGCGCGTCCGTGGCCTCGTCGCGGCGGGCGAGGAGCACGTCACGAGCTGCGTCGCGTGCACCGAGAACGGCGTGATCTCCCACCGGTGCCCCGTCGGCCGGCGCCTGGTCGCCTCGTTCCTCGCGCCGTCCCTCGACGACGAGGAGGAGATCCCCTGCCGTCACGAGTCGTGGGAGGTGACCAGCGAATACGCGGAAGGCCAGCAGTGGAAGACGTGGGTTCAGTCCCGCCGCTGCGCGGACTGCCGCGAGCCACTGCCGGACATCCGGCGGGCTGACCCTCACTTCCCTCAGCAGCGCGAGGGCGAGGCCGCTGCCGCCCTCGGGCACGCCACCGTCGAGGAGACCACCGCGGCGTACACCACGAGCCCGGCCGGGGCCGACGAGGAGCGGTCGGCGGTGCCCGTCCTGCCGTGGGCCGATCTGCTGCCCGACGACGAAGTTGGTGACGTCCTCGGGGAGATCGCCCTCGCCCTGGCCCACGGCCGGACCCCGGTCGAGGACGAGAGCAGGGAGCAGCGCCACCGCCGCACCCTGGGCCTGATTGACACCGTCCTCGCCGCCCACCGCGACAAGCTCCAGGGGACCGCTCCCGCGCCGAGGGAGATGACCGTCGAGACCACCGCCGAGGCGGGCGGCGCTCCGGCCGACGTGCCTGGTGCCGACGCCCTGCGGCTCTACACGACCGGGTGGGTGCGCAGCGCCGGGGCCCAACGGGTCGAAGCCGCGGTGCACGTCTACCTGGACCCGCGCCTCGAACTCAGCACCGATGCCGTCAACGAGGCCCGCGAGGCGATCCGCTCCGGCCTCGCCGTCCGCGAGCAGTGACCCCCTGAGACGCGCCGCCCGAGCCGTTACCTCGGGCGGCGCGCACGCCGCCAACGTACCGAACCCCCGGAGACAGCATGACGACGCTCGCGCTCAGCGACCCGACGGCTCTCGCCCTGCTCGGCGTGCTCTTCCTGCCCGTCGAGATGCCCATCGTCTACTTCTGCACCCGCCGCGCCATCCGGTCATGGCGGAGGTGGGCCCAGTGACCCCGGCCGGCCGCGCGGCCTTCGCCCTGTACGGCGTGGTCCTCCTCGCCACCGTGTCCACAGGCGCAACCCACCTCCAGGCCGGGGAGCGCCGCGAGGGCCTGGTGTTCTACGCCGTCGCCCTCGCCGTCCTCGTCGGCATGCTCCGCGAGGCCTCCCGGTCCGTCCTCGACGAGCCAGACCGCGGCCCCGGCCCGTGGCGCCGGTGGCGCGCCGACCGCGGGGTCCGCCGGATCGTCCGCGCCGACAAATGCACCTGTGACACGACCTGGTGGCCCTCGACGGACCGCCCCCACGCCCCGGGATGCCCGGCCCTCAACGACAGGAGCCGCAGCGAATGAGCCCCCGACGAAGCCCCAGCGCCACGCACGCGATGCCCCTTGCCGGGATGACCCTCACCCCCTGCTGCGGCGTCCTCCCGACCGACCTGCCCCGCTACCACGTCGTCACCCCCAACTGGGACGCCGTCACCTGCCGCAGGCCCCGCCGGGACCTCCCGCATCCCGTCCGGGACCTGGTCGAGGTCGTCCTCACCACGACCCGACGGCTCCGGCCCACACGCGGCCGGGCGTCCTTGCCCCACGGCGGCGATGACGGGCACTGGTGGGACGGGCACTGCGCCCTGTGCACCGCTGACGTCGACGTCCTCGCGGACACCATCACCGAGGCCCTGGTCGCCGGGTTCCCGGACAACGACGTCGCCCACCTCCGGGCGGTCAAGGCCCGGCGCGCACCCGGGCAACCGACCCGCGGGCGCAGCCCGCTGCGCAACCTCGTCGCCGTCCTGCTCACCACGACGACCGCCCGCTCCGCCCCGGCCGCGACGGAACTCAGCCCCCACGGCGGCAGCAACGGCCACCCCTACGACCGTCGTTGTGCCCTGTGCACCGGGGACGTCCGGGCCCTCGCCTCGACCGTCGAGGCCGCCCTGACCCGGGCCCTGCCCGGCGTCGTCCTGCGCGCCCGCCAGGCCGCCGCCCCGCAGTACGACCCCGGATCTCCCGAGACCTGACCCCGATCCATCCGTACAACCGAAGGACACAACCCGTGGAACTCACCAAGTGGCCCCGCCTCCTCGTCACCGGACAGACCGTCACCGAGGAGCAGGCGAACGAGATCCTGATCCGCACCTCGAACCTGTGGCTCCTGCACACCAACGACCGGGAATGGACCACCACCGTCGGGGACGTCCTCGGCGTCGAGAACGGAAGGCTCGGCTTCTGGACCCCGGAGTCGATCCGTGCCGCCGCCGAGGGCCTGCGCTGCCTCGGCCTTCAGTGGCTCTACACCTCCCGGATCGCCTCGTCCTGGATCGGCGGCCCGCACGGCTGGTGCGACTGGGACGGCACGATCGGCTGCGCGACCTACAACATCGGCAAACACCCCGACGTCGAGAGCGTCACCGAGGAGTGGCAGGCCATCGCCGCGGCGTTCCCGTTCCTCGACCTGCGCGCGCAGCTCGTCACCGACGAGGGCGCCGGCCACCTCGCGGCCGAGTGGACCGTGAGCGCCGGCCGCGCCCTGTACCGCGAGCCCGAGCCCGGCGACGACCTCGTCACCGAGCTGCGCGAGCTGGGACAGATGGACTTCCTCGACCGCCTGTTCATCGGCGGAGAGCGCGGCGTTCCGCTGCCCCGGCTGCGCGCCGCCGTCGAGCAGGTCCGGGCCGCAGGCGGATGACCAGCCGCGCTCTCCGCCGCCACGGATTGCGCTACCTCGCGCACCGCACAGGGCTGCTGTGCTCACCCTCGCTGCTCTACGCGGGGGTTCCGTTCAGCACCGCCCGTCACCGCCGCCGCATCCTCGCCCGCAAGCCAACACCGACCACCAGGAGAACAACCATGGGCCGGTCCACGGACGCCCTCCTCGTCTACGGCTACAACCTCGGCGGACCGTCCAACGAGTGGCGCGTCCAGGAAACCGGCTCGTACGAACTCCTCGACGTCCCCTGGTGGGACGAGGAGGTCGACGACCCCTCGTTCGTCGAGGCAGCCGAAGCCCGGTTGCGCGAGGCCGGAGTCACCGGCATCACCGTGCACACGCACTGCACCCGGGACTACGGGGAATACCTGCTCGCCGCATGCGCCGTCACGGCCCACCGCGGCAACCCCGTGACCCTCGACTTCGACGACCTCGTCCGCAGCCAACTCGCCGCCGACAGCTGGGAGGCCGAGCTAAAGGCGGCGCTCACCGCCCTCGGCCTGACCCCGACACAGGACGCTGCAGCCTGGCTCCTCGCGGTCTACGCCGAACTTTGACCCGCGACTCCTCGGAGGCCTGACGACCATGACGATCACCAAGCTCAATGCCGAGGAGGCCCGCACCGTCGGTGCCGCCCTCGCCCGTGCCCTCGGCTACCTGCGCCGGTTCTGCGACCAGATCCGCGCCATGGCCCGCGCCGCCCTCGAAGCCGCCCGCCGGTTGGCGAAGGCGTGGCGCCGCTCACCCGCAGCCGCCGCCGCGGTGGCACCGTCCCGGCCGGCATGGATGAGCCCCTACGGGCCGCCCGCCCCTCGCCGCTGCCGCTGATCCTGGAGCCCCACACATGGCACAACTCACCGCCCCCGCGCGGTCATTCGCCCGGCGCGCCGAGGTCCGCCAGGCCATCGACGCCGCGTTCCTGGCCCCCGACGAGGACGGAGAACCGATCCGCATCATCCCGGCCGGAGAGATGACCCTCGGCCCGGACGGGCTCACCGACGTCGAGCGGCAGCGCAAGACGATCCGCGACTCCCTGAACGCCGAGCTGTCCCATGACGACGAGGGCGCCGTGTGGGACCTCACCCTCGCGATCAGCCGCGCCCTCCACGCCATGCCGCGCTACTCCACACCACCCGTCCCGGACCCCGCTCTCACCACAGCCCTGGAAGAAGCACGCCGCGCGACCGCCGCATACGAGGCCCTACGCGTCGACGTCATCACCGCGGCGAAGTACATCGAGCGACAGAGAAGCGCCAACCTCATCGTCCGCATGCGCGCCAGCCGACGCCGCATCCTGCGCGCCCTTTCCCTCTGGGTGAAAGACCCCGGCCCCCTCGCCCCACCGGCCAGCATCCGCGGCCTCCTCGAACACGTCGGCATCAACACCACCGGCCGGTGCATCAACGTCGCTGCCGAGTGCGTCGACCACGGACGCGCCGGGATCCTGTGCGGCACGCCACGCTGCTCCTGCGGCTCCACCGGCGAACTCCTGCGCATGAACGAGGACGGAAGCCACTGGCATGCCGTCCCGGCCGCAGGAGACACCCTGTGACCGTCCGCCCCGACGAGGAAGCCGTCCGCGAGTCCTCCGCCCCGGTCGACACCCTCCGCCTCACCCCCCTCGTCGCCGGCGTCCCCGACCACAACGCCGCGAGCGTCTGGGAACTCCACGACCGCGCGACCCTCTCCCTGGTGAACGTCTACCGGTACCCGCCGGTCGGAGCCCTCGGTTTCCGTCTCGGCCCCGAGCGGGTCCGGGTGATCGCTGGTCTCCTCACCGGGGAGGACTTCATCGGTCATCGCGTCACGGAGTACGTCGACCGCTACCTCCACGACCACCACGCCGACGGCGTGGCCGTCGAGACGTGGGGCGAGGTCAACCCCGGCCAGACACAGACCCGGCCGCACTGGTGGTACGTGATCCTGCCCCGGATCAACCGGCTCCCCCTCGGCGTCGAGGACTGGCCCGTCGAGGAGCCCGACCACATCACCGTGCGCACCGCCGGAGAGGTCCACCCCAACGCCGCCCACACCTTCGCAGCACCACGCCCCTACCCGGGCCCGAAGCGACCCCTCGACCGCGGCACGTACGTCCGCCAGGCCCTCACCCGCGTACCGCCCCCATCCGCCCCCTACAGCCTGCGCCCCACCTCGGACTTCCCAATCGTGATGTCAAGCCGCCAGCGTGACGGGAGGTGAGCCGTGGTAGCACTCTCCGTCACGGATCATCGCCCACAGAACGTTGAGGCGTCGACGGGCGAGCGCGAGCAGGGCCTGCTTCCGCCCCTTGCCACCACACACGATGGAGATCGACGATGAGAGTTCACATTGAGTTGCAACCTGGCGGCGAGGACCGGCTAGTTGACGAGATCGAGGTTCCTGATCAGGACTGGGACGTCAACCTGGCAGTCGAAATGGTGAAGGCCCTCGACCAAAAGATCAAGGACATCCACCGAGCGGGCCTGACGCTGGACGGCTGGGCGCGTGCGACGTGGCCGGGTGCGTGGAAGTCATGATGAACTCCAACGAACACCCGCTCGCAGCTGAGCTGTACGCGAAGATCCGCGCGCTGCGATTGCTCAAGAAGGTGTCGGCCGAACAACTGGCGCAGCGTATGACGGCCCAGGGCTATCCGATCAAGCGCCCACAGATTGCCAATGCAGAAAGTGGCCGCGTCAGTTCCATGCCGATCGACTTCGCGGCCGCCGCTGCACGGGCGCTCGGCATTTCCCTGGTCCAACTCATCACCGAGCCTGCCAACTGCCCTACCTGCAAGGGCAAGCCGCCCGTCGGATTCACGTGCAATGAGTGCCGTGAAAGCGGACGGATGGTCCGCACCACCGTGCGGGAGCTGCCCGTCACGATCACCGAGCCCCCGGCCGACGAGGAGGAGGGCGCACCGTGCGCCTGATCCCGCACGCCCTCCGCCGACGCCTCAAGCGCCGGCGCTTCGCCCGGACCTGGCGCAAGATCGAGGCATTCACCTACCAGTGCGCCCCCGTCCCGACCTGGTCCCGTGTGCGCCGACTCAACAACGTCGCCCACATCTGGGAGCGCCACCCTGACGGACCCCGGCACCGGTGAAACCCGGATGCCCGACACCGGCCCGGTCCGCTACCGTCCTCGTCGTGCAGGTGCGCAGGCTGCGGATACTTCGCCTCTCAAGCGGGTGACGCGGGTTCGAATCCCGCCGCCGGCCCCGGCCGGTGTCGTCCAGCGGCCTAGGACGCCTTACGTCTCCGCCGCCGACCCTGATCTCTGCACACACACGGCGTGAGCCGCCTGCCCCGGGGGAGTCGGGCGGCTCTACTCCAGCAACCCGAGCGCCGTATCCGGCCGGCACTTCGTGCACGCCGGAATCTGCTGCCGCAACGCCTCGACCGCCTGAGCCCGGGTCACCGGAACGTGCCGCTTGCCCGCGTCCCAGCAATCCCCCCGGTGCACCGCGACCACGTTGTTGCGGCTCAGCCCCCGCTCGATCAGCCACTCCGGCGACGCGGGCCGGGCCTCCTCGCCCCGTCGGCGCTCGGCCGCCCGGCGCTCCTCGTCCGCGATCCATCCGTCCAGCTGCGCGAGCGCTGCCGTCGCCTGCTGCACCACCACGCGCCGCGCGAAGTGCAGCAGCTCAAGACGGGACGGGGTATCGCTCACACGTTCGAATATATATCTGGTGAATCCCGGCGACCACACGCCCCCGAATCAGATCACCGGCACCCGCTAACGTCATCGCGCGCACACGGGGACGAGCGCGCACCCGGTGTCGGCGGACTACGCCCCCGCCCCACCACTCCATAGCGGCCCCTCACCAGCCTCAGCGGTGAGGGGCCGTGGTGCGGGCCGAATCAGACCGGGTCGGTGCGCTCCACCGTCGACACCCTGACGCGCTTGATGTCGCTCATCTTCCCGTTCTTGATCTCGGACTCCATCGGGGCCGTATCGCCCTTGTTCGTCTTCCCTGGCCCGAGCTTGTCGGCCGTCACCCCCGTCGCCCCGAGGACGTCCCCATCGCCGTCCAGGAACTCCAGTTGCACGAAGTAGTTCGCCGCCCCCTTCCCGTGGTTCGTGATCTCGTAGTGCGTGACGAACGCGCGACCCCAGACCTCGTGATCCTCGACCCCCGAGCGGGTGATCTTGACGTCCTTCGCCTCGGCCGACGCCTCCCTCTTCGCGTCGCCCTTCGCCGCCGCCGGAGACGACGACCCGCTCCCGGCCGTCTCCTCCCCGGTGTCCCCGCACCCGGTCAGCAGTGCCGCCGCCGCAACAGCCGCAACCGCGACCAGCCCATTCCTTCGCATGACGCCCTTCCTAGATCCGATCTCAGGGCGCAGACGGTAGCCGCCCGGACCAGCCCATAAACCCCCAAGCCGCAGCAACCGCCCCTACGAGGCACACCCCGATCACCAGACCGAACAACCATCGCGAACGGACGCGACGGGGCCACAAGGAAGCCCCCCGCCACGACCTGGCGGGGGGCTTCCTGCGTCTGGCTCCAGTCATACGGCGCCGTACAGCCTGAGATACCACTCCCGTCGCTGGGCAACGGCGTTGACCCACACACCGGACGTGTCGAGGACAGTGATGTACGCGAGATCGGCGAGGCGGGCAGCCTCCTCGCGTGTCTCGCCGACCGCGAGGGCTTCCTCCCACATCGCGGACCGGGCCTGCCGCGCGTCGACTTTCGCGCGATGCCGGAGGCGGCTCAGCTCGGCACGGCGCCGCGTGCCTGGGGTGTCCGGGCAGACGTACCGGGAGGTCCCCATCACGTTGTACGGGGGCTGATGGCGCCGGATCTCCTCCAGCTCCTCGCAGTAAGCCGAGATCCGGTCGGCCTTCCACTCATCCGTGCGGCGCGCGACGAGGGACCACCAAGGCTTACCCCGGTGCCCCTTGCAGCGCGCTTCCGGGTCGTACGCCGACCCGACGTAAAGGAGGGCGCCCTCAGCGTCCCAAAGGCGGTAGACCGCGGCACCACGTCCGTCGGTCTCCTCGTTCGCTACCCTCACCGCAGCGCCTTTCTGATCTCATGCGCAACGGCCGGGCGGTCTCGACCACCGCTCGGCCGACTTATTTCTCGGCCGCATCCTCGGCCGCCTGGTCCTTTCGTTTCTCGCGCGAGTGGCCGCTCAGGCCCTCGGCGATCTGCTGGGCGCGGGCGCCGGTGACGCCCTTGCCGTTCCGTCGGACGAGCAGGGCGCCGATGGCTGCCCACGTCATGCGGCGGTCGCGCAGTCGTTTCACCCGCTCCTGACGGATGGCGCGGAGCCGCTTGCCGTGCTCCGGCCACTGGTCCAAGACCAGGCTCACCGCCTTCGCGCATGCCTCGTCGTCGTCCATCCCGGCAAGCGCCTCAATGGCCTCGTCCAGCCGTCTCACCTCCTCCGGTGCGCTGTCGTCTGCCATTCCGCTCCCCTCCGTGCACGAGGCGCGGACACGCAGAATCTAACCCTAGGGTTGCATTCCCTCCGAGTACAACCCTAGGGTTACACCTGCGAGGCCGCTCCCGTGGTCTCGCGTCTACAAGTCGGCCCCCGGTCGGGGCCTCGAAAACGCCGACCGGGGGCCACGTCAGATTGGACCTGACGTATGGCACAGATTACTGATCCACGTTCGGCCCGGGGACGGGACGTCACCGGTGAACACGAGTCCAGGGCCGCGGTGGTCCTGGCGACGGTGGCCGGGGAGCTGGCGGTTGAGGAGCCCACGGCCCTGGTCGACCCCACGGACTTCCCGATCATGGTCGGGATCCACGCCGCTCGCAGTGGCATCACGGGCGGGCAGAACGTCTCCCGTCTCGCTCTGCGCACGGCGGGCGCGATCCCGGCCGGGGTGACCCGCGAGGTGTTCGCCGTCCAGGTCGCGCAGGGGGCGCAGGCCCTCGGTTACGACTGGTCGGCCGACGACAACCGGCGCGTCATTCCGACGATCCCGACCCCTCGCCGTGAGCAGCGGGCGGAGGTGGCCCGGTGACGGAGCAGGAGCGCGCCGCGAAGGACTACGCGGCCAGCCGTGACCAGCGCGACCCCGACGCCGTCCAGATGGGCCGGGACAACGCCCGGATCGACGGGGCGGCCACCGGCAGCACCTCGGGAGGTGCCCGGTGACCTGTTGCGGACAGCAGATGACCCGCCAGGGCGGACAGATGGTCTGCGGCAAGTGCGGAGGCTGGTTCGACGGGTTCGTCCGGCTACTGGCGGGAGGTGCCCGCGCATGAGCCTGCGTGATGCGGCCCGGAACTTCGCCCGCTCCCTCCAGCCCGGTGACGACCAGACCCTCGCCAAGACGCAGTACAGCGACAGCCCCTCGGCCACCGACGCCGCCTCGGCGGCCCGCCGCGC
This sequence comes from Streptomyces diastatochromogenes, assembly GCA_001550305.1. Classification (GTDB taxonomy): domain Bacteria; phylum Actinomycetota; class Actinomycetes; order Streptomycetales; family Streptomycetaceae; genus Streptomyces; species Streptomyces mirabilis_D. The sequence goes on from LRTP01000325.1 coordinate 15,208, forward strand.
GCGCCACAGGGCCTCGGTCCTGAAACACGGCGACGACCAGCCGGGCCGCATGCCGCGGCGCTTCAAGAAGCACAACGGATGACCGCATGACCGGGCCGGGCCGCCTCTCTTCCCCCAACGCCGAGGCGGCCCGGCCCACCCCCGTAAATCCAGCGCGAAGGGCGTACCGATGACCGACCAGCAGCCGCAAGCACAGCCGCGCATCCCGGGCGTGCGTTACCGCAAGGTGAAGCGCACCGTGTGGGAGCCGGTCACCTTCAACGGCGAGACGAAGATGGTCAAGCGGGAGTGGACCGACGAGGTCCCGCGCCTGCCGATGAACCTCGACCTCCTCTTTGTCCGGGCTGCTGTCGGCGTTGCGGTGTTCCTCACTGGGGTTGCCGTTGTCTGGTCGACGATGGCGATCGGCCGGCAGCTCGGCCACCTCGTGCCCGAGCACCCGCGCGTGGGTTACCTCGGCGCAGCCGCGTTCGAGCTGCCGTGGGTGACCTGTCTGGCGATCAGCTGGGTACTGCGCACACAGCCTGACCGGGCGAAGCCGGTGAACATCGCCGGATGGGTCGGCCTCGGCATTGTCGTCGGCGCGATCGTTCTGGACGGCTACCGCGTCGACGCGGTTGAGGTCGGCGTGCTCGGTGCGTTCGTCTCGATCGTGGCCAAGGGATTGTGGTGGGTGGTCCTCGGCCTGTTCCACGTCAACCTGGACGAGGACCGGGCCGGGTGGCTGAACGCGAAGCGCCAGGATCTCGCCGTCGCTCGGGTCATGCTCGGGGAGCAGCAGCGCATGAGCGGGACGGAGGCATACCTCGCATCCTTCGGCGTGGAGGCTTCGGCGACTGCGCATCAGGCGATCGCTCCGGCCGCGCCCGCTGCCGAGCTGGCGGCCGCGCCGGTCGAGGTCGCGCAGCCGTCCGCCCCGGCCGGACC
>LRTP01000326.1 GCA_001550305.1 Streptomyces diastatochromogenes
CAGACGCCGCCATCGCGTACCTATCTCCCGCCGGTGAGCGGCCAGTTGCCTCGTCAGGTGCCGCAGCGTGCGGCTGGACAGATCGATCGACGACGGGTAAACAAGCACGCGAAGCTCCTGGCGGACACGGGTGATCTTGGTCGAGAACCCGTCTACCAGGAGCTTCGTCGTTCCGTACAACCCATGCCCACCAACACCCCGACGCCACAGCCAGGTTGGAAAGGGCTCACTGGCTCCTGTCCCACCTCGAACGCCAGAGGTGCTGGCAGTCGGCCGCCGGATCGACCCGGACCTGATCATGATGCTCACCAATCCGGCCCTGACCGGCATGCCACGGACCGACTTCGAACACCTGGTGGCGATCTCGGAACCATACTGGGACGCCATGGCCGAGGCGGCATTCCAGCGACGGTTCCACCGCCCACGCAGCTACCTCCACCCGCAAACCAGCAGCCTGGACCACTCCCACCGACTCCTGGCAGCCATCTTGCGCCGCCGCAAAGCGGTGACCAGTACATTCCTGGCACAGTTGCTGGGCGTCACCCGCACCAACTTGTCCAACCAGTTCCAAGACGGAAACCGGCTCGTGGACCTGCACCGAGTTGTCGTCGCGCCTCTACCCGGCTCTGCAGCCCGCACGTTGGAACAACTGCATGCCCGGGCGACTCCCATCGAGCCCCTTCACTGACAGTTATTCAATTACGGGCCCTGGGCGGGATCGGACTGTGCCAGGTCGCGGTGCATCTCTCCTACGTGAGCGCCGACGGACACGCCCTGATCGACCGCCGCCTGTATCTGGGCGGGGACTGGGCCGCTGACGACGAGCGGCGCACGCTGGCCGGGGTGCCCGACGAGACGGCGTTCGCCACCAAGCCACAGCTGGCCGGCGACGTGTCGAGGTGGGCCAGGCCCTTGGCTTGCTGGCAGGTGGCCGTGCCTCTGCCCGCAGGCACGCGGGCGAGCAGACCACCCGAATGCCACCCACGGACCTCCCGGCGCGGGAAGCAGCCCGCGACCCGGCCCATCAGGACCTCGAAGGACTCGTCCCAGAGCGTCGGCAGGCGCAGCAGCGAGTCCAGGCCGCGATGGACACCTACGGCCGGGACGAAGTGTCCCGGGGCGCGGTCTTCCTGGTGGGCGTGCTGACCGCGCACATCATCGGCCAGCAGGACGGCGAAGAGGAGGACCGCCTCGATCCGCTCAGCGATCTGATCCCGGCCGTGATCCGCAAGCTCCCCAGCTTCGAACTGGTCGGCCGCCACCCATGCGGCACGGATGCCCGAGTTGTGCGCGGCCTCCAGCAGACTCGCTGTCGTCGTAGCCGGAGGCCACGAACGCGTCGACCGCCGGGGCAGAGGCGATGCGGCCCTGCCAGACCTGGACGACCTCGTACAGCCCGGCGAGGGAGAACGTCCGACGCGACTCCTCCAGCGCCGCCGACCACTCCCGCTCGAAGGCCGGCGGAGCTGCGGGGAAGGCGCCGGTGACCGCACAGCCGTACGCGGTCCGCTTCTCCGCCCCGGCCGCGAAGGTCCTCGACACCCTGCCCAGGCACGTCGAAGACACCGTGTGGGATGTCCTGGACGCCGCAGCGGCCGACCCGTGGGGCTTTGGCCAGTGGAACGCCGACGACCCCGAAGGCGAGGACGTCCGCTACGCGTCCGTCGGCCAGCTGTCCCTCACTGCCGGCGCCTGGCGAGCAGAACATGCCAGGCAGTGGTCTCGGCGTCACGCAGCCACAACTTCCCGAGGTAGCGGCCACCTGCTTCCGTCCTGACCATCACCTGGCTCGGATAGCCACCCGACGACGACGCCCCGACCCCAGCATCCGAGGTGCTGGAGTCGGGGCGTTGCCGTAGCCACGGCCGTACCTCTCAGGCGCCCGGAGCACCGGGCGCGGGGGCGTACGGGGTGACGGGTGCGTGGTCGGGCTGCGCGCTCATCTGGTCCTCCCAGCGGGTCGTACCGCCACGGTACGCGCGCCGGGAGGCCGTGGATGCGGGCATGGGACAGATCCCTCCTACCGGATCAGAGCGCTGGCGACGGTGTGGGGGCCGGTGATGACTGCTGAGTGAGGAACTGGCCGTAGGCGGTTTCAGCGAACCACCAGGCTTCGGGTGAGTGCCGCTTCACCCGCCACGGCCGCGGCTCCACCAACGTCTCCAGCTCCCCGCCAGGGTGCTGAAGGCAGACACCGATGCCGTAGAGCCCGAACTCCAGCAGCTTTTCGGGGTAGTGCACGCTGGGAGCGCTGCTGATGATCACCTGGCGTGCGCAGAACGTCGTGAACTTCTCGGTCGCCTCCAGTGCCAGTTGGGAGGCGCTCGCCGCCCGCACCGTGGCCAGCCGCACCCGGCATGGACGCGTGACGTGCCGGACGACCTGGTCGCCGGTGACCGTGCAGATTCCGGCCGGGACCCGCGAGACGTAGGCGCGTTGGTGATCGGAGAGCGCCGGGGAGCGGAACGGGAAGGCCGTGTGGGAGCGCCATCAGTACATCCAGTCCGCCGAAGCCGTGACCGGTGGCGACACCCAGGCCAGGCGTCGGCGTAGCGTCCACCAGATCGGGTCGCTGGGCTGCAGGGGCCCGACGGAGTCCAGGTAGAGGCGCAGCCAGACGAAGGCTTCTGCACTGGCCAGGCACCCTGGCGTCCGCCTTCCACGCCAAGGCGACCACCGGCACGATCCGCGACCACCTGATCAACGTGCCTGCCCGGCTGGCGCGTTCGGCCCGCCGCCTCACTCTCCATCTGCCCGAACGCTGGCCCTGGCGGGACGACTTCACCCAGTTCTTCGACCTTGCGCACGCGCCACCACCCGCCGTCGACAAGCCCTGACCACCCCGCCCGCAAGGGCCTGAGATCTCCGAGCATGTGGAAAAGCTGGGCAGACCAGCGGGCACCCCATGCCCGAATCCGCAGCTCAACCGCGGACCGCCCCCGAACCACCCGAAACGATCACTCCGAAATCAAGCCGGTGGATCCGGGCTGAATAGGAGCGGAAGCATGACCGCTGGAATTCCGGCCATCGACCGCGTCCTGACCCGGTAGGGGAGGACAGATGCTCGCAACGGTTCCGGCGTCTGCCGGGTTCGGCGTCGCGGAGCGGAGTCGGTCGGCGTCGTGCTGACCGGCCGGGGCGGAGCGAGGATGCTGCGCATCCTCGAGGTCAGGCTCTCGCGGTGACTGTGCCCGCGCAGCTGATGCGAGTGCCACTGCCGCTGCTGACGCGTCCCAGACGGCGTCCAGGCCGGCGATCGCTCCCAGTGCGCCGTTAGGCGCGGTGAATCGAAGGAGGCGCGAGATCATCGCCATGGTTGCCCCCACGCCCCGGGGGCCGTTCACCGCCTGGTTTCACGAAGGGACATCGACGCACGTCCAAACGGGCAACAAGATCGATAGGTCTTTGGCTGAAACCCGCCGGTAGCTAGCATCGGGCCCATAGTCGGCCGTCGGCGTTGACTTCACAGGGCACCCGACAGACGAGAGGGAGCCTACCTGTGACTGTTTTCGGAGTGTCCGGGCGACGAGAAACGAGAGAGGCGGGGGCTGGCAACGATTCACCGGCGTCACCCCGCAGCCGCCGTCGGCGGCGACCGGCATCTGCACGCCGGCTACGCCTGAACACGGTCCTGTTCATCGTCGTGCTCGTGCCGAGCGCGACGCTGGTCCCGCTCCTGGGTTCGGGGGACTACCAGCTGTTCACCCAGTGGCAGAAGGAGAAAAGGCAGGCTGAACAGGCCCGTGACATCGGAAACTCAGCGACCAGGCTGTTTCTCAGCCTGGAACAGGAGCGCGCGCTCACCGAGGAGGCGCGGGCCGATACCAGTACGGCCGCCCGCGAGAGGCTCGCGAAGCAGCGCGCGGCGACCGATCGGGCTGTGAACGCGTTTCGTCCGCTGGCGACCTGGAACACCACAGTCTGGGCCACCGCTGACGCGCGGCACGGGCTGGCCGGTGCCATCCAGGACACCGAGCACGGCCTCGACTCACTGGCGCGGCAGCGCTCGGCAGCGGACGCCGGACCGTCCGACAGCCAGGAGAGCTTTCTCTACTACAGTGACCTCCTCGAGTCCGTCCTCGGCGTTTTCGAGGAACTCGGCCAAGGCAGCAGGGCCGGAGTGTCGGAGCTGAGGCAGACACTGGCCGACCTGCTCGCGGTCGTTGACATGACCGGTCGCGAAGACGCCATCCTCGCGCGCGGGTGGAAGACCGGGCATTTGTCGAGCGAAGAGCACCGCCTCGTCCTCGACGCCGTCAGCACCGGCACGTACCTGCTGCGGGCTCGGGTGGCTCCGAGTCTGCCCAGTGACGAGACAGACTTGTACCGGACCATGACGACCAGTCGGTCCTGGCAGATCCGGGCCGCGCTGGAGAAGCAGCTTGCCGTCACCGGAACGAGAGCCGACGCCGGCCAGTTGAAGCTGCCCCAGCGCGCCGCCGATTGGCGCTCGTCCGCCGACGTGATCACCTCTCAGCTCCTGCGGCTTGTGCAGCGCCAGAGTGACAACGCCGACCGGGCCGCCACCCGGAGCGTCCAGGAACTTCTCGCCGTCTTCATCGCAGTCAGCGCCGTGGGCCTCGTCGCCATGGCGTTGATCGTCGTCACGAGCTGGCGCCTGACCGCCCTGTTTCGCCGCCGCATCCTCGAACTGCGCCTGGCGGCCCAGGAACTCCAGCACCGGCTGCCGGACACGGTCGCCCGGCTGGAGCGGGGCGAGGACATCGACGTCGAGGCGGAAGTGCGTCCGGTGCCACCGACCCCCGACGAACTGGGGGATCTCGGGCAGGCCCTCAACCTGGCCATGCAAAGTGCCGTCTCCGCCGCCGTGCGCCAGGCGGAACAACACCGCGGTTTCGAACGACTGCTTCAACGCGTTGCGCGCCGCACGCAGATCCTCATCGGCCTCCAGATGAAGAGACTGGACGAGCTGGAACGCAAGCACGAGGAGGACCCCGCCGTGCTGAATGGCCTGTTCGACCTCGACCACCTCACCGCACGGTTGCGCCGTTACGAGGAGAGTCTGGTGATCCTCGCCGGCGGCCAGACTCATCGCCGCTGGCGCAAACCGGCGCGACTGCTCGATGTGCTGCGCGCCGCGCAGGGCGAGGTCCAGGACTACCGCCGTATCTCCATCGACATCCAGGACGAGGCCTGGGTGGCCGAGGGCGTCGTCGGTCCCCTGGTCCACATCCTGGCCGAACTGATGGAGAACGCATCGGCGTTCTCCAAACCGCCCACACCCGTGGAGGTCAGGGCCGCGGCGGTGACCCAGGGTGTCGTCGTGGAGATCGAGGACCGCGGACTGGGCATGGACCCCGACCAGTACACCGCCGCCAACGCCCTCATGGAGTCACCGCCGCAGCTTGACGTGATGACCCACGCCGACGATGTCCGCCTGGGCCTGTACGTCGTCGCCCGGCTGGCCGCGGACCAGGGCATCCGGGTGGAACTGCGGCCCTCGGCGTTCGGCGGCACCCGGGTCATCGTGCTGCTTCCGAAGTCGCTGGTGGCGGATCGATCCGGTGTTCGCGAGGGCCCCACGGGTCTCCGGCCGAGCCTTCGGGACGCCGGCCTCTTGGCGCGTCCGCAGAACGGCGAGGTTGCTCGCTCGACCGGCGGGAGTCAGGAGCGGCCCGCCCACCGGACTGCCCGGGCGGACCGCATAGTGCCCCCGGCCGCCTCATCGGACACAGGCGTGGACTCTGCCTTCAGTCTTCGGCCGCTGCCCCGACGACTGCGTCAGGCCGGCCCGGGCACCGAGCCCGAGGAGCCGGCCGGCGCCGCCGAGCAGGCCAACCGCCGACCGATGACGGAGCACGACCGGATCAACCGGTCCAGTGCCACGATAGGTGCCTTTCAGCGTGCATCTCGCAGGGCCCGGACCACTACGGACGTGCCCCGCACCCAGTCGACGGAATCCGTCGAGCCCGCCGCCCCCATGACGGAAGATCCAAAATGACGTACCGAAACGCTGCCACGAACTCGGATCTGGACTGGCTCCTGGACGGCCTGGTCGATCAGGTCCCGGACACCAAGCACGCAGTCCTGCTGTCCGACGACGGACTGGTCATCAGCCGGTCGCAGACCATCGACCGCTCCGATGCCGAACGTCTCGCCGCCATCGCCACTGGTCAGCAAAGCCTGGCTCGCGGCGTGGGGGAGCTCTTCCACGGCGGGCCGGTCTACCAGGTCATCATCGAGCTTGCCGATCTGTGGCTGTTCATCACTGCCGCGGGCAGGGGCACCCATCTGGCGGTCGTCGCCTCGCAGGAGGTCGATGCCGAAGTGATGGCGGTCGCGATGCGTACCCTGGTCCAGCAGGTCGGGCAGAAGCTGGGGGCCGACGCGCGTTCCCCGCACCCCGATGACGCAGGCCAAGACGGATGAAGCACTGGACGGAAGACGTCGACGGCGAGGACGCCGACAAGTCGATGGTCCGTCCTTTCACGATTACCGGCGGACGAACCTCTCCACAGCAGGACGACCTCACACTGATCACGCTGGTGACCACTCTTCCCGACATACCTTCGGACCCTTGGCACGCTCCGCTGCGGATGCAGCCGGAGCACCGCACCGTCCTCGCTCTGTGCGAGCGGCCCACGGCGGTCGCCGAAGTCGCCGCCACCCTGGGCCTTCCCGTGTCGCTGACCAGGATCCTCATCAGCGACTTGATCGGAGCCGGCCGGCTGCGAGTGCTACCGCAGGTGGCTTTCGCCCAGGCGGACGACTCCGCCGCCATCGCCCTCCTCCAGGCGGTCAGGGACGGACTACACAGCCTCTGACCGGCGAGGCGATGAGCGAGATCGCCTCCTTCCGCCCGGAGGAGTATCCGACCTGCCCCAGCGTTGGGGTGGACGGCCTGAAGGGGAACTGATCGACAAGTCCACCATCACGGTCGCACTCGACGGCCCCGTCGGATCCCACAACGGCCCTCGACCGCGTACCGACCGCCGAAGACAGACGCGACGGGCAGGGACCACAGGAAGCCACCCCGAGGCTCTCTTGGGACGAGACCACAGAAAGTGGGCGAGTGGTCACCGAGCGCGCTGGAACGGAGCCTCACACGACGCCTCGTGGCCAGGTCGGACGGCGATCTGCCCCTGCGCCGGGCCTGCGTTCCGCATAATTCAGCGGCATAGAGTCACGAATCTGTGGTCTGACCTGCGCGGACATGGGTGAGGGAGCCTGAGAGGCGTTTCTCTAGGTGCTGGTGTTCGTGCTGGTCAGCGGGGTGTGGGTTCGAGGGCGATGATCTGCTTCGGTGTGGGGATGTCGAGCTTGGCCAGGAGGTCGGTCTGGGGCTTGGTGAGGGTGGTGACCTGCTGGAACAGGCCGGTGGGGCCAGTGAACGTGCCGAGGTGGAGCCGGTCGAGTTCGCGGCGGATGGTCGGCCAGGTCGCGCCGGTGGTGGTCTCGGTGATGCGGATCAGCAGCAGGGCGAGCCAGCAGAGGATGACGTGTGCGCGTATCCGACCCAGGCGATGCCCTGGTGCTCGCGAACATCCTGCGCACGGACAAGGCCGCACACCGGCCGCTGCCTGACGACAGCGAGCTCGCCCAAGCGGTCACCGTGCTCGCCCGCGCCCAGCAGGATGCGGTCTGGGACCGCACCCAGGCCGGCAATAAAGTCCGCTCCCACCTGCGCTAATACTTCCCCGGTTTCCTCGCCGCCTTCCAGCACAAGCGCGAAGGGATCAGCGGCCCGGTCTTCGCGATCGCGCACCTGCTGGGAATCGACCTGATGCCCCGGATCCGCAACTGGAAGGACCTGCTGTTCTTCCCGCCGTCCCGCACCGCCCGGTACGAGCACATTGACGCGTTGTTCGGCGAGGCGGGCCGCAACGTCATCGACTGGGGCCTGATCGAGACCCACTTCAAGGACCTGATGCGGGTGATCGTCTCGATCCGCGAGGGCACCATCTCCTCCGTCCTGCTGCTGCTCAAGCGGTTGCGGTCCGGCTCGCGCCGCAACGCGACCTACACCGCGTTCCGCGAGGTCGGCCGGGTGATCCGCACCGTCCAGCTGCTGCGGTACCTTTCGGACGCGCTACTTCGGGCGCGGGTGACCGCGGCGACCAACAAGGTATCGAGAGGCGTTCAACGGCTTCTCCGACTGGGTCCGCTTCGGCCAGCACGGCACGGTGGCGGCCAACGACCCGGTCGAGCAGGAGAAGGACGTGAAGTTCACCTCCCTGCTGGCCAACCTGGTGATCTTCCACAACACCCTGGACATCGCCGACGTCGTGCGCCAACTCCAGGCCGAGGGCTGGATCGTCGACCCGCTCGACCTCGCGCAGATCTCCCCGTACCTGACCGAGCACATCAAGCGGTTCGGCGAGTACTCCACCCACGATCTCGGCATCACCCCGGACGACTACGACGCCCACCTGGACGTCGACTTCAGCGTGCTCGGCGATGACAGTGGCGGTGTGAGTGGGGCGAAGAAGCCGGGCCGGCCGTACGCCGGGTAGGCACCAGACCCGATCGACGTCGGAGGGCCCCTTCGACGTCGATCGGTGTCCTACGCGCAGGGCAGGTGCCGGTCGGCGCCAACCTCCACGACCGTGACGCAGGCGGTGAACGCCTCCTCGGGCTGCTTCCACGGGTCGGGGACGTCCTGGCCGTCGAGGTACAGCCCCAGCTTCGCCCGCTCGCGCCGTCGCCGACCGACGGTTTACCCAGCGGTCGGCGGCCGGCCTCCTGCGGGCGGAAAAAGCAGTAGGGGCCGGTCGGCTCTTCGCCGTGTGCGCCGTCAGGTTCCGAGCTGTGCGGCGGTGCGGGTGAGTCGCTTCTCGATGTCTTCCAGGGCGCGCAGGACGGAGGCCTGTTCGTCGTTGGTGGTGTCGCCGACGGTGGCGTCTTCGAGCTGGCGCCACAGCTGTTCGACTTCCTTGCGCAGCGCATGGCTGGCGGTGGTGGCCTCGATGACGGAGGCGCGTTTGTCGTCGGGGCAGGGTGAGCGGCGGACGAAGCCGGCGTGTTCGAGGCGGCGGATGGTGCGGGTCATGGTGGCGGCGTCGGAGTCGAGCAGACGGACGAGGTCGACCTGCCGCTGTGGGCCGAGTTCCCACAGCTGCATCATCACCAGCTCCTGGCCGGGGTGCAGGCCCACGCGGCGCAGGAGGTGTCCGGCGATCATGCGGTGGGTGCGGGCCACCCGGAAGATCGCGTGACTGATGGGTCCTCCGCCGGCTGCTGCGGGCAGGGGGATGGTCGCGTCGGCCGAGGCCGGCGAGCGGCCCTCACTGCTGCCTGCGGACTCCGCCATGGTCTCTGACACTCCTGCCTCGCGATGAATGTTGCTCAAACAGGATACCTCTTCCGGTCCAGGATCTTCCGATTCGCTCTCTCGCTCTCCATGCGCAAGCTGCCCGATTACAAGGGTATCGCAGGTCACTATGACGTACATCACGTCATTTGCGGAATGCTGCTAGCGCACTTTACTGTTCGAACAGGTAAATCGGCCGGGTCGCATCGGACCCCGCCAGCAGAGGTCGTCACCGGCCGCTGCAGCAACCACTGCGTGAAGGGCTTTGATCATGACCACCGCTTTCGATCCGATCGTCCTGGGCGGCCGCCGCCTGGCCAGCCGCGTCGTGATGGCGCCGATGACCCGCAGCCGCGCCTACGGGCCGGGCGCTGAGCCCGCCGAGCTGATGGCGACGTACTACGCGCAGCGCGCCACCGCCGGCCTGATCGTCACCGAGGGCGTCCAGCCCTCGGCGGTCGGCCAGGGCTACCCGAACACTCCCGGGCTGCACACGGCCGGGCAGGTGGCGGCGTGGCGGACGGTGACCGACGCGGTGCACCGCGAGGGCGGGGTGATCTTCGCGCAGCTGATGCACACCGGCCGGATCGGCCACCCCAGCCTGCTGCCCGACGGCCTGGTCCCGGTGGCGCCGTCGGCGGTGACCGCCAATGGTCAGGTCTTCACTCACGAGGGGCCGAAGGACTTCGTCACGCCCAAAGAGCTGAGCGAGGCGGAGATCCGGCAGACGATCGCCGACTTCGCCGACGCGGCGCACAACGCCATCGAGGCCGGGTTCGACGGCGTGGAGATCCACGGCGCCAACGGCTACCTGATCCACCAGTTCCTCGCCCCGAACACCAACCGGCGCACCGACGCCTGGGGTGGCGAGGTCGAGGGCCGGATCCGCTTCGCCGCTGAGGTCACCGCCGCCGTGGCCGAGGCGATCGGCGGCCATCGGGTCGGACTGCGGATCTCGCCCGGAAACCCCTACAACGACATGGCCGAGGACAACCCGGCCGAGACCTACGAGGCGCTGATCGAGCGGATCGCCGGCCTGGACCTGGCCTATCTGCACCTGGTGGAGGGCCCGGACCGTGACCTGACCGCGCGTCTGCGCAAGGCCTGGCCCGGGACGTTCGTCCTCAACCCGTTCACCTACCCGGAGGTCACCGGACCCGAGGCGCTGCAGCTGGTCAAGGACGGAGCTGCGGACATGGTCGCCTACGGGGCGCTGTTCCTGGCCAACCCCGACCTTCCCGCCCGCCTGGCGGCCGGCGGCCCCTTCAACACCCCGGACCCAGGCACCTTCTACGGCGGCGACCACCGCGGTTACACCGACTACCCCACTCTCGCCGGCTGACCGCGCAGTCCGGGCACACGACCCGCTGCTGCCGGGCGTTTCACCCCTCCGGCCCCACTCTTGTGATGTGGATCACTTCGCATCCGCGTCCTCTCCCCTGGAGCCTTCGATGTCCAAAGCGATCACTTTCTCCGAGTACGGCGCGCCCGAGGTGCTGCGGCTGTCGGAGGTCACCCCGCCGGAGCCGGGCCCGGGTCAGGTCCGGATCAAGGTCAGGGCCGCCTCCGTGAACCCGATCGACATGAAGATCCGATCCGGCCTGATGGCCCGTATGGCCCCGGCCGACTTCCCGGTGATCCCCGGCCTGGACGCGGCCGGTGTCGTCGACGCCGTCGGCGCGGGAGCCGACGCGACGGTGGGAGACGAAGTCCTCGGCGCCACCGTGGGCGGCAGCTACGCCGAGTACGCCCTGCTGGAGCGGCCGGTGGCCAAGCCGGAGTCCCTGTCCTGGGAGGTCGCCGCCTCGCTGGTCACGGTCGGCCAGACCGCGGCCCGGGTCCTGGACCAGTTGGGCGTGCAGGGGGGTCAGACCCTGCTGATCCACGGCGCCGCCGGCAGCGTGGGCGTCATCGCGGTGCAGCTGGCCGCCGCCCGCGGGATCACCGTCATCGGCACCGCCGCCGAGCGCGACCTGGAGCGCGTCACCGCCCTTGGAGCCACCGCGGTCCGCTACGGCGACGGCTGGGTGGAGCGGGTGAAGGCCGCCGCCCCGGGCGGCGTCGACTTCGTGTTCGACGCCTCGGGGGCCGGCGTGCTCGCCGACTCCGTCGCCCTGACCGGCGATGCGGCCAATGTCATCACCATCGCCGACATGGCCGCCGCACAGCACGGCCTCCGCTTCAGCGCCGGCACCTCCGAGCAGGGCGGGCAGTCCCTGCCCGAGCTGGTGCAACTGGCCGCCGCCGGGAAGCTCACCGTGCCCGTCTGGCGCACCTACCCCCTGGCGGAGGCAGCACGGGCGCAGGCCGACCTGGAAGCCCACCGCAACCAGGGCAAGGCCGTCCTGGTGCCCTGACCTGCCCCACCCCATGCCGCCGCCTCGCGTCGCTGGAACGGGCGAGGCGGCCCCCGGGGCCGCAGCCGGCATCCCCCGGCCGACTGCGGCCCACCCCGAACCCCAACGCCCAGGCACCAGCTGCACCGACACGACGGAAGGCCGAACCGATGGCCCTGGCCAACCTCCCCGTACCGACAGCGGATGCGGATCTGGCCTCCGCGTTCGCGGTGCTGGGCCAGAAGTGGAACGGGATCCTCCTGCACACCCTGGCCACCCGCCCCGCCCGGTTCGGCGAACTGCACGCGGCGATCGGCTCGATCAGCAGCAAGATGCTCGCCGCCCGGCTGCGCGAGCTGGTCGACGCGGGCCTGATCACCCACGCCCAGCTCCCGCCCGGCCCCGCCACCTACACCCTCACCGCGGACGGCCGCGCACTGCTGCCCTCACTCGAACAGATCCGCCACTGGTGGCAGCAGCGCACTCCGGCCACCGCAACCGACCCCCGTTGATCACCACCACTCGGAAGGACCGATCACTCATCACAGTTGCAGACGGCCCGCTCCCCGCTCTGGCCCCCACGATGTGGTTGACAGCAGGGACCACCACGGCTGTCGCCCCGATTGTCACAGCGCCCTGCGCGAACGCATACGGGCGATGGATCACCACGCGTGGCATCAAGAGACCGTCGCCGACCGCCTGGCGTCGGCGACGGATGCCCCTGAACGTCATGGCGACCTGATTCCGCCGGGGCCGTGGGGTGAGCGCGGACGGGCTCGGGGTTCGCGGATTGCGGTCGCTTACCCCGCTCCGGCGCATGCCTCCGCCTCTGCCAGGTACCGCGCCACCGGGCCCAGGGTCAGCATTCCGCTAGCGGCGCCGGCGTGTTCTGCACAGGCATCACGCAGGGCAGCCGCAACGTGCGCGGCGACTTTGCGCTCGCCGAGGCGTGCGGCGGCGCGGGCGGTCAGGCACCACATGGCCTCCTGCATGTGGTCAAGTGGTGGTTCGGGCACTGCAGCGAGGGCGGTACGGGCCTCCTCGCCCCGGTTCTGGGCGAGCAGCACGAGGGGTCGCGCCCAGGGCCTGTACGGGCCCCAGTCGAGGTGCGGGTCGGTGGGCGCTGGCCGGTCGTGCAGCAGGCGCAGTCCCAGTAGGGCGAGCGGGAACAGACCCCGGTGCAGCCCCGGCATTCCGGCCGTCCGGAGGGCGTTCTCGGCAGCGCGGTAGTGCGCTGCTGCCGTGGCGGCGGTCGGTCCGCCGGGTTCGGCGCTGCGGGCGGCTGTGACCCGGGCCCTGAACCACCCGGTGAGGACGGAGACGAGGGGTGCCTCGGTGGTGGCGGCGAGCTGTTCCGCTGCCTCGGCGTGCGAGGTTGCGGCGTCGAGGTCGCCGAGGGCCGAGGCGGATTGCAGGCGGACGAGTCGGCCGAGTACGGCGAAGTTCGGCAGCTCGTGCCGGGTGGACAGGTCGAGGATCTCGGCGCCGGTCCGGTCCCGTGCCGCCGCGAGCCCGGGGCGGGTGAAGGACTGCAGGAACACCCCGTTGAGGGCGAAGGCCAGTAGGGCGGGATCGGCCAGGTCCCGTGCCAGCTCCTCTGCCTGTCGCGCCGCCTGCTGCGCGTGCTTCAGCTCGGTCCCGGACAGATCGGCGCTGCGGCTCTCGACGGCGACCGTGGCCAGGAGGCGGGCGCGCAGGTCGGCGGGGCCGTCTGGGCCGAGCCCGGTGAGCGTGCGCTCGGCAGCCGCGACGACGGCGCGGGACTGCTCGGGGTCGTCGGCACGGCTCCAGAGGGCGGGCACGTCGTAGGCGCCGATGATCCGGGCGGTCAGGGAGAGGTCTCCCGTGCGTTCTGCCGCCTGGATGGCGGCGAGGCGGTCGCGCCGTGAGTGGACGAGGGCGTCGCCACCCGCCAGTGCGAGGGTGCGGGCCAGATCCACGGTGGTGCGCGGGCCGAGCCGGACACCATGGCCGGTCCACGCGGTACGTGCTCTTTCGGGGGGCGCGGACCCGTTGAGGATCTCCGTCTCCAGGCGTTGGAGGTCGGCACCGGGGTCGAGTCCGAGTTGGTCAACGAGCATCGCGCGGGCGCGGCGGAGGATGGCCAGCGCGTCGGCCTGACGGCCCGCGCGGTACAGTGCGCGGGCAAGGAGCCCCCAGGCCGGCTCGCGCCACGGGTGTTCGGCGACGTGCGCACCCAGTTCGGCGACGAGATCGGCCCCTTCCCCGGAATCGAGGAGGATGCGGGCGCGCAGTTCCACCCCCTCCAACCTCAATTCCTCCAGCCGGGTCCGCTCGCGCTCTGCCCATGCGGAGCCGGTCACATCGGCGTAGGCAGGCCCGCGCCAGGCCGCGAGTGCCGTGCCGAGGTCGGTCACCGCGTCGGGGTTGCGCCGGGCTCGGGCCAGGGTGTCCTGGAACCGATGGACGTCCACGTCCTCGCGCGGCAGGCGCAGCGCGTAGCCGGGACCTTCGGTGACGAGTACACGCGGCGGATTGCGGGGCGGCCGGTCGGGTTCGAGGGCGCGGCGCAGCGCGGCGACGAACGTACGCAAAGCACCCACGGCGCGGGCCGGCGGATCGGTCCACAGGTCGTCGACAAGGGTGTCGGTGGTGACCATCCGTCCCTCGGCGGCGACGAGCCGGGCGAGTACCTCACGATGGCGGGGTCCGCCCAGGTCCATTGGACTGCCGTCGTCGCGGAAGGCCCGCACCACACCGAGCACGTCGATTCGCATGCCCCCATCCTCCGTGCCAGGGGCCGGCTGCGCCCAACCGTACTGATCGGCTGCTGATCGCCGTCGCCCAAGCTGATCCGGTCAGTCCCCGACCCGGAAAGACGGCCTTTCATGACGCTCACCATTCCCGGCTTCGATCACATCCGCCTGCCCGGTGCGGACGGTGTGGAGCTGGCTGCAGCTGTCGGCGGCAGCGGCAGTCCGGTCGTGCTGTTGCACGGTTTCCCCCAGACCCACCTGATGTGGCGACACGTCGCCGAGCGGCTCGCCGACGGGCACACGGTGATCTGTCCTGACCTGCGGGGCTACGGCGCCAGCGACAAGCCGGCGGCCACCGACCCCGACGTGTACGCCAAGCGCACCATGGCCGCCGACGTCGTGACCCTGGCGGCAGCCCTCGGCCACGAGCGCTTCGCCCTCGTCGGCCACGACCGAGGCGCCCTGGTCGCCTTCCGGGCGGGGCTTGACCACCCCGAGACCATCACGCACCTGGGCATCCTCGACATCGTGCCGACGCTCGACATGTGGAACGTCCTGCGCGGCGTCTCGGCGGCGGTCGGCTACCACCTCTTCCTCATGGCGCAGCCGCCAGGCCTGCCGGAGGCGATGATCGCGGGCAGCGCGGACGCGTTCTTCGGCTCGTTCCTCGACACCTGGGCCAACGACCCGACCGCCATGCCCGAGGATGTCCGTGCCGAATACCTGCGCGCGAGCGCCGCGGCGGTGACGTCGATCGTCGCGGACTACCGGGCCTCGGCGGGCATCGACGTCACGCACGACCAAGCGGACCTGGACGCCGGGTCGCAGCTGGCCATGCCCGTGACGGTCGTCCAGCAGGACTGGGGCGCGCAGCTGGGCTACGACGCTGCCGCGGTATGGAAGGCGTGGGCGCCGGACCTGGACCACCGGCTGACCCGAGCAGGGCACTTCATGGCCGAAGAGGCACCCGACGAGATCACCGAGGCGATCCAGGACCTGCTGGCCCGCTGAGCCTCCTGTTCCCGACTCGCCGACTGGGCCACGGTCGGCGAGCCCTAAGTTTTCAGCGATCAGCATTCTCTTCTTGCGCTGGGTGCCCAGGCGGTGCCGCCCGACCTGCACGGGGTACAACGAACGGCCTGACGTCTCGGGTGCGCCGGCGGTCAGTCCTCTTCCTCGTCGTCCTCGGCCGCGGGGTCGCGGAAGGGGCGCAAGCCCTGGCCGGGGCCGCTGGCGGTGATGTTGAACAGGTAGCGGCCCAGGAAGCTGATGTGCCGGTCCTTGAGTGGGGAGAGGCGAGCTGCGTCCTCTTCCTTGATGTCGTGGCCCTCGGCGCGGAGCCGGGCGACAGCCGCATCCAAGGAGCGGGTGTTCCAGAGCACGACGGCGTTGAGGACGAGACCCAGACTGGCCAGCTGGTCCTCCTGTCCCTCGCCGTACGCCTGCCGAATCTGGCCCCGGCCGCCGTGGCAGATCGCGCGAGCGATGGCTCCGTATCTCCCATTAGACGGTGGACGGGACGACGATGGCCTTGCCGTGCACCGCGCCCTCGGCGGCGCGGGCGTGCAGCGCCGGCAGCTCGGC
>LRTP01000327.1 GCA_001550305.1 Streptomyces diastatochromogenes
GCGGTCCCGCCGACGATCGAAGTCGGCGGCCCCGCGCCCGTACTGGCGCAGGAGTTGGCCGGCGCACCGGACCCGCAGGCACGGCTGGCCGAGCTCCTGGCCGCGTCCTCCGGCAGCCTGCCGAACAACCTCGCCCCGGCCCTGCCGAAGGTGAAGTCCTCCCGGTCCGCGGTCTACCGGGACGGCTGCCACGTCGACTACGACAGCACGCGGAATCCGCCGTGCGTCTACGGCAACCGCGCGTCCTCCCGGACCGTCGTGCTCTTCGGCGACTCCCACGCGGCCCAGTGGTTCCCGGCGCTGCAGGGCCTCGCGACCGAGCGCGGATGGAAGCTGGTCTCACTGACGAAGGCCTCCTGCAAGGTCGCCGGCGTGACCATCGTCAACCGCCACAAGCCGTACACGGCCTGCGACACCTGGCGTTCCAACGCCGTCGCGAGGATCAACGCCCTCCACCCTGCCCTGGTGGTCGTCTCCTCCTCGGACGCGGGCGACCCCGCCGAGCCCGCCGACGACACCCTGCTGCAGTGGACCACCGGCTTCGAGGACACCTTCCGGGACCTCGGAACCTCCGGCGCCCGTGTGGCCGCCCTGCTCGACACCCCATGGCCCAAGGGCGACCCGGTCGACTGCGCCGCCGACAACTCCCTGCAACTGCACGCCTGCGCGAACCACCTGCCGGGCGCGATCCACGATGCGACCCGCCAGTCCGCCATCCGCGGCGCCGCCGCCGCGACCGGCGCCGCCGTCGTCGACCCCCGCCCCTGGGTCTGCGCGGTCCGCACCGGCATCTGCCCCGTCGTCGTCGCCAACACCGTCGTCTACCGCGACGAAAGCCACCTCTCCGAGGCTTACGCCGCGGCCCTCACCCCCGTCCTCGCCGACTCCTTGGACCGCCTCGTCGGTTCGTCCTGAGCGCACGGGGCGATTGAAATTGAAACCGTTCAATCGCCCCCGTCCAGAACGCGCCCGGCTTCACCCAAAGCACGTGCCCACCCGGCAGCTCAGCAAGAAAACCCCGCACACTCATTGACCTCCATCCCGCGCGCCTCTACGTTCACCGCCGTGAATCGATTCATCGTCTCTACGTGAGGGGCCCCCAGTGATCAGCAGGAGGAACTTCCTGGCGGCATCGGCGGCCACGACGGCCGCGGCCGTCGCCGACACCGGATCAGCAGTGGCCGCAACGGCGTCCGCACCAGCCCGAACGGGTGCGCCACACGGTGCCCTGCGCATCACCACGCCCACCGTCGAGTACGTTCAGCACCCCCTGGGCCTCGACGCGCAACACCCGCGGCTGAGCTGGCCGATGGCCTCGGACGAAGCGGGGGTGCGTCAGAGCGCTTATCAGATCCGTGTCGCCTCCAGTGCATCGGGCCTCTCGCACCCGGATGTCTGGGACAGCGGGAAGGTCACCTCCGGTGAGTCCGTACTCGTCCCGTACGCGGGCCCCCGACTGAAGCCGCGGACGCGCTACTTCTGGTCCGTACGTGTCTGGGACGCCAAGGGCGACGCCTCCGCCTGGAGCGCGGCGGCATGGTGGGAGACGGGCCTCATGGACGCCGCGCAGTGGTCGGCGGAATGGGTCTCGGCCCCTCCGGCTCTCACCGACGCACCGTCGCTGGAGGGCAGCGCCTGGATCTGGTTCCCCGAGGGCGAACCGGCCAACAGCGCGCCCGCGGCCACCCGTTGGTTCCGTCGCACCCTCGATCTCCCCGACGGCGTCACGGCGGCGACCCTGGCCATCACCGCCGACAACGTGTACGCGATCTCCGTGAACGGCACCGAGGTGGCCCGTACCGACCTGGCGACGGACAACGAGGGCTGGCGCCGGCCGGCCGTGATCGACGTTCTCGCTCAGGTGCGCTCCGGGAAGAACGTCCTCGCGGTCTCGGCGACCAACGCGACCGAGGGACCCGCCGGTCTGGTCGCCGTTCTCGTCCTGCACACGGCAACCGGCGAACAGCGGATCGTCACCGACGTCTCCTGGAGGTCGACGGACAAGGAGCCCGCCGCCGGTTGGCGCGAGGCGGACTTCGACGACAGCGGCTGGCCGGCGGCGAAGGAGGCCGCCGCCTGGGGAGCCGGGCCTTGGGGGCGGGTCGTCCCGGCGTCGTACGCGGCCAACCAGCTGCGCCACGAGTTCAGGCTCCCGGGCAAGAAGGTGGCCCGCGCCCGCCTGTACGCCACGGCTCTCGGCCTGTACGAAGCCCACCTCAACGGCCGCCGCGTGGGGCGCGACCAGCTCGCTCCCGGCTGGACGGACTACCGCCAACGCGTCCAGTACCAGACGTACGACGTCACCACGCTCCTGCGGCCCGGAGCCAACGCCGTGGGCGCGTACGTGGCTCCGGGCTGGTACGCGGGCAACGTCGGTATGTTCGGACCCCATCAGTACGGCGAACGCCCCGCGCTGCTCGCGCAGTTGGAGGTCGAGTACACCGACGGGACGAGTGAGCGCGTCGTCTCGGGCACCAACTGGCGGGCCGCCTCCGGACCGATCGTCTCCGCCGACCTGCTGGGCGGCGAGACGTACGACGCGCGCAAGGAGACCTCCGGCTGGACCTCACCCGGCTTCGACGACCGTACCTGGCTCGACGTCCGCGCCGCGGGCGACGCCGCTCCCGGCCTGATCGTCGCGCAGGTGGACGGCCCGGTCCGGGTGGCCGGGGAACTCACGGCGAAGACGGTGACCGAACCAGAACCGGGCGTCTTCGTCTTCGATCTCGGCCAGAACATGGTCGGATCGGTGCGGCTGCGCGTCTCGGGCGAGGCGGGAACGACCGTACGTCTGCGGCATGCCGAGGTGCTCAACCCCGACGGCACCCTCTACACCGCGAATCTGCGCACCGCCGCGGCCACCGACACGTACACCCTCAAGGGCGGCGGCGAGGAGACGTACGAGCCGCGCTTCACCTTCCACGGATTCCGCTACGTCGAGGTGACCGGATTCCCCGGCACTCCCCCGGCGACGGCCGTGACCGGCCGCGTCATGCACACCTCCGCGCCCTTCACCCTCGACTTCGAGACCGACGTCCCGATGCTCAACAAGCTGCACAGCAACATCACTTGGGGGCAGCGCGGCAACTTCCTGTCCATCCCGACGGACACACCCGCGCGCGACGAGCGCCTGGGGTGGACGGGCGACATCAACGTCTTCGCGCCCACGGCGGCGTACACGATGGAATCGGCCCGCTTCCTCAGCAAGTGGCTGGTGGACCTGCGCGACGCGCAGACTCCGGAGGGCGCCTTCACGGACGTGGCACCCATGGTCGGCACGGTCGGCAACGGTGTCGCCGGATGGGGCGACGCGGGCGTCACGGTCCCCTGGTCCCTGTACCAGGCGTACGGGGACCGACAGGTCCTGGAAGATGCCTGGCCCTCCATCCAGGCCTGGCTGAAGTACCTGGAGAAGAACAGCGACCACCTGCTGCGGCCGGCCGGCGGCTACGGCGACTGGCTGAACGTCTCCGACGAGACTCCCAAGGACGTCATCGCCACCGCGTACTTCGCGCACAGCGCCGACCTCGCGGCCCGCACGGCCAAGGAGCTCGGCAAGGACTCCGCCCCCTACCTCGACCTCTTCGAGCGCGTCCGCGCCGCTTTCCAGAACGCCTACGTCACCGCCGCGGGCGGGGTGAAGGGCGACACGCAGACGGCCTATGTCCTCGCCCTGTCGATGAACCTGCTGCCGGACGCGCTCCGCAAGGCGTCGGCCGACCGCCTCGTCGCGCTCATCGAGGCCAAGGACTGGCACCTTTCGACGGGCTTCCTCGGCACACCCCGGCTGCTGCCCGTCCTCACCGACACCGGCCACACCGACGTCGCCCACCGGCTGCTTCGGCAACGCTCCTTCCCCAGCTGGGGCTACCAGATCGACAAGGGCTCCACCACGATGTGGGAGCGCTGGGACTCCATCCAGCCCGACGGCAGCTTCCAGACCCCGGCCATGAACTCCTTCAACCACTACGCGTACGGCTCGGTGGGCGAGTGGATGTACACCAACATCGCCGGTATCTCGGCGGGCCGGCCCGGCTACCGCGAGATCGTCATACGCCCCCGCCCGGGCGGCGACGTCACCTCCTCCCGCGCCACGTTCACCTCCGGCTACGGCCCGGTCTCCACGCGATGGCGGCAGCGATCCGGCGCGTTCGTGCTGAGCTGCGCCGTGCCTCCCAACACAACCGCGGAGGTGTGGGTCCCCGGGGAAGACCCGGGCGCGGTGACCCACACCCACGCGACGTTTCTGCGGACGAAGGACGGCTGCGTGGTGTACCGGGTCGGCTCCGGCGAGCACCGCTTCACGACGTGACGGGCACGGACCTGCCCGCGGCTCGGGAGCCGCGGGCGGGTGTGTGTCCGTGAGACTGCTCCGCCTTTCCGTGCGGCAGGACGCGCGAGTGCCCAGTCACCAATAGTGGCGGCGACCACCGACAGCGTGTCCGGCAGCCCCGAGGATCCACAGGACGAGTCCGATGACCACAAGGATCACGCCGATCGTCCAAAGAATGCTGATGCCCGTGACGAAACCGACGACGAGCAGAATGATGCCGAGTACAAGCATGGCAACCTCCCGCAATGAGCCCCCCTCGTCACCTCCGTGTACCACCGCAGGGCAACTCCTAACGCGGTCGCGGCAGGCGATTATCGCGGTTGCGGCAGGCGATCGGGGGAGCTCTCCGGCTCCCGCGGCGGAGGCGCGCTCTTCGCGGGTACGAGTTCGGTGAGCAGGAGCGTACGGTCGTCCGCTCCGTCGTTGGTGGCCGACGTGCCGCGCAGCAGCCGTCGGCACAGCGACTCCAGGGTGTCCGGGCCGGTGACGCGGTCGGGGTCCTCGCCGTCCGTGTCGAGAAGGCCTGCGAGGCGGGCGATGCCCTGGTCGATGTCGGTGTGGCGGGACTCGACCAGGCCGTCGCTGTAGAGCAGGAGCAGCACCGGGTCGGGCACGTGCAGAACGGTGGGTTCGTACGTCCCCATGCCGAGTCCGAGGGGCAGACCCGGGCTGGTGAGGGCGACCGGCCCGGTCCGTCCGCCCGGATCGCGGATCAGCGGCGGCGGATGGCCGGCTCCGACGAAGGTGCAGACGCGGCGCCTCGCGTCCCATTCGGCGTACATGCACGTGGCGAAGGAAGCTCCCGGTGTGTCACAGGCGAGCGCGTCGAGACGGTGCATCATCTCGGCCGGGCTGATGTCCAGCCCCGCCAGGGTACGGACGGCGGTGCGCAGCTGGATCATGGCGACGGCCGATTCCGGACCGTGCCCCATGGCGTCCCCGACGATCAGACTGACGCGGCCTCCCGACCGGGGCAGTACGTCGAACCAGTCACCGCCGATGATGTTGTCGTGCCCGGCGGGGAGGTAGCCGTGGGCGATACGGCATCCCTCGAACACCTGCTCGGTGGCGGGGAGCAGGCTTCGCCGGATGGCCAGTGCCGTACGGCGTTCGCGTTCGTACCGGCGCGCGTTGTCCAGGGCCACACAGGCGCGCGCCGCCAGCGACTCCACGGCCTCGGCTTCGACGGGCAGGAAGGGCGCCCGGTCCGGGCCGCGCGTGCAGGCGATGAATCCGACGGCGATACCACGCAGATGCAGCGGGACGACCAGGAAGGAAGCCGTGCGCAGGAGGACGTCCATGCGGGCGTCGCCGCCGCCGGAGGTGCTGAGCCGCGCGGACGTATGGGCGTCGACCGTGTCGAGCAGTTGCGTCTCAAGAGTGGCGATGGCACGTGTGTAGGGCGTCCCGCGTGGAAAGACGATGACTTCGCCGACCGGCAGCAGCCCCTCCCAGTCCTCCGGCGCGTCCGTTCCGATGCGCAGCGCGAGTCGACGGGCCTCGATCTGGGGTGGTTCCGCGGAGGCGTACGCGTTCTCCTCCAGCAGCCAGCGCTCCAACAGGTAGACGGAGGCCGCGTCGCAGAACCCGGGCGTCAGCGCGTCGACGACATGGCTGCCGGTCAGGCGCAGGTCGAGTTCCGAGCCGATGGCATCGGCCGCGGGGGAAAAGACCGGCCGGCGGGGTGCACGCGCGGTGGCGGGTTCGTCGTCCATGGGACAGTGCGCTTCGTTCCGCAGGGTTGTGCCTTTCCGGTGGGGCGCGGCTCCGGCAGCGTGGCCTGGGCATCGTCCCGCCACACATGGTCGGCAACTATATGATGGAGCGTCAAGATCACGGACATGACAGGGAGTTGAGTTGGCCGACAACGACGGTCTCCCGCAGGGGATCGATCCCGACAAGGCGAGCGTTGCCCGCATGTACGACGCGATGCTCGGCGGACAGCACAATTTCCCCATAGACCGGGAGGCGTTGGCGGCCTTCACGGCGATCGACCCCCAGGTGCGCACGCTGGCGCGGGCCAATCGCGCCTTTCTCGGCCGGGCCGTGCGTTTTCTGGTCGAGGCCGGGATACGGCAGTTCATCGACCTCGGATCGGGCATCCCGACACAGGGCAACGTGCACGAGGTGGCACAGGCGGCCAGCCCGGACGCCCGGGTGGTCTACGTGGACAGCGACCCGGTGGCCGTGGCCCACAGCACCGCCCTGCTCGCCGACAACCCCGGCGCGGACATCGTCGACGCCGACATCCGCCGGCCGGCCGACATCCTGTCGTCCCCGCAGGTGCGGAAGCTGATCGACTTCGAGCAGCCCGTCGCGGTGCTGATGATCACGATCCTGCACTTCATCACGCCCGAGGAGAACCCCGCCGGCATCGTGGCCGCGTTCCGGGACGCCCTCCCCGAGGGGAGCTGGCTGGCGCTCACGCATGCGACGAACCAGGATCGCCCCGACACGGCCGCCGCCGTGGGGCAGCTGTACCGGTCCAAGGCCACATCACCGGTGACCGCCCGCTCCCGCGGCGAGATCCGGGACCTCTTCGACGGCTTCGACCTGGTGGAGCCCGACCTGGTCTACGTACCCCTGTGGCGCCCGGCCCCGGACGACCACGTCCCGGAGAACCCGTCGGAGTACTGGGTGTACGCGGGCGTCGGCCGCAAGCGTGCGTGACGGGGCCAACGGCCGGGGGTCAGAGCGGGTCCGACGACAGATCACGACGTCGGTCGGACATCGGCGGCGTGTCCTCGTCACCGCCCGCCCGTGACGTCCGGTCGATGGGAGAGGTCCACCCGGCGCTCGGATGGTTGGGGGCATGGGGACCGAGGACTTCGGCGACCGCCGCGGACACGTGTTGCCGGAGCGGGTCGGGAAGCGGATCTCCGTTGACGGCGCCGACCAGGTCTTCGGCGACATGGTGGACTTTGGTGTTGGTGTGCTGGGACACCTCGACCAATACGTTCCAGGCGTCGGCGGCACTCAGGCCGAACGAGGCCATCAGGACTCCCCGGGCCAGATCGATGACCGGCCGGGTCTGCATGGCCCGTTTGAGCTGGACGACTTCAGTGCGCAGGTCCTGCTCGGCGTCGTCGCTCAACCCATCCTCCTTGTGCGCTCAGTCGTTCTTGCCGGAATGCCCGTCACGGCCGTCGGCGGTCCGCCGATCGACCGCGTAGGGGCTTCGCACAGGGAGCGCTGGAGTTGGTGCTCGGTGTCGATGTCACCGGAGATCGCGGCGGCAGCCCGCCCACCGGCCGAACGTGCCACGACCTTCAGAAGCGGGCCAAAGCCTTCGCTGCCGACCTGAACGGAGAGTGGACGTTCGTGCATGGCAGTCGCTCCTGGGGCATCCGCCTATCTCACTACTCCAAGCGTCGGCCTTCGGATCCTCACACGTCAAGAGATACAGGAACTTTCTTTCACCCTTTTGAATGCGCGAATGCTGAGCCGTATCCTCGAGACATGGGTGAAGTACCGCAGGGACATACCGGCTGGACGTTTCTCACCAACCACGCCCGAGTGCTGGCCGCGATCTCCAGGGATCAGGGAACCCGTATCCGCGACATCGCCGCACGGTGCCGACTCACCGAGCGCGCCGTCCAGAAGATCATTTCCGATCTGGAGCAGGACGGCTATCTCACCCACACCCGCCAGGGCCGCTCCAACGTCTACCACATCGAACCGGGGACCATCCTCCGGCACCCGGCGGAGGCCGGGTTGAGCGTAGAGGGCTTGCTGACCCTCCTCGACCAGCACGAGGCACGGCGCGACGGCAGGCCCGAGCCCGAGCAGCACTCGCTGACGTTCGACCATTCCGCTCGGCGCGCGACGGACTGACCTCCGCGGCCGGAACGAGAGCGCCGTCACCGACAGCGCCGTCACTGACCCGGCGCTGCGTGACCTGATCATCGCGCGTCTGGCCAAGGAACCCGGACGCCGCCGCGAGCGCCTTTGCGGACAAGGAGGCCCCGGTTGACATGCCCCTTGGGCGTGGCAGGGTTGAGGCAGTGACAAAACGACCACAAGCTGCGTGCTGGGAGGCGGCTGACATGGTCCACGTCGGCTTGTGGGTCCGGGTCCAGGCCAAACCCGGCAGGGAGAGGGACCTCGCGGAGTTTCTGACCGGCGCTCGGTCCGTCGTCGAGGATGAACCCGAAACGGTGGCGTGGTTCGCCGTGCAGCTGGACGAGTCCACCTTCGCCATCTTCGACGCGTTCCCCGACGACGCCGGCCGCCGGGCCCACCTGGTCGGCGGCGTGGGCAAGGCACTCGCGGAAAAGGGACCCGAGCTGCTCCGTGAACCGCCCTCCATCGAGTACGTCGACGTGCTCGCGAGCAAGCTCCCCGGCCGCGCGTGATCCCCGGCCCGCGCCCCATGGAGACCCCGGGCCCTGTGCCCGGAGGAATACGTAAACCGGTTTCGTGAACAACTCCGCAGGCAGGCCCGGGAGTTGGGTGCCTTTCCTGGTGGCAAGGAGTCCGCCGGTGCAGGCCGAATCTCGCGCGGGGCGGGCGGCTCCGGCTCGGTCATCGGATCCCTGGGCGGTCAGATCTCGCAGTTGATCTCCACGTCGGTCCCCTGCTCGCCGTCGCAGTCGTCCCTACCGGTGTTGCCGTTGAGGAAATCGGCGTTGGGGCCGCCCCTGAGGATGTCGTCCCCGGCTCCCCCGTCGATCGAGTCGATCCCGCCCACTCCCGGGACGCTCCGGGTGTTCTGGTCGATGTTGTCGCCGAACAGCAGGTCGTTGCCGGAGCCGACCGCGGTGCCCCCGGAAGCGGAGGGGTCCCCGATCGCGATCGTGCCGCCGTCCTCGCCGAGGTCGATGACGTCGTCACCACCGGCCTCACTCGCGTTCCCCGAGACGGCGACGCTGTCGCCCGTCGCGTCACCCAACTCCCCGGGCCCCTCCAGGAGTACGTCGTCGCCGGCCCCGAGGCGCCGAAGAATCCCAAGGCGTCCCCGATGAGGCTGTCGTTGCCGTCGCCGCCCTCGAGATGGTCGTTCGCACCTACGGAGGCGGTGTCGCCCCTGCTGTCACCGACCATGCTGTCGTCTCCGGGGCCGCCGAACAGGCGGTCGGCCGAGGCGCCGGCCGAGCGGAGTTGTCGCCCACGAGAGTGTCGTTCCCCGCACGGCCGAACAGCAGGTCCCGGCCCGTGGCGGCGTTCACGGCTCCGGTGGCGCCGAAATTGTCGCCGATCAGGCTGTCGTCGCCGTCTCCGCCGTCGAGGGAGTCGGCACCCGGTCCACCGATGAGACGGTCGTCCCCGCCCAGACCGCAGATCAGGTCGTTGCCACCGAGGCCGTCGATGACGTCGGCGCCCGCCGTGCCGATGATCACGTCCGGCCCCGGTGTCCCGCTGGTGCCCGTGGTCGTTCCAGTGCGCGTCGCCGGAGCAGCCCGGCCGGGGCCGTTTTCATCCTTTCAGTGGCGTGGCGCACCTGGGGTTGCACTGCGGACCGGCCGGACATAGTGACCGGTACGGCCCCCTCGGCTTATACGACAAGAGTATGAACGTGATTACAGATGGTTAATCTTCTCATCACATGATGAACCCGCTCAAAGGAGGCACTCGTGACCACATCGTCGCAGCCACGGGTATCGGGTCTGGAAATCCGCTCCATCGACTACGTCCCCCTCGACGAGCGGCACGGAAAACTCTGGCACCTGGGGCCTCTGTGGTTCATGTCCAACGCGCAGATCGCCACCCTGGCGGTAGGGCTGATCAGCATCACCGAGGGCGGCAACCTCATCTGGTCGCTGATCGCGATCGCCGCGGGCACCATCCTCGGCACGTTCTTCATGGCCTTCCACTCCGCGCAGGGCCCGCAGCTGGGACTGCCGCAGATGATCCAGTCACGGCCGCAGTTCGGCTACGTCGGGGCTCTGCTCGTATGGCTGTTCGCCTATGTGCAGTACGCGGGGTTCAACATCTTCAACACGATCCTGGCCGGTGAGGCCCTGCACACCACATTGCACGGCGGCGTCAAGCTGTGGGTCGTCGTGGTCACACTCATCGGGTTCGTCATCGCGCTGGTGGGCTACGACGTCATCCACCGCGCCGAGCGGATCCTCACCTACACCTTCCTGGTCGTCTTCGGGATCTTCACCGTGGGCATCCTGCTCACCCTGCACTATCCCCCGGGCTCCTTCGACCTCGGCGGCTTCCAGTGGACCCCGTTCCTCGCGCAGTTCGGCGTGGTCGCCGGATACCAGATCAGCTGGGCCATCTACGTCTCGGACTACTCCCGCTATCTCCCGCCGGACGTGACCGTCCGCAAGACCTTCTACTGGACGTACTTCGGGTCGGCGCTCGGCGGCATCTGGCTGATGTGCCTCGGGGCTCTGCTCGCCGCGTGGGCGGGCAAGGACTTCGAGACCGTCCGCTCGATCAACGCGGCGGGCGACAAGGTCTTCAGCGGCTTCGGCGCGATCGTCCTGCTGTTCTCCGCCCTGGGCCTGATCTCGGTGACCGCCCTGAACATGTACGGCGGGTCCCTCACACTCATCAGCGCGATCGACTCGTTCAAGAGAGTGCGGCCGACCGTCGCCGTACGGCTCGTGACGATCGGCCTCACCGCGGCGCTCTCCGTGGTGGGGGCGCTGGCCTCCACCGCCCACTTCCTCGAGAACTTCAACAACTTCCTGCTGCTGGTGCTCTACCTGTTCATTCCGTGGACCGCCGTGAACCTCATGGACTACTACGTGGTGCGCCGCGGCCACTACGCGGTCGCCGAGATCTTCAACCCGCACGGCATCTACGGCCGCTGGGGCTGGCACGGCATCATCGCCTACCTGGTCGGCTTCGCGGTCATGGTGCCGTTCTTCTCCGTCGGCACGCTCTTCGTCGGACCCGCCGCCCACGCGCTCGGCGGTGCGGACATCGCCCTGTTCATCGGGCTGCCCGTCTCCGCGGCGCTGTACTGGCTGCTCACCCGGTCGATCGACGTCGATGCCGAGGCCCGCCTGGCCGAGGCGGAGATCGCGACGCTGGAATCGGCGGCCCATGAGCACCGAGAGCCATGACCTTGCCATGGGCGCCGACCTGGCTATGGGCGCCCGGAACTAAGGGCCGAGAACCGCAGGGCACTTTTATGCGTCCTGTCTGTCTTGCAGAGTGACGACCGCCGCTCGGGGCGCGAACAACAGCAAAGGGTGATCATGAGGCGGAGATGGGTGCTCGCCGCAGTCGTGGTGTTTCCGGTGGCTTTCGTGGGGTGGATCGCCTGGACGGTCTTCACGGCCCTCACTGCCGACCCGATGACCCAGGTGGAAGCCGCCTCGTGCGAGGACGCCATGCGCTACGCGGACCAGGACGGGCTGCCCAAGGGGGCTCAAGACGCCAAGTGCACCGTCCGCGCCTGGCTGGACACGGAATACCGGGCGCGATTCACGATCACACGAACGGATCTGGACGCGTGGCTGAAGGAGGCCTATCCCGGCACCCGTCTCACGTCGCAGTACTGCTCCGGGACACCGGTGGACGTCTGCGCTCACATCGATCTGCACCCCGAAGCCGAAGGCGGGGCGATGGCGGTGGACATCACCGCGCAGTACGGCGAGGACTCGACAGCGGTCGTCGATTTCTCGGCGTACGACGTGTGACGCACCCGGCGCCGCCTTTCGCAGAAACGGTTGCCGCTGCCCTTCCGCCCCGACCGACCTGTGCGGTCACAGAACTAGACCGCCGCGAGCAACGGCGCGACCAGACCCCGCGCCCACTCGCCTGACGCGGGCTCCCCGCTGAAGATCGCGCGGTAGTACAGCGGACCGAGCAGTCCGTCGACGGCCCGCTCCACGCTCGGCACCTTGCCTCCTCGAGCTCGCTCCCGCTCCATGATCGCCCCGAGCTGAGCGTGCCGGTCGGCCGTGCAGGCGCTGCCGCCCTCCGGGCCCGAGCCGATCGTCGCCCGCATCAGGGCGAGGACGTCGGGATCGGCGAGGTCGGTGGCGACATCGCCCGTCCACCGCTCCAGGTCACCCACCAGGGAGCCGGTGTCCGGCACCACGACGTCGCCACTGAACCGACTCGTGGCGACGTCGGCCAGGAGCTGCGCCACTGAACCCCACCGCCGGTACACCGTGGTCGCGTGCACACCGGCCCGCGCCGCGATGGCGGGAATGGTCAGCGCCTCGGCCGGCTCATCGGCGAGCAGCTCCCCGACCGCGCGGTGAACGGCCGCGCGCACCCGCGCGGAGCGGCCGCCGGGACGGGGCTGGACTGTTGCTTCGGTCATGCGGAAATTATCGCACTGATCGCTGCGTTAGGGGGGGGACCGCTAACGCAGCGATCACTGCATTCGGAGAGAGAGCGCATGCCTGACGTATCCACGTCCCACAAGAAGGTCCCGTCGGCCTCAGCCCCAGGTGGCCCGCCGTCCGGTCGTGTGCGGCGGGGGCTGAGCCGACCGGTGGCCTTCGCCTCCATCGCGGCCGTCTTCGTCCTCTTCATGGCCGCGTCGAGCGCGCCGTCGCCGCTCTACGTCATCTACCAGCACGAGTGGAGCTTCTCTGCGACCACGCTGACCACCGTATTCGCGGTGTACGTCGTAGGAATGATCGGGGCGCTCCTGGTGCTCGGCGCACTGTCCGATCACATCGGCCGCCGACCGGTCCTGGCATCGGCCATCGCCCTCGAAGCGGTGGCGATGGCACTGTTCATCGTCGCCGACGACGTCTCGATCCTTTTCGCGGCCCGCTTCGTCCAGGGCATCGCCACCGGCGCGGCCATGACCACGCTCGGCGCGACCCTCGTCGATCTCAACCCGCCCCACGCGCCGCACCGCGCCGGCGTCATCACCGGTGCGGCCCCCACGTTCGGGCTGGGCCTGGGTGCACTGGGCTGTGGTGTCCTCGCGGAGTACGGGCCGCACCCGACCCGACTGGTCTACGTGCTGCTGCTCGCGGCTCTGGTCCTCGCCGGTCT
Source organism: Streptomyces diastatochromogenes (assembly GCA_001550305.1). GTDB lineage: Bacteria > Actinomycetota > Actinomycetes > Streptomycetales > Streptomycetaceae > Streptomyces > Streptomyces mirabilis_D. Next base: position 13,259 of record LRTP01000327.1, read on the forward strand.
GCTCATCGCCCTCATGCCCGAGACGGCACAGCGCCGGCCCGGCGTCGTACGGTCGCTTCAGCCGCGCCTCGGCGTCGCTCCGCGGCTGCGCACGGACCTGATGGCACTCGTGCCGATCCTGGTGGCGAGCTGGGCACTGGGCGGACTGTATCTCTCACTCGGTCCGTCAGTGGCCGCCAACCTGTTCGGCCTGTCCAGCCATGTCATCGGCGGCCTCGTGGTCACCCTGCTCTGCGTGCCCGCCTCGATCACGGCGTTCGCGCTGCGCGGCTGGCCCACCGAGCGCACGCTCGCCCTTTCGGCCACCTTGCTTTTGCTCGGCACGGCCGTGGGTCTGGGCGGTGTGGAGGCGAACTCGCTCACCATGGCCGCGTCCGGCACCGCCCTCGCGGGAGTCGGCTTCGGCGGCTCGGCTCTCGCCAGCTTCGGCACACTCGCCCGGATCGCCGAGCCGGCCGAGCGGGGCGAACTGTTCGCGGTCGCGTTCGTGATCTCCTACCTGGCCTTCAGCATCCCGGCCGTGGTCGCAGGGATCGCCGCCACGAACGTCGGCCTGCACGAGACCTCGGTCGTCTACAGCGCGGCCGTCATCGCCTTCAGCACCCTCGCGCTCGCCGCCCAACGGCTCCGCACGGGACGGGCCAGGAACACCGGCCAGTGCGGCCGGCCCGCCACGGCCCACCAGTAGAGAAACTCCGACACGGACACCCTCACCACCCGTCCATGACGAGTGGGCGGGCACACGAAGCCCCCGGCAGGCACAGAGGCCCACTGCCGGGGAGCTTTGATTTCCAGAGGAACGACACGACCGCGCCCAGGACCGTCGTCACCACCGATGCCCGCGACGGCATCGCCGTGGAAGGTCAGCGGTCGGCGATGTCCTCGCGCAGGCCGTCGGAGAATTCCCACCAGGACAGCGGAAGCCAGTCGCCGTTGACGAAGCCGTCGACCGTAGCGCCTCGGCCGCGGACCGTCACGGTCGTTCCCGGCGGGTAGGTGGTGCCGGACAATCCCGGCACGGGAACAAGCAGCGTTCCCAGTCGCTGTGCTGACATCTTTCGGCCTCCCTCTCCACTGCATTTCTCTGCACGGCACCGGGCAGTTATTCACATCGACGTTACCGGCTTGTCCGATCGCGCAGGACGGAGAATCATGAGAGATGGGTCACGCGGAGAATGTGGGCGGGGGCGTGGACATCACATACATGCGTCACCGAGCGGAGGTGGCAGCCGTGAAGGCCGTCGTTTACAAAGGGCCGTTCAGCGTTGCGGTCGAAGAGGTTGAAAAGCCCAGCATCCAGCATCCGAACGATGTGATCGTACGGGTCACTTCCACCGCGATATGCGGATCCGATCTGCACATGTACGAGGGCCGTACCGCCGCCGAGCCCGGCATCGTCTTCGGCCACGAGAACATGGGAATCATCGAAGAACTCGGCCAGGGCATCACCTCACTCAAGGAGGGCGACCGTGTGGTCATGCCCTTCAACGTCGCCTGCGGGTTCTGCATGAACTGCGTCGAGGGATTCACCGGTTACTGTCTGACCGTCAATCCCGGTTTCGCGGGCGGAGCGTACGGATACGTCGCCATGGGCCCCTGGAAGGGCGGCCAGGCCGAATACCTACGCGTACCGTTCGCCGACTTCAACTGCCTGAAGCTGCCGCCGGGAAACGAGCACGAGAGTGATTTCATATTGCTCGCCGACATTTTCCCCACCGGATACCACGGCTGTGAGCTCGCCCAGGTCCGCCCGGGCGAGAGCGTCGCGGTGTACGGCGGAGGGCCTGTCGGACTCATGGCCGCCTACTCGGCTCTGATGCGCGGCGCGAAGAAGGTCTTCGTCGTGGACCGGGTCCCCGAACGGCTGCAGAAGGCCGAGGAGATAGGCGCGGTTCCGATCAACTTCTCCGAGGGCAACCCGATCGAGCAGATCAAGGACCAGACGGACGGCATCGGCACGGACAAGGGCATTGACGCCGTCGGCTACCAGGCGACAGGGCACGGCACGGACCGCGAAGAACCGGCGACCGTCCTGAACTCGCTCGTCGGCACGGTTCGAGCCACCGGAGCGCTCGGCGTGCCCGGCCTCTATGTGCCCTCCGACCCCGGCGGCCCGGACGAGCAGGCCAAGCAGGGCAAGCTCCTCGTCTCGATCGGCAAGCTCTTCGAGAAGGGCCTGCGGATGGGGACGGGACAGTGCAACGTGAAGCGCTACAACCGGTACCTGCGCGACATGATCATCGAGGGCAGGGCGAAGCCCAGTTTCGTCGTCTCCCACGAACTGCCCCTGGATCAGGCACCGTCGGGCTACGACAAGTTCGACAAGCGGATCGAGGGCTACACGAAGGTGATACTGCACCCGTAGCCCTGCGGACCGCGGCCTCCGGCCACTGCCGCTCGCCGGCTGTCGCGATGTGATGCCCTGCCAGACGCGCCGGGAGTTTCCCGGCGGGCAGGGAACGTCGGCCGACGGTGTGTGCGTGAGACTGGCCCCGCCACTCCCCATGCGTGAGGTCGCTTTCGGCGACGGGAGCCAAGGCGGTGAACCCCCTCCGCTCGCGCAGCGGACGACGGCGGGCCCCGGCGGAACAGAATCCGCCGGG
>LRTP01000328.1 GCA_001550305.1 Streptomyces diastatochromogenes
CGAGCTTGGTGCGGTTGCGGGAGATCAGGGCGACGTCATAGCCCTGGGAACCGAAGGTACGGGCGATGGCCAGACCCAGCTGGGGGCCGGCTCCGACAACGGCGATGCTGGTCACAGCGATCCTTTCAAAGCGGGGTGGGGGTCTTTCAAAGGGGTGGGGGTCTTCGCTGCCATACCGTCACCACCACCTGGGTTCCGGTTTCGTCAGGACGGATCGGCCGGTTGCCGGGCTGGACGTGAGAGGGACCGTTGGCTCTCCGAGGCTGGTGCCGCCGTCCCGACCACCCTGGAAGACCTCCCTGAACAGCGGCATGACTTCAGCCGCTGGAAAGTCGCCTTTGGTCGCCTGCACCCTCTGCAGTAGCTCGGCTGCCGTGTCGAGGTCCTCGACGGTCAGGTCCTCTCCGTCGCGCATGCGGACCAGAGCGTCCCTGAACGCCTCGACGAGACGTGCCGAGTGGGGGTCGAGCGACATCGAGTCAATGTCTGACAGGTCGGTGGCTGCGGTCATGTCTGTTTCCTTGTGAGGCTCTGGTTCGACGAGGGAGCTGGTGCGGTGTCAGCCGCGGGGGAAGCCCTCGGCATCGAGCTTGAAGACGAGCTCGGCCTCGTCGCGCTTGGTGGTGTGCAGCTCCCAGTACATCGGTGAGATCTGCTCGGGCCGGGCCGCCTCGACGCCAGGGAGGACGGAGACGCCGATCGACGAGTCGATGCCGACGTGGGCGGCCTGGATGCCCGTGCCGACCAGTTCCTTGTGCAGGTTCATCGCCCAGTTGCGCAGCGCCGCCGCGGCGGCGTTGACGTTGGCGACCCGCGGGTCAGGCCAGATCGAGCCGGCGCCGGTGGTGTAGAGCAGGGTGCCCGCGCCGGCCTCGCGCATCACCGGCAGCACTGCCTTGGTGGCAGCGATGGCCCCGTACAGCTGGAAGTTCATCTCGAACTCCACATGGGACGGTTCGGTTCCGGCCGGAGCAGTCAGCGTGGTGATGCCGAACGTGCCCACTGGGGAGTACTCCAGGACGTCGATCCCGCCGAAATGTGCTGCGGCGTCCTTGAGCGCCTGGGTGAGGGCGTCGCGATCGAGTACGTCCGCGGGGAACGCGGCGGCGGTGATGCCCTCGGCGGTGAGGGTGCCGACGAGGGCGTCGAGCTTGGTGCGGTTGCGGGAGATCAGGGCGACGTCATAGCCCTGGGAACCGAAGGTACGGGCGATGGCCAGACCCAGCTGGGGGCCGGCTCCGACAATGGCGATGCTGGTCACAGCGATCCTTTCGTAGAACGCCGTCGAGGAGACACGAGCGGCGCCGAAGAGACGGGGAGATATGGAAAGGGCTATCCATTTTGAGATCCGGATAGCCCTTTCCGGTTCACTGCAACCACCGTAGCACACGAAATGGATAGGGCTTTCCGATTGCTAGACTGCCCCTCATGAACCCCGGCGACCAGCACTCCGACGCCCCCGCGGCCCAGCCTGTGCGCAGTGACGTCGAGCGCAACCGGGGACGGATCCTCGCTGCCGCGCGCACCGTGTTCGGACGCGACGGCCTGGGCGCCTCCATGGCCTCCGTGGCCCGCGAGACAGGCGTCGGAATCGCCACCGTCTTCCGTCACTTCCCCACGAAGGAGGCGCTGGTCGCAGCCGTCTTCTCCGACCGCATGGACGCCTACGCCGACGCGGTCGCCACCGCCCTCGAAGACCCCGACCCCTGGCACGGTTTCACCGGCTACATCGAGGCCGCCTGCGCGATGCAGGCCGCCGACAACGGCTTCGCCGACGTCCTGACCATGACCTTCCCCACCGCCAAGGCCATGGAGAAGCGCCGGAACGAGGCGTACGAGGGCATGGTGCGGCTCATCGGCCGCGCCAAGGCCACGGGCCGGCTGCGCGAGGACTTCGACCCCTCGGATCTGGTACTGCTGCACATGGCCAACCTCGGCGTCGTCAACGCCTGCGGCGACGCCGCTCCCGACGCCTGGCGGCGTGTCGTCGCCCTGATGATCCAGTCCTTCGAGGCCCCGGCCCGGGCCCCCCTTCCCGCCTCGCCCGAGCACGACGACCTCTACAGGGCCATGCTCCGCGCCGTCCCGGCGGGCGACACCGCGCGGAAGCCGGAGCAGAACCGCTGACTTCATGAGCCCCTCCGTCAGCTGACGGAGGGCGATGCCGACAGGCTCTGGTCGGCGGCCCCGCGGATCGTGGCCCAGCGCACCGTCGCCGGCACCGCGCGATGTGACGGACCCGTGCGGGTGCCAACGCACCGCTGATCACCGTCCGCACCAGCCGAGGGAGATCCACCGAGGTTCGGCTCGCCTGCACAAGCCCCCCCCACAGGCCACTCCCCGCCCTGAAGGTCATGCACAGGTAAAATGCTAGGAACCGGCCACTTGCCTGGGGGGTGTCGGAACGTCATCTGTGGCCGCGGGTCCATGACCTGCGGCTCAGCGGTGCGCGCAAGTCTCTCCAAGCCTTCGCCTACCGTCCTTGGAGAGGTCCTGAATGGGCAGACGTGCCCTCGTACGAGGCGCCACCGCCGCAACCGTTTCCTTCACGCTGGCTCTCGGCCTCGGCTCGCTGACCGTCGGCAGCGCGCACGGTGGAACGGTCACCGGAGAGGTGGTCGTACCGGCCGCCACGGCCATGGTTCCCCGGACGGGTCTGCTGAGCGCGGGGCCCTCGGGGTTCCTCCGGTACGAGGAGGGGCTGGGCCAGCTCTGGACGACGTACGACGGTGTCGACACGGTCGTCGACGCATCGGGCACGGACGTGTACGGCGTCACGAGTGCCGGCGCCGGCTCGGACGTCGTCGCCCGCTACGACACCTCCGCCAGGACCGTGACGCTGCGAAACATGACGTCCGGCCAGATCAGTACGGTCGCGCTGCCCGACGGACACTTCTACTTCAGCACCCTCGGGTCGACGGTCGTCACGACCGCGGGGACCCCTGGCGCCGACAGCACGTGGCATCTGCTGGACGCCCGGGCCGACGGCTCCGTCTCCGACCGCACGGTGCAAGGCGTCCCCTCCGGCGTCCATCTGCAGTCCGCCGCCGGGCTGGGCGACGCGCACGGGCAGGTCGTGCAGTACCGCAAGGGCGACGACGACGTCACCGGCTGGCTCGACATCGAGCAGGGGCGCTTCACCGCCCTGCCGTACACCGTGCGGGCGTGGTACTACCTGGTCGCGCTCAGCCCCACCCACCTGGTGTGGTACGAGGACGGCACCCTGCACGTCGCCTCCCGTCAGGACCCGGCCGCCGCCGTGCGGACCGTGCGGGTCGGCGAGATCTCGCAGGTACTGGGCATGGTCGGCGACAACGTCGTCGTGTCCCGATACGACTCCTCCCTGGGCCAGAACGACACCTACCGCGCGGTCTCGCGGGTCGAAGCCGTCCCCCTCGACGGCTCCGCGCCGAGGACGCTCCTGGCCAGGACGTCACGGCAGGCCGTGCCGACTCCGGACGGCGGGCTCCTGGTCGCGGGCGGCGCCGACACGGACCACTGGGGCGTCTCCCTCATCGAGGCGGCCGAGGGCGGCGGGGTCACCCTACGGAGGATCGCGGACGCCCACCCGCGGCAGGCCGCCCACACGGTCTCCCAACTGACCCTTACTCAGGGGCGGTTGAACACCGTGGAGACGGACCCCGTGGGTGACTGGTCGTATCTCCACACCCGGGAGACCGGCGTGGCCGACTCCCCCACGGCGGGGACACGCACCACGCGCGGCCGTATCGTGCTGGAGAACTACTCGGGAAGCGGCCCACGTCTCCTCGACACCGGCGACGGCCGGACGGTCATCTCCGGCTACGGCACGAGCGCCGCCCAGCAGCCCCAGCTCCTCGGGGCCGACCGATCGCTGCCCGGCACCCGGATCGACAGCTCCCGCAGCTACCGGACCGCGACCGCCGCGAGCGGCCGTTTCGCCGCGCTGACCAGGCCGTACGACAGCAAGGGAGTGGCGGAGACCCGGGTCGTCGACCTCGACTCCGGGCGCACGGTGTTCACGACGACGGACAGCGTGCGGGCGATCTGGGGCAGCACCGTGTGGGTGATGTCCGGCAACGACACCGTGGTCCCCTACGACCTGCTGACCGGGAAGCAGGGCGAGCCGGTGTGGTTCGGGCGCGGCTGCCTGCTGAACGACTTCCAGGCGGTCGGCCGGTGGCTGCTGTGGAACTGCGTGCTCAACTCGGAGGGGCAGGGCGTCTACGACACCGTCACCAAGCGGAATCTGACGCTCGTGTCGGGCTCAGGCTGGGAGCAGGCGCAGCTCGGCGACGGCTTCGTCGCGACGGTCGAGGCCGGGCAGCTCAAGGTGATCGACGTCCGCGGCGGGACGCCCGTGTCGCACACCGCCGGGGAGTTCGAGGGGAACGCCTGGGACGTCGACCCGTACACCGGCGTGATCGCCCAGCTCCGTTCCGACAACGCCATCCGTCTGACCTCCAGTGACGTCCCCGTCTCCGCCCTCGTCCAGCGCGACGCCACCGTCGCCGCCTCGGTGGACGTCAAGGGCGGCGCCGCGCCGTGGAGCCCGAAGTGGTGGCTGAACAAGCCCGCGGCCTCCTGGAAGCTCGTGATCGGCAACAAGGCCACCGGTGCGGCCGTCCGCACCCTCTCCGGCGGTCTGTCGCGTGGTGTGGTGACCCCGGCGTGGAACGGCAAGGACGGTTCCGGCCGGCTGGTGCCCAACGGCGCCTACACCTGGACGCTGACCGTCACCCCCGCGGACGGGCAGGGCGCGGCGCTGACAAGGACGGGCACGGTCAAGGTCACCGGAGCCGCCGCGGTCCGCCGCGACTTCGTCGGGTCGGACGGCTTCGGCGAGCTGGTGACGCTGAACGGCTCGGGTGGGCTGACGTACCAGTACGGGACGGGCAAGGGCACCTTCACCGGGAAGCTGACCGGGAGCGGCTGGGCGACATCGATCAAGGCCGTGCCCTTCGGCGACCTGAGCGGTGACCGCTGCAACGACGTACTCGTCCGTTTCAGCAGCGGTGCGTTGCGCGCCTACCGGCCCGCGTGCGGGGCGGCGGTGACGCCTTCCACCGCGTACACCTCGCTGGGCGGCGGCTGGCAGCAGTACGACGTGCTGACCGCGCCCGGTGACGTCAGTGGTGACGGCCGACCGGACCTGATCGCCCGCAACACCTCCACCGGCACCGTCTACCTGTACAAGGGCACCAGCGCCGGGAATCTCTCCGCCCGCGTCAAGCTCTACGACGACTGGAAGACGTACAAGAAGATCGTGGGCGCCGGTGATCTGAACGGCGACGGCATCGGTGATCTCCTCGCGCAGGACAAGGCGAACAACCTGTACCGCTACGACGGCACCGGCAAGGGCACTTTCAAGGCCCGCGTGAAGCTGTTCGGCAACTGGGGCGGCTCGTACAACGCGTTCGTCGGCGTCGGGGACATCACGGGTGACGGCAAAGCGGACATCGTCTCCCGCGACACCTCCGGCGCCGTCTGGCGCAACAACGGCAACGGCAAGGGCTCCTTCGGCGGTCGTACGAAGATCGCCACCGGCTGGCAGGGGTACAAGGGCTTGTTCTGAGCCGCCTTCGAGAGGCGACGGGTCATCGGGACGCAAGGCGGCGCGTTCCGATGACCCGTCGCACGGCTCGGGGGCACAGGGGCACCGGTGCGTGACAGGCGCGGCTCCGTGTCCGGGGCGGCAGGCCCTACTCTGATCTCCGTGAGGCAGGCAGGCGCTGGGAGGGATGATCGGCGATGACGCCCCTGAGCACCGGGGACCCGGAGTCCATAGGCGGGTACACCCTTCTCGGTCGGCTCGGGGCGGGCGGCATGGGAGTCGTCTATCTGGGAGTCTCCGCCTCGGGACGGCAGGTCGCGGTCAAGCTCGTGCACGGGCCGTACGCCCAGGAGGAGGAGTTCCGGACGCGCTTCCGGCAGGAGATCGAGGCAGCGCGCAGAGTGAGCGGCGCCTTCACCGCGCCTGTCGTGGACGCCGACCCGGACGCCGACCGGCCGTGGATGGCGACGCTCTACGTGCCGGGGCTCAACCTTGCCGAAGTCGTGGAGAAGGACGGCCCGTTGAGCCAGCGGGAACTGCGCGCGCTGGGGCTGGGGCTCACCGAGGCGCTGCGCGACATCCAGCGGGCGGGCCTGGTGCACCGGGACCTCAAACCGCGCAACGTCCTGATGACCGAGGACGGGCCGCGCGTCATCGACTTCGGCATATCGCGCGCTTCCGACCACCAGAGCCTCACCGCGACCGGGCGGATGATCGGCACTCCGCCCTTCATGTCGCCGGAACAACTGGCCTCTCCCCGGGACGTCACCCCGGCTTCGGACGTGTTCTCGCTGGGGTCGCTGCTGGTGTTCGCGGCCGTCGGCACGGGGCCGTTCGACGCCGACAGCCCGTACATAACGGGCTATCAAGTGGTGCACGGGACCCCGGACCTCGGCGGCGTGCCCGAAGCGCTCCTGGCCATTGTCGAGCGCTGCCTGGACAAGGACCCGGCCGCACGGCCGGAACTGACGGACATACACCGCATGCTCCAGGCGCTGCCGGAGTCCGACGCCACCGGGCCCCCGAAGACCGGGCAGTCCGCGAAACCCCGGCACCACCCCACTTCTCGGAGCGCGGCCACCACCTCCGCGGGCGCCGCGTCCGGCATCGGTACCGGCAAGCGACGCCGAGCCCGGATGCTCCTCACCGGCCTCGGTGCGGTGCTGGCCGTCACGGCGCTGTGTATCGGGGTGGGTGTCTTCGTGTCCGATTCGGACACCGCCACCGCCACCGCCACCGCCACCGCCACGGCCACGGCCGGCGCCCATGCCGCGTCACTGCCCGACGGCTGGCGGCCGTGGCAGACGAAGCTGCGGTACGACCTGAAGGGTGTCCCTCTCGACTACGACAGCCCTGGATGCGTGACGGAGGGAAGCGCCCTGTTCTGTGGCGGTACGGGTTTCACGGCCGCCAGGATCGACGCGGCCTCCGGCCGCACCCTGTGGCGGACCGGCACCCGCCCTCAGGGGGCGCAGCCGATCGGCGTTCGCGACGGGCTGGTCTACATGTACGAGGAACCGGACGAGAAGACCAGGCGCATGGTGGCCCTCGACGCCGGTACCGGGCACCGGCGGTGGCAACGCGACATCAACCCGTCCGAGGAGGCGGTCCTGTACGACGGCGGACTGCTGACCCTGTCTCCCGACTACTCGTCGTTCGTGGCTTACGGGCCTTCCGGCAAGGAACTGTGGCGGGCGCCCTCGCTGAACGAGTACTGCACTCCGTCGGCGCTGGGAGGCGCCCCCTACGCCCTGTGCTCGAAGGGCAACGAGCCCGGCCAGGCCCCGGTCGAGCTGATGAAGCTCGGACCCGGCAGCCTGACCGAAACGGCCACACTGCCCAAGAAGGCGGAAGCGCTCGGCGCTGTCGGCGGGCAACCCCTGTTCCTCGCCCCCCAGACCGCGAAGGACGTGTACGAAGCCGGGTACGAACGGCCGTACAACGCGCTGCTGCGGGTGGCCTCGGAAACCGGGCAGGTCAGACGGATTCCGCTGACACATCCGCTGACCGGCGCGGCCACCCTTGTGGACGGCGTCGTCTACTTCGTCCGGTCCGACGGGTCGGTCACCGCGGTGTCGGCGGACAGCGGCAAACAACTCTGGCAGAAGATGACGGACGTGGAGAGTCTGTCCGCGCCCGCGGTGTCGGCGACGTACAAGCGGGTCTATTTCTCCAACCGCTTCGGCCGTCTGCTGGCACTGGACAGCCGCACCGGAGCGGAGGTCTGGCGCACCTCCGCACTGGCCGACCCCGGGGACAAGGTGCAGAGCTACCCGCCGCGAGTGCTGCTCGTCAAGGACGCGATCGTGGCGACGGCCGGCGACACGGCCTTCTCCCGGAGCCCCGACGGGCCCACCTGACCGGCCTGGGGTTTGTTCGTTGTCCAGCCCGGTTCCCTTGCGAGAGGGGACTGTTCTCCAGGAACAGGCAAACGTCGTGGTGGGCGCCGCCGACGTCACCGGGGACGGGAGGGCGGACATCGTCTCCCGCGACACCTCCGGCAAGCTGTGGCGCAACAACGGCGACGGCAAGGGCTCCTTCGGTCCCCGCACCGAGATCGCCGCCGGCTGGCAGGGCTACAAGGCCCTGTACTGACCGGCCGCGACAGGTCGCGTCCGTCGTTCGGTCCTCACCATGAAGTCGGCCTTCACGACCGCGTACGCCGGATCGTGAAGGCCGATTTCGTGCTGGGGGACCGCATGCGCCGGTCGGCGTGGCGCGCTCCGCCTTCGCGGGCTTGGGCTACTTGATGTAGACGAGGCTGTCGGTGGTGACGGTGGGACGGCCGCTGGTGCCGACCACGACGATCTTGATGGTGTGCTTGGCGCTGCTGGACCAGGTCTTGGTCCAGATCGCCTGCCGGTACAGGGTGGTGGAGGACTTCAGGTCGACGGTGGAGATCTTGGTGCCGTCGACGTAGACGTAGGCCTGGCCGGAGCTGGCGGCGCGGGAGACGACCCAGGCGGCGGAGCGGCCGGTGAAGGTCCAGGTGAGGCTGGCGCCCTTGGAACCGCTGGAGTAGGACTGGCCGCCGAGGTAGCTGGTGGAGGAGCGGGTGGTCCAGCTGCCGGACTTCGTGGCGGCGGTCTCCTGCAGTATCACCGGGGTGTACGAGGGCGAGAACGTACGGTAGTTGCCGGCGTAGTCGTAGGCCCGCATCGACCAGATGGTGGCGGCGCCGGACTTGGCGGTGCTGTTGGAGGTGGTGGTGGTCGGGCCGAAGGTGGCGCTGGTGGGGGACAGCAGCTTCACGTAGCGCAGGGCCTTGTCGTCGGTGGCCTTCCAGCCGAGAGTGACCGGGATGGCGCTGGTGCTGACGGTGCCGGAGCGCAGGGAAAGATTCGGGTTGGTGGTGAAGGCCGGTGCGGTCGTCTCCGCGACGACGCTCAGCGCGGCACTCGTCGCGGTCCTGCCGGACTGGTGCACGGCCCGCACGGCGACAGTGTGGCTGCCCAGGGCCAGGGTGACGCCGGCGGACGTGGCGGTGCCGGAGGTGGTGGCGACGCTCTTGCCGTCGACCAGCAGCTCGAACTTGGAGATCAACGACGCCGGGGTGGTGGCCGTCCAACGGACGGTGACGCCGCCCTTGGTGTAGTACGTCGAGCCCGAAAGGGCCGCGCCGTCGACCGAGCCGACCTTCAGGCCCTGCACCGGGCCGGATGCCCAGGTGCGGATGGTCGGCAGTTGGTCGTAGAGCAGGCCGCCGGGGCACTGTGTGTTGTAGCCGTCCCGGTGGCCGGAGATCCGCTGGAAGGTGTACTTGGTGCCCGCGGTGAAGTTGGTGTTGAAGTAGTTGTGCTGGTCCGCGCCCGCGGTGAGCTGGGTGGTTCCGGCGGGATCGGCGCCGTACTGGCCGAGCTTCCAGGCCGCCAGGCGGGCGACCGACGCCAGCGTGGCGTTGGTGGCGCTGGTGGTGGTGTAGTCACCGAGCACCGCGACGCCCGCGGCCTCCCGGTTCCAGCCGTAGGTGTGCGCGCCGAACACCGGAAGGTCCACGCCGCCCTTGCGGCCCTCGAAGATGGTGCCGCATTTGTCGACGAGGAAGTTGTAGCCGATGTCCTTCCAGCCGCTGACCTGGACGTGGTACCCGTAGATGCTCCGGATGATCGACGGCGAGTCGGCGCAGGAGTAGTCGTTGGCCCCGTCGGTGTGGTGGACGAAGATCGCCTTCACGTCCGCGGTGTACTCCGGCGCCTCGGGGCTGATCGACTCGTCGGCACCCCAGTCGGCGCGCGAGACGATCGGCGGTTCGGGCACGGTGGACGGCGGTGCCGAGGGCGGCGCGCTGGAGGACGTGCTCGGCGACGGCGACACGGAGTCCGTGGGGGACGCCGGGTCGGAGGGCGGGACGGAGTCCGTGGGGGACGCCGACGCGGAGGGCGGGACGGAGTCCGTGGCCGCCGGCGTGGTGTCCGTCGCGGCCGGGGATGTGGTGGTCTGGCCGTCCGTCGGCGCGGCGGTGGTGCCGTCGCTGGGCGTGGCGGAGTCGGTGGGCGCGGATGCCGTGGCGCCGGGACTCACATCGGCGACGAACGCGGCAGGCTCGGCCGCGGTACCGCCGGTCTTGGTCTCGGCGTCGGTCAGCACCCCCGGGTCGACCAGGTTGACCTCAAGGCCCTTGGGCAGAGCGGAGCTGCTGGTGCCGTTCTTGCGGATGACCTGCACCTGCATGCCGTCGGACGGGCCGACCCACAAGGGCTCGGATGCTCCGCGCACTCCGACGCCGGGGTTCTCCAGCGGGTCGACGTTCAGTTCGAGGTCCTGCCAGGCGCTCCACTGGCCGGTCTTGAGGCTGCGGGTGCGTACCTGCGCCACGCCGTCGAGCCGCTTGGCCGCCCCCGTCCAGGAGACGCCGAGCATCGAGAACGGCTGGGTGTCCGTGCGCGGCAGCTCCCGCTTGTCGCCTGTGCCGCCTTTCAGTGCGAGGTCGTACACCTTCGCCGGCCGCTTGGCCCGGCCGGCCGCGCCGGGATCCGAGGAGGGGCCGGCGACGGCGTAGGTCACCACGCCCCCGCCTCCGAGGACCACCGCACCGAGCGTCAGCCACGCCCGCCGTTTCATGCTCAGCGATCTGTACACATGCGACGTACGACGACCCACCACGTATCCACCCCTAGAAGGCCCGGAAAGGCCACAGAAAAAAGTCACATGAGGCACACCTGTCACGCAGGTGGCCGCCCTCTACAGCGCACCGCGTCCGACGAACATCACGGGGCGAGGGGCGCCAGTGACGCAGATCACTACGATGGCGATGTGTCCTGCGTGCCACGGGTGGCGCGGGCCGTCGAGGTCCGTCCGCGTGAGGCGGGCGATCGACCGATGCCTCCCGCCGTGGCCGGCGTCGGCGCGGTCAACGGCACTTGTGATGGCGGCACTTGGGGCGTGCCGTCGGAGCACCCGGTGTGGGGGCGGCAGTGGCGGTGGTCCTCTTGCCGTTCTTGCCGCCCCGCTTGGCGGGGGCCGCGGACGGGGAGGGCGTGGGAGCACCGGGCTCGTCGGCGCCGCGGCCGAGGGGTGCGGGCGCGGAGAAGGGGGCGTCGGGCAGGCCGGCGAGGGCGTCGCGCATGTACTGGGTCCAGATCTCGGTGGGGATGTCGCCGCCGAACACCTTCTGGAGGCCACCGACGCCTGCCAGGGACTGCAGCTGTGGGTGGTTCGAGTCCTCTCGGAAGAGGACGACGGAGGTGGCGAGTTGCGGGGTGTAGCCGATGAACCAGGCGGAACGGTAGTCGTCGGTGGTTCCGGTCTTGCCCGCCGCGGTCCTGCCGAGAGCCTGGGCCTTGGTGCCGGTGCCCCGGGCGATGACGCCCCTGAGCACGTCGGTCACGTTCCCGGCGACCGCCGCCGGCAGGGCCCGCACGGGGGCGGGGGCGGAGAAGCCGGCCAGTACCGAGCCGTTGTGGGTGACCTTCGTGACCGAGTACGGGGTGGCCTGCATCCCGTCGGCGGCAAAAGTCGCGTACACGCCTGCCATTCGAATGGCGCTCGGTGTGGAGGTGCCGATGTAGAAGCCGGCGCTGGGGGCGGCGAGGCTGCCCGGGCGCAGGCCGAGAGACTGTGCCGTCCTCGCCACGTTCCCGTAGCCGACGTCCTCTCCCAGTTGCACGTACGGCGTGTTGACCGACTGCTCCATGGCCTTGCGCAGAGAGATGTAGCCCCAGCGCTGGGGGGTGTCGTTGTGCTGGTGGAGGAGCCCGGTGGGGTCCTTGGGGTCGGCGACGTCGCTGCCCTGCTGGTCCTTGATCTTGATGCCGTCGTCACCGTTGAACTTGCCGGCCGGGGTGATCGGCTCGGGTGACGTGCCGGGTCGCAGTACCGCTCCGTGCTGGAGTGCGGCGGCCAGGACGATGGGCTTGAAGGTCGATCCCACCGGGACGCCGGAGGTGTCGGCGTTGTCCGAGTAGTGGGCGTGGTCGAAGCCGGGGCCGCCGTAGACGGCGAGGATCCTGCCGGTCGTGGGTTCCACCGAGGCGGCTCCGACCTGGACGTCCCGGTCGACCGGCCGGTGGGCGGGGTCGAGGCGTTGCCCCCGCACCGTGGCGACAGCCCTCGCCAGTTCCGCCGTCCTCTTCCTGTCGAAGGTGGTGTGGATCTGGTAGCCGCCCCTGCTCAGGCCGCTGTCGGTGATGGTCGGGTCGTGTGTCTCGGCATACGACCTGGCGAGCTGGACCAGGTAGCCGGTCTCGCCCGTGAGCCCTGAACCGCGGGTCCACTTCCTGGGGGTGGGGAAACCGGCGGCCGCGTACCGTGCCCGCTGCCCGGGTGTCAGCCTGCCGGTCTTCACCATCCGGTCGAGCACCCAGGACCAGCGTGCTTCCGCCTTTGCCCTGGCCGCGGGATCGGAGTCCGCGTACTGGAAGAGGCTCGGCTCGTTGACCGCCGCGGCGAGGAAGGCTCCCCGGCTCGCGTCGAGCCTCTCCACCGGGAGGCCGTAGTACATGCGCGCCGCGGCCTGGATGCCGTTGGCCTGACGACCGAAGAAGCAGGTGTTCAGATACCCCTGGAGGATCTGCTCCTTGGTCATCCCGGCGCCGATCTTGGTGGAGATCAGCAGTTCCTTGAACTTGCGTGAGACCGTCTGCGACTGGTCCAGGTAGGTGTTCTTGACGAACTGCTGGGTGATCGTCGAGCCGGACTGGACGGAGCCGCCCGCGGCCATGTGGACGACGGCGCGGAGGATTCCCCGCGGGTCGATGCCCGGGTCGGTGTAGAAGGAGGCGTTCTCCGCGGCGATGAAGTCCCACCGCACGTCGGCGGGTACCTGTGAAAGTGACACGTTCTGCCGGTTGACGCTGCCGTCGGTCGCCAGGACCGTGCCGTCCGACCAGTAGTAGACGTTGTTCTGCAGCAGTGTCGTGGGATTGGGGTCGGGGATGGTGACCGTGGCGTAGGCATAGCCGACGGCCGCTGCCGTGGCGCCGAAGAGGAGCAGGAAGACCGACAGCAGTTGGCGCACCGACGGCAGCCAGCGGCGCGGGCCCGTCCTGCCTCGGCGCGGGTAGTCGATCCAGCGTTTCTTCTGTGGCGCCCTGCTGCGGGCACGGCGTGGCATGTCCTGTCCGGGGGCCTGGTCACGATGTGCGGCCCGGTGGCCCGTGGCGCGGTCACCTTCGGCACGCGTGCCGCCGACGGAGCTCTGCGGCGGTCGGCGCCTGTGTCCGCTCATGGGCTCTGATCACTGTCCTCTCAGTACAACTGCGGTGTCTTCGACGGTCCGGGCTGCCGGAAACCGGGGTGGGGGGAGGGCTGTGGAAGGCCGTCGTACAGTGCCGACTGCACTGCGGGACGAACGGAGACCTGCGCCGGGTCCGCCCAGCATCGTGTTGAGCAGCAGGGCGACGTAGCCGCCGATGGGGATCACCAGCAGCCGGGCGGCGCGGCGTACGCGGCGTCGGCGTCGCCCCGCGTGCCCGGCATCGCCGTACGGATCCTCGCCGTACGCCCCGCCGCCTTCGTCCGTCCGCCGCACGAGTCGTGCCCCCTGTCCCGGCCGACCGACATGGTCGTCCGCATGGAAAGAGCGCACTCGGCCGGAAGTGTTACACCTCGGCCTCGCCGTACGTACCTGCTCGACCGCCGGGAACGAGCCGGACGAGAGGTGAGCGATCATGACGACGGCTTGCCTGGGGCCCGCGTGCGGGAGAACGGCCGACGGGGAGCAAGCGTGCCGTTCGCCCTCGGCGAGGCGGACACGCGGCGCCTCTGTCGGCCGAGATTCCTGACCCGCGCCCTACGCGCGCCTCAGGTCGGCAGCCACTTCACCACCGCGTCCCCGCACTCGGCCGTCCGTGCGTAGAACGCCCTCAACTCCTGGTGCGCCACCGCGAACGCGTACCACGTCTCGGGCTCCGCGGTCGCGCCGCCGTAGCGCGGCAGCAGTTCGGCGCGGGCGAAATCCCACAGCGCGTCGAAGTCGGCCACCGCCAGGAACCTGGCCACCCGGCGGGCCTGGGCCGCCGTCAGCACCAGGAACGGCGACTTGCGCCGGTCGGCGCGGAACACCGGCCGACCACCGAGCACCACCTGGGTCTGGGGCCGGTCCTCGGCACGATGCGCGGGAGCGCCGGCGTAGATGCGTTCCTGGTCCAGATAACGGTTGTCGAGCTCCTCTTCACGGTGCCGGCCGACCCGGCGTCGGACGGTCTCCGAGTCGTCCTCGAAGAGCCGTTCGAGCCAGGTCGTGCTGTTGCGCAGTGCGGGAGGCGGCACCGCTCGCAGACGGAGGTACGTACTCATGCCACAGGGAGCGCACGGGGACGCCGAAGCATTACGCCGCCCTCCCGTGTTGCCGGGAATCCCCCGCGGCCGCGTAACGGATCGACCGCCGACCTCGCTCTCTTCGTATGTGACGACAGATCAGGAAACGAGACCCCCTGCGGCGACCAGGCCCGTGCGGTGGGCGGCGGACACGGTGGCGACGATGCGGGAGGGGGCACGGCTGCGCCTCGACTACTCGGCATCCAGCCTGTGGCCCGTCGACCAGATGATCGACGATCTGCGGCAGGAGGACACGCCCTACGCCGCCGTGGAGAGCGTGCTGCGCGGCTTCGGGGCGTATGCGGGTGAGGTGATCGTCCGCCAAACGGACGCCGAGTGGTGGGAGGCGGACGGCCACCACTGGATCCGCACGGCCGAGGGACGGCTGTGGGATCCCATCGACGAGGCCCGCCGCTGCTTCGCCGGAGACGGCTCACTGCGGCTGCTGTGCCGCGACGCGACGACGGACGCACCCGAACCCCGGGATCGGCAACCGCGGCAAGGTCCGTCCGGGAGTGCGGCGCCGGCGACGACGTGAAGGGGCGCCCAGGCGTTGTGACACTTCTGTGAGGACAGACGCTGGTCACCATGGGGCCGTCGATGCGACCGGAGCACGGCGGACGGCATGCACTCGCCATGAACCCGGTACGAACGAGGACAGTCTTGGGCCAGGTACGGCAACCCCGGCGTGTACAGGCGTACGACGGGGAATTGGGCGCGGCGGTCGCGCGGGCCCAGGACGGCGACGAGACGGCCTTCGCGTTCGCGTACCGGATGGTGCAGCCGGGCCTGCTCGGCTATCTGCGCGGCCTGGTCGGCGACGACGCGGAGGACGTGGCCTCCGACGCCTGGCTGGAGATCGCCCGTGACCTCGGCCGTTTCAAGGGGGACGGGGCCGGGTTCCGCGGCTGGACCTCGACCATCGCCCGGCACCGGGCGCTGGACCATCTGCGCCGCCAGCGCGTACGTCCCCGGGCGGGAGGGACCGAACAGGACGTACTGGACCTGCCCAGCCGACACAGCACCCATGAAGAGGCCCTGGAGTCCCTGTCCACCGAGCGGGCGCTGGAACTGGTCCGCGGGCTGCCGCGGGACCAGGCGGAGGCCGTACTCCTGCGGGTCGTCGTCGGCCTGGACGGTCCCGCCGCCGCACGCGTCCTCGGCAAGCGCCCGGGAGCGGTGCGCACCGCCGCCCACCGGGGCCTGAAACGCCTCGCCCGCCAGTTGGGCGTCGCCGGTGAATCGGAGAAGGGTGTGACGAATGAGGCTTCCCCAACGCTGGGGAAGTCGAAATGAACGACACCGGCGACAGTGACCGACTGACAGGGATCAGGACCGGAACGCCGAACGCGTCGAACCGGTCGAACAGGAACGGAAGCGGACATGGGTGAACGGCTGGGCGGCGACGGAGTTCCGGGCCGTCGGCGTGTGCACCCTGGCGGGGCCGCGTCCGACCCGTGGGAGGTGCGTGAGGCCGCCACGCTGGAAACGGAGCTGGGCGCCGTCCTGCTCGGTGGCCCTCTCGACCCCGAGGCCGAGCAGCGGGCCCTGACCGCCTTCCGGACCTCCCATGACGCGGGCGCGCACCGGGCGCGCACCCGGCGCCGGGACGACTGGCGGCTGCCTGCGGAGCGGCGTGCCGGGCGTCCTGTGAAGATGACGCTCGGCGTGGTGTTCGCCAGCCTCACGCTGGGTGGAGTCGCGGTCGCTGCCATCGGTTCCGTCGGCTCGTCCACGGACGGTGACGGTGCTGGGCGGGGGACGGCGCACCCGTCGGCGGTCGCCCCGGACCAGCCGGGTGGTGAGGCCTCGTCGGCGCCCTCCGGCGTCCCCGGACCGGCGGACGGCCGCCCGGCCACCGCCCAGGACACCGAAGCCCACTGCCGCGCCTACGAGCAGGTCAAGGATCGCGGCAAAGCGCTCGACGCGCGGGCCTGGCAGCGACTCGTCACGGCCGCCGGCGGGAAGGACAAGGTCGCCGCGTACTGCTCCGAGCAGCTGGCGCGGGCGACAGCCGCGCCGAGCAGGACCGCAGGCAAAGGCAAGGCGGGGAGGGCGGCCGGAAACGGCCAGGGAAACGACGAGAAGAGCAACGGGAAGGGCAGCGGGAAGCACAAGTAGCCTCCGCCGTGCCCCATCCATGCCCGTAAGGTCGGACAACCGTGGTCATCAGCGGTGCGATCGGGCCGGCGCAGCGGCGAAGACACGATGAACACTCGCTGGTCCGCCGCCGAGCAGCGGGCCAGGACCGGCACCAGGGGGCCGGAGGTGGCCGAGCGCGGCCTCCTCCGCCCGTGCGAGAAGACCGGGCAAGCCCGATCCGTCCGCCGCGACACGGGACCGGGCCGGCCGTGAGGTGGGCGCGGCCCTCGCCGGGCACGGCGGACGCAGGTCAGGAGATCCCCTTGTACCCCTGCCAGCCGGAGGCGATCTTCACCCGCGCCGCGAACGACCCCGAGCCGTTGCCGGTCTGGCGGTACAGGTTGCCCGCGGTGTCCCGGGCGACGATGTCCGCCTTTCCGTCGCCGGTGATGTCCCCGACGCCGACGATCGCGTTGTAGGTGCCGCCCCAGTTCGAGAAGACCTTCACCCGGTCCTTCAGCAGTCCGTTGCCCAGACCGTCGTAGCGGTACAGCGTCCCACTCCCGTCCCGGGCCAGCACGTCGCCGATGCCGTCACCGTTCAGGTCACCGGCCCCCAGGATCTTCGTGTAGCTCTTCCACCCGGACCGGATCTTCCGGCCGGCCGCGAGCGTCCCGTCGCTCTTCACGGCGAAGAGGTAGAGGTCGCCGGTGGACGCCTTCCGTGCCAGCAGGTCCGGCCGCCGGTCACCCGTCAGGTCACCGGGCGAGGTGAGCACGTTGTACGCGTTCCAGCCGGAGCCGAGCCTCGTGTACGGCGTCGAGGTGGTGAGCCCCTGTCCGCACGGAATTCTGTAGCCGCGCAGCGACCCGTCGGGCATGCGCACCAGGACGTCGTTGCAGCGGTCCTTGTTCAGGTCTCCGAACGGCACGGCAACCACGTTCGTGGACCAGCCCTTCCCCGAGGGCGTCCCGGAGAACGTGCCTTTCCCCGTGCCCTGCTGAAAGGCGAACGCCCCCGAGGAGCTCAGAGTGAGCAGGTCGCCGGTCCCGTCCGGAAGACCGCCGGGGCCCACGTGGTCGTGGCGCGCGGGGCTGCCGTACGCCAGCCGGACGGAGCCGCGTACCTCCAGCGGCGGTCCCACGCCGTCCGCGGGTGCGACGGACAGCGTCCAGTCGTAGGGGCCATTCGGCAGGAAGGCGCCTTCGGGGGTTTTGGAGTCGACGCCGAACCACCCGACGCTCAGCTCACCGCGTGCGGCGTCGCCGTCCCGGGTGTCGACGACCTTGCCGGTCTCCTTGCTGCGCACGGTCAGCCGCCAGCTCGCGGACGGCTTCGACAACAACACGCTCGTCAGGGTGTCCGGCGTCGTGCCGACCTGCTCGGCCCGCACGGTGGAGGCGTTGTGCGCGGGAGCCAGCAGGCGCAGCGGCTGCTGCGGCACCCCGGACGGTACGAGGTGGATCTGCTCCTGGTCGTCGACGTAGGCGGCGTTCGCACCCGACTCGTCGACCGTCCAGCGCACGTCCCGCTGGGAGACGCCGGTGTCGGGCAGATCGCCGATGACACGGCTGACGGGCGTGCCGTCGGCGACGGTCGTGAGCGTCAGCTCGCCGGCCTCCTTGTCGTGCGTGACGACGAATCCGTCGCCGAGCTTCGCCTCGCCGGCCGGCACCGGCACGGACTTCCGCGCCGTACGGTCGTAGACCCCCGCCTTTCCGTCGCAGGTCCAGTACAACCAGCGGCCGACCGCCTGGAGCTCGGTCGGCGTGCAGTCGGCGCCGGTGGTGAGGGTCTCGGTGGTCCTGCGGTTCGTCAGGTCGTACGCGGTGACGTCGCCGGGGGTCGCGGCGGCCGTCCACAGGGTGTCGCCGGAGAGGGCGGCGGCGCCGGGGGTCCGGGTGACGGCCGGGGTGCCGTCGTTGTCCGTCTTGAGGACGGTCTGCTCGGTCGAGGTTGTGTAGAGCAGATACTGTCCGGAGGCATCCGTGATCTGTCCGCCGGCCGGGACGGTCCGCTCCCAGAAGGAGTGCGGTCCGGGCCCGGCGACACGGATGCGGTCGCCGCTCGTGTCCCTGCTCACCCAGGCGATCCGGCCGTCGGGCAGGCCATGCAGCTGGGAGCAACCGATGTCCTCCGTGGGGCAGTTGCCGACCAGCACGTCGGTTCCGTCGTAGTTCGAACGCTCGCCGAACTCGGGCGTTCCGGTCACGGCGACGGTCCGTCCGTAGTCGTCGCGGGTTCCCGCCCAGCTGGGGTCGGCCTCGACGAGCTGTCCCTGGTCCAGCGACAGCCCCTGGATCTTGTACGGCGGCTTCGGCAGCGGCTTGACGAGGCTGACGACCGGGCGTCCGTCGGCGCCTGGCCGGATGTGCTGGATGCCCCAGTCGTCGGCGCCCGTACGGCCGATGACGACGGCGGTGCCGTCCGACGCCGCCGAGAGGCCGCCGGCGGAGGCGGCCGCCAGGGAGACCGGGTCGCCGCCCGCGAGGGGCACGGCGGTCACACGGCCACTGATACCAAAACGGTGGACGATCCAGTCACCGACCACGGAGACACCGGCGGTTCGGGGGCCGCCGCTGCCGTCGCGGTCCAGGGGGACCTCGCTCGGGGCGGCCGTCAGATCGGCACGGGAGAAGACGAGGGCTGTGGCGCTGTCGGTGCCGCGGTACACGACGAGGTGCTCGGGTGAGAGCCTGGTCAGGGAGTAGCCGGTCGGCAGCCCGCGCGTCCAGCTCAGCACCCGGCCGGTCTCCGGGTCGACCGCGGCCATCCGCAGGGCGCCGTCCATCTTGGCGGCGAAGACCAACCCCGTGGCGTCCCCGCCCAGGGGGCCCATGAGGGTCATGCCCGCCGGGGCGCCCTCGACGGTCATGTCACGCGTGGTCCCGTCGGGCCCCGCGGTCAGAAGGTGCTGGACCTTGGCGACGGTGCCGTCCGCGGCGGTGACGTTCTGGTAGGCGACAGCCGTGCTGCCGTAGGCGCCGTACAGGGTCTGGCCCTCGGGAACGTGGAGGGTGGTGGTCGTGCCGTCGACGGCGTTCCACAGTTCGACCCGACCGTCGTAGTGGCGGTAGGAGAGCACGTCACTGCTCGTCCCCCTGGTGATCACGCCGACCGGGGCCGGCGGCGCCTCGAAGGACCGGCCGTCCGAGTAACGCGTCCACACGAGCCCCGAGTGACCCTCCAGGTAGTGGAAGACGCCCTGGCTCCCCGCGCCGGACGCGCTGTTCGGGGCGTCGGCGTTGTAGAGCGACGCCGATGTGTACGTACTGCGGTAAGTCGCCGGCACCGCGGTCTCCTGCGGCGCCGACGGCGTCGCCGAGGCGGACGGGAGCAGCGGTCCGAGGCCGGCTGCCAGTGCGGCGGATGCGACGACGGTCACGGCCGTCCGTCTCGCGCGAGAGTGACGGACGAGGGCGTGGCGAGCCAAGGTGATCCTCCCCAGGAGCACGAGAGGAGACGTACGCCGCTTCAGATGCCCCCCGGCCCCCGGCCGCCGCATCTCCTCAGAAGTCGCCTGATCCTACAGACGGTTCACAGCTCCGGCCTGAACTTTTCCGTTCGCACGTTCGGGACGTTGGCCGCGGCCGGGCGGCTCGGTTTCGCCCGCTGCTCGCCCGGTTGTCCGGGAACCACCCCGGGATTGTCCTTGATCGGTAACCGACGCATCCGGTGGCCGCCGTTCCTCGTCCTGCCAGATGGTCGCGACGTGACCAAGGAATCGGCGAGGAACTGCGGGAAAGCGGGGCGGACATGGCGCGGCACAGCGGCGGGCAGGGCTGGTACGGCAAGGTGCTCGGCGCGGCGATCGGGGTGGCGTTGCTCGCCGCCGGTGCCTCGATGTGGGCCGCGCAGGCCGAGGCCGTGGGCGGTTCGTCGCCGAAGGCGACCGCGTCGGCCGCGCCGGGCGGTGGCGTCAAGGCGGTCGCGGTGACCATCGCGCATGCCTCGGACAAGGGGGCGCGCGGCGTCAACATCACCATCGACGACGGCCCCGACCCCGTATGGACCCCTCAAGTGCTCGACGTGCTGCGGGAGTACGGGGTGAAGGCCACGTTCTGCATGGTGGGGACGCAGGCGCAGGCCCACCCGGACCTCGTGAAGAAGGTGGTCGCCGCCGGGCACCGGCTGTGCGACCACTCGGTGTCGCACGACACCACCATGGACAAGAAGTCCCAGGCCTACCAGTCGCAGCAGATCCTCGGCGCCGAACGCATGATCACCGAGGCGTCCGGGGGCGTACGGCCGATGTACTACCGGGCGCCCGGCGGGGCCTTCACCCCGTACAGCCGCACGCTCGCCGCCTCCCGTGGCATGCGCCCGCTGGGCTGGAACGTGGACAGCAAGGACTTCGAGCGGCCGGGTACGGACGCCATCGTCGCCACCGTCGAGCGGGAGTTGCCGGGCGGCCCGACGGTCCTCTTCCACGACGCGGGAGGCGATCGCGCCCAGACCGTCGAGGCCCTGCGCCGGATCCTCCCCCGACTCAAGGAGCAGGGCTACTCCTTCGGTTTCCCGGTGCGCTGAGCCCCAGCCCTGGCATGCCGAAGAGAAGACCGGCGGTCCGGGCCCGGCGACGGCGACCCGCGCCCAGCCAGCACGTGATTCGCCCGTCGTGCGTCCCTCGACCATCGCCCTCTCGGGTGGATCAGCACAGTGAAGCGGGAACGAGCGCCCCCGGTGGGGACCTATGGTCTCGCGGGCGAGGTCTGCGGTCCGCCACAAGGGAGTCGACGGACCGGTGCCTGGTGAGGGGCGAGCATGGAAGCTTCAGTGCGCGAGGTTGCCGTGAGCAAGTTGCCGCTGGTCGGCGCAATGTTCTGGGCGACCAAGATCGTGGCCACGACGCTGGGCGAGTCGGCATCGAACTTCGTCACGATGGCGCCATTGAATCTCGGCTACGCCGTGGGCGCGATCATCTTTCTGGTGGCCTTCGCGCTCACCCTGGTGATGCAGCTCAAGGCCGACCGCTTCCGCCCGATGGTGTTCTGGTCGGTCATTCTGACCACCAGCATCGTGGGCACCTCGATGTCCGACTACATCAACCGCACCGCTGGGCTCGGTTACGCCGGCGGCTCGATTCTGCTGACCAGCCTGCTGGCGATCGTACTGATCGGGTGGCGGATGACCGGACAGACCATGGATGTGGAGCGGATCGCCACGACGGAGGGCGAGGTCTTGTACTGGACCGCGACGCTGGTGTCCAACACGCTGGGCACCTCCAGTGGTGACTTCCTTTCCGGCGGTCTGGGTCTCGGCTTCCGCGACAGCTCTCTGTTGCTGTGCGGGGCCATGCTCGTGATCCTCGCCGCGCACTATCTGACCCCGATCTCGGGCACGGTGCTGTTCTGGGCGGCCTACGTGTTGACCCGCCCGCTGGGTGCGGTGGCGGAGAACGCGGTGGAAAAGCCCGTCGCGCAGGGCGGACTCGGAGTGGGAACCACGATCACCTCATCCGTTCTGTTCGCCGTCCTGGCCATTCTGGTGGGCTGGCAGATGCTCACCGGCCGCCGGCAAACCCGCACGGTGGACACCGTCCTCGGATCCGATAGCCCCCATCACCGGCCCGCAGGTCAACCAGCAGAGTGAGTGGGGGCTGAGGCTGTCGACAGGAGGACTTCGGTCGAGGCGTTGCTCCTCGCCGTCGAGGCCGTCCGGGCTCCATGACAGTCGAGGCCACCCATCCGAGCTCCATGACAAAGGCCCAGGTCAGAGGTCCAGGCCTTTTTTGCTGTCCGTGGTGATCAGCTGTCGCGTGTTCCAACGGGCCCACGACCGCGATGGTGCCGCCGGCGCGGCGGGGCGACCTGGTCCACGGACAGGCTGGATTGCAGAGCCTGTCCGTGGCGCTTAGCGTGATGTCGCGGACGCCAGGGGCTCTCGGGTGCGGTGCGTGCGGTGGACTTGGCAGGGCGCGGCATTGTTCCTGTCCAGCACGCCCGCGGAGTTCGTCGGGCGCTGAGAGACGGAAGGCCACTCATGCCACGATCCATGCGCGCGCTCGTCGCCGGAAAGGTCGGCGAGCCGGCCGATGTCCTGCGGCTGGAATCCCGTCCTGTTCCCACGCCAGAAGCCGGTCAGGCGTTGATCCGCGTGAAGGCGACTCCGATTCACGCCAGCGATCTGCACGTGCTGCGTGGCCGCTACGGCTTCTCCCCCGAGTTTCCCACTGTCGGGGGTCACATGGAGTGCGTGGGCCGTATCGAGGCCCTGGGCCCGGACACCGAGGGACTGAAGATCGGCGAGCGCGTGGTGGCCGTTGCCGTCCCGGCGGTACCCGGGCCGCATGTGGCCGGCACTTGGCAGGAATACCTTGTTGCCGATACACGAAGGCTCCTGCCGGTCCCCGATCATCTGAACGACTCCAGCGCCTGTCAGCTCGCCGTCAACCCGTTGACCGCGCTGCTCCTGGTGACTCGTGAACTCGACGTACAGCCGGGTGAATGGTTGTTGCAGACGGCCGCGGGCTCCACCGTCGGCCGACTGGTCATTCAGCTGGCCAGGCATCTGGGTGTACGCACGATCAACGTCGTGCGGCGCCGCGATGCCGTCGAGGAGATCAAGGCGCTCGGTGGTGACGAGGTCATTTGCACCGAGGACGAGGACCTGTTGCCGCGTGTGGCCGAGGTCGCTGGATCGTCCGGCGTGCGCAAGGCCATCGACTGTGTCGCGGGCCATGTGGGTGCCCAGGTGTCCCAGGCGTTGGCTCCGGGAGGAGAGGTCGTGGTCTACGGCGCGCTCTCCACCCATCGGCAGACCGACCCGGCAGCGCTGACGATCCCGCTGTCGGCACGCTCGGTCATCTACGAGACCAAAGTGGTCCGTGGCTTCTGGCTGAACCGCTGGTTCGGCACTGCCTCGCCTGCGGATGCGCTGCGCGCGCTGTCCGAGGTTCGCAGTCTCGTCGCCGATGAAGTGCTGAGCATCCCCCAAGGCGAGCCGTTCCCGCTCGAACGCTTCACTGAAGCCATCACGTTCGCCGAAGCACCCGCGCATGGCGCCAAGCCGCTCTTCGTCTTCGAGGACGGCCGGGACGAAGACGACAGGTAGGACGCGGCCCGGCCGGTGCCGGCGGCGGTGCCGCTACGGCTGCGGCTGCGGCTGCGGCTGCGGCGGGGCAAGGTCGCCGACGCCCCCGGTACCGCCCGGCTCGGGCAAACCGCACCACGACGAAGCCTGAGCGAGGACGGCACGGCGACGGCGATCGGACCGAGAGACCATCGGCCCGAGCGGAGTTCACGCCTCCATGAGGTCGACCGACTGGCCCGCGCCGAACGGGCCGGGACGTCAGAACACGCCCTTGTACGCCTGCCACCCCGAGGCGATCTTCGTGCGGGGCCCGAACGAACCCGAGCCGTTCCCGCTGTTGCGCCACAGGTTGCCGGAGGTGTCGCGCGATCAGTCAGTGGTCCAACAGCGGATCACCGCGCACAAGCCGGTAAGCGTCGATGTCGACGGCGCCAAGGGGTCGACCGGCGTGCTCGCCTGGCGGATCGACGCCATCTGATGTGTCGGACGCCGGCAGCCCACAGGTTGCGTATGCCGAGAACGGTTGGTGAAGTGACGGCGGCTAAGCGCTCGTCCTCGGGGCTGGGGTCCGAGGGGTGTGTCCGGTGTTGGATCCCGTTTCCCGGGGGAGGAACGCTGCCGCGGCCAGACCGCCGAGGCCGAAGACCGCCAGGGTGATCATCGCGACGGCGTAGGCGCCCTTGGTGAGACCGGCGACGAGGATGGTGCCGGCGATGGCCGTGCCGAAGGACGAGCCGAGGTTCGACACACTTCGGGACAGGCCCGAGATTTCTCCCTGCTGTTCCTCGGGGAAGCTCGACTGCACGACGTTGACGGACGGGGTCAGCATGACGCCCAGTCCGAGTCCTATGAGGAGGAGACCGGGGACGAAGGCCCAGGCGGTGGAGAAGCTCCCGGCCAGGGCGACCAGCGCGACCACGCCGACGACGGAGACGGCGAAACCGGTCATGACGAGGGTGCGTTGGGAGTGCCGGCCGGCCAGGCGCTCGGCGGACAGCGACGTGACCAGCAGGCCCAGCGTGGCCGCCGTGAAGATGACTCCGGTCTGGATGGCGTCGTAGCCGCGTACCACCTGCAGATAGGCCGCCACCGTGAACGACGTCCCCATCAGCAGCAGCCATTGGATGTTCTGGGTGACGAGTCCGAGGTTGGAGGTGCGGTTGTGGAAGAGGCGAAGGGACAACAGCGGCTCCCTGCCGGACGCTTCCCTGGCGCGCACGGAGCGGAAGAACCACCAGAGCACGAGTACGCCGAGGACCAACAGGGCGATCATGAGCCAGATGTCGTTGTCCGCGGCCAGGATGCCCATGACGACGAGGACGAGGCCGACGGCCGAGAGGACCGCCCCGACGACGTCGAAGGAACGGGTGGGATCCGGGGGCAGCGGATCCTCGATACGACGGCTGAGTACGGGCCTCAGGGGGCGATCTTGTCGGGGCGAGCAGACAATGAGCGCGAGGGAGTCCGGAACTTGGAGCCCGCGAGGGCAACCGGAACATGGTGGCGCGGCTGAGGGCCACCTGCCCCTGCGTCGAACGCCGGTCCCGGAAAAGGACTGATAGGTGATGTCGGACGAGAGAGCCGAACGCATCGCGGATTTCATCGGGCCACTACGGGTGGAACCGGGGTCGAAGGTGCGCCTGGACCGGGACTTCGATCCTCGCTACAAGGCAGGTCTGAAGAAGCGGGACGGGATCGAGCTGCTGCGGACCGGGGTGTCGATGCTGGCCGAGTACCAGGAGCGGCTGGCCGCCCAGGACACGTACGGCGTACTGCTCTGTCTCCAGGCACTCGACGCCGGAGGCAAGGACGGAACGATCCGCCACGTGATGAGCGGCGTCAATCCCCAGGGCGTACGGGTCAGCAGCTTCAAGGTGCCCTCCACCGAGGAACTCGACCACGACTACCTGTGGCGTTACGCCCTGCGGCTGCCCACGCGCGGCGAGATCGCCATCTTCAACCGCTCGCACTACGAGGAGGTTCTCGTCGTGCGAGTCCACCCCGAGAACCTGGTCCGGCAGAAGCTGCCGGACGACACCCTCGGGCCGGGCATATGGGACCGGCGCTACCGGGAGATCAACCACTGGGAGCGCTACCTCACGGACAACGGGTTCAAGGTGGTGAAGATCTTCCTGAACCTGTCCAAGGAGGAGCAGCGCACCCGCTTCCTGAAGCGGATCGACCTGCCGGAGAAGAACTGGAAGTTCTCCGCGGCCGACGTCCGGGAGCGGCGCCGCTGGGACGACTACCAGGACGCGTTCTCCGAGATGCTGTCGGCCACGAGTACGAAGTGGGCGCCGTGGTACGTCGTGCCGGCGGACCGGAAGTGGTTCGCGCGGATCTGCGCGGCGGCGGTCCTCGCGCACGCCCTGATGGACATCGACCCTCAGTACCCCGAAGTGGGGGAAGAGGCGCGGAACGAGCTGCTCGTCACCAAAAGGGAGTTGGAGCAGGAAGCCCCCGCCGGGGCCCCGGCCGATCCGTACGCCTCCCGGCATCCGTCGGCCTCCCGAGCCACCGACCGGCCGACGAAGAAGACGACGAAGGCAAAGAAGGCGAAGGCAAAGAAGAAGACGAAGAAACAGCACGGCTAGGGGACCTGTCGGATCGGCGGACGACCGGCCCGGACGCATTCGCGGCCACGGATCGGAGGCAGAGCGATGACGGTGCGGTCGGATTCCGTGGGAGAACAGCCGCGGGCTTCGGGGGACAGCTGGTGCACGCACGCTCCCGAGGAGGTCGTAGCGGCGTTCGACGTCGATCCGGCGGTCGGTCTCTCCGCGGCACGAGCCGCGCAGCTCCTGAGCGCGCACGGCCCGAACTCGCTGCCCGAGGAGAGGCGAACTCCGGCCTGGCGCCGGTTCCTCAGGCAGTACCGGAGTTACATGCAGATCGTCCTCGTGGCCGCGGCGATCGTCTCACTGCTCATCAAGCAGTGGACCACCGCGATCCTGCTGATCGTCCTGACCCTGCTGAACGCGGTCGTGGGCCTGCGTCAGGAGGGCAAGGCCGAGAGCGCGATGAACGCGCTGCAGTCGATGATGAAGGCCACGGCGCGGGTGCGCAGGGACGGGACGGAGGCCGAGATCCCCGCCGAACAACTGGTCGTCGGCGACATCGTGCTCATCGCCGCCGGGGACCAGGTGGCGGCGGACGGACGCATCATCGAGGCCAGTGCCCTGCAGATCGACGAGTCGGCGCTCACCGGCGAGAGCGTTCCCGCCTCGAAGGACGCCCGCACGCTACCGGGCCTCGGCCCGGCACCCGGCGACCAGACGAACATGGCGTTCATGAACACCCCGGTCACCCACGGCAGCGGCGTACTCGTCGTGACCGCGACCGGCGCCGGAACCGAAGTCGGCAAGATCTCCGGGATGCTGTCGGCCACCGAGAAGGAGGTACCGCCGCTCACCAGGGAGCTCGACGCCCTGACGCTGTGGATCACGGGGGCGGCGGGCCTGACCATGATCGTGATGTTCGCCCTGGGACGGCAACGGGACCAGGCCTGGGACGTCCTGTTCGTCAGCGCGGTCTCGCTGGCCATCGCCGCCATCCCCGAGGCCCTGCCGACCGTGACCCAGGCGATCCTGTCCGTCGGCAGCCTCAACCTGGCGAAGTGGAACGCCATCGTCAAGGAACTGCCGTCGGTCGAGACCCTGGCGTTCACGTCGGCGATCAACTCGGACAAGACCGGCACCCTGACGATGAACCAGATGACCGCCGTCGAAGTCGTCAGTCCCACCGACCGGTACACCGTCTCGGGCACGGGCTACGGGCTCGACGGGAAGATCCACCATGCCGCGGGGTCCTCCACGGGCATCGAGGACGCGATCCTGCCGTATGTGGTGGCCAGCGACGCGAAGCTGGTGGACGGCAAGGTGGTGGGCGACCCCACCGAGGGCGCGCTGCTGGTGCTCGGGCACAAGGCCGGGCTGGACATCGACGCCACCAGGGAGAGCCTTCCCCGGCTCGCCACGCTGCCGTTCGACCCGGGCTACAAGCTGATGGCCACCTTCAACTCGGCGGTCGACGCCTCCGGGCGGCAGGTCGTCCGGTGCTTCGTCAAGGGCGCGGTCCCGGCGGTGATGGCGCGGGCCGCCACCGCGCTCGCGGCGGGCGAGACCATCCCGTGGGACGCCGAACTGGTCGCACGTGCCGAGGCGGCGACCGAACGGATGGGCGGCGAGGGTCGCCGGGTGATGGCCGCGGCCACCCGTGACCTGGACCCGGCAGGCTTCGATCCGGACGGCGACCTGCTCGCGTACGTCACCGAGCTGCGGATGGTCAGTCTCGTCGGCATGGTCGATCCGCCCCGCGAGGACGCCAAGGCCGCCATCGCCGGCGCCCAGGCGGGGCACATCCGGGTCCGCATGGTGACCGGGGACGACGTCACCACCGGTGCGGCGATCGCGCGGCAGCTCGGCATTCCCGGCGAGGCGGTCCTCGGCGCCGATTTCGCCGCCATGAGCGCGGACGAGCAACTCGCCCGTATCGACGGCATCGGTGTGGTGGGGCGCGTCGCGCCGGAGCACAAGGTGCTGCTCGCCGACACGCTCAAGAAGAAGGGTGATGTCGTGGCGATGACCGGGGACGGCGTCAACGACGCGCCCGCCATCAAGGCCGCCGACATCGGTATCGCCATGGGCAGCGGCACGGATGTGGCGAAGAACGCCGGACGCATGATCCTCTCCGACGACAAGTTCGCCACCATCGTCTACGCCGTGGAGCAGGGCAGGAGGATCTACGACAACCTCACCAAGTACATCCGCTTCGTACTGCTCCTGCTGGTCACCTTCGTGCTGACCTTTCTCGGCGCCACCGTCTTCAACATCGCCGCCGGTGAACCCTTCACCCCGCCGCAGGTGCTGTGGATCCACTTCGTGGTCAACGCCTCCTTCGGCTTCGCGCTCGGCTTCGACCGGGAGAGCCCCGGGCTGATGCGACGCAGGCCGCGTCCCCGGGGGGAGTCGGTGCTCACCCGGCCCGTACTGGTCACGGTCGGAGTCGGCGGACTGGCGATCACCGTCGTGCTGCTCGGACTGATCAAGCTCGGTCAGGCCCACTTCGACAACGTCGAGATCGGTCGGTCGATCGCGTTCACCGCCTTCGCCCTCTGTCTGATCGTGGCCGCGTTCGAGTGCCGCAGCGAGACGGATTCGGTGCTGACGACGTCCACCTTCGACAGCAAGCAGATGAACTGGGTGGCACTGGCCCAGTTCGCACTCGCGGTGCTGGTGACCCAGCTGGACGGCTTCCGCCGCATCCTCGGGACGACGCAGATCAACGCACGGCAGTTCGGCTGGGCGCTGCTGGCCGCCCTCGCGCTCCTGCTCCTGTGGGAACTGGGCAAGCTCCTGGCCCGTCGGTCGAGAGGCGCCTGACGCGTCGGGGTGCGTCACCGTGCGTCGGGGTGCGCCACCGTCGTGGCTCTTTCAAGGACGGTGGTACTTCTGATGATCCCGCCCCTCCGGGCGGGAAGGCGGCCACTTGTCGAGCGTCTCGTCCGGCGCGAGCCGGGACAGCGCCTCCGCCAGGCGCCCGCAGGCCTCTTCGATCTCCCGGAGGGTGTGGTTCTGCTCGGTGACGACCGCCGAGAGCAGAAGGGCCGTCAGTGACACGGTGCCGTTGAAGGCCTGCAGGATGACCATCTTGGCGAGGAGATCGTGACCGGCGAACGGACCCGCCCCGGCGGCACCCGCGTCGATCGCGATCACGGAAGCGATCAGCGCACAGGGCGCGGCGCCGACCAGCTGGAAGCGGAAGGCGGCCCAGATCAGGAAGGGGACGACGAGAAAGAGAAGGGGGATCGTGCTGTGCGTGGCCAGCACGCTGACCGCGGCCGTGCCGCCCAGCAGGGCGATCGCCTCGACCCAGCGCAGGACAGGTGCGCCGCGTGGCCATCGGACGGTGCGCGCGGCCAGCAGCAACGGCGCGATGACGAGAACCCCCATCGCGTCGCCCGCCCACCACACCGACCAGGTCGGCCAGAAATCATGGACCGGCAGCGCGCCGGCGGCCACCAGGACTCCCGTACCGACGGTCGCGCTGATCACCATCCCGCTCAGGGCCCCGAGGAAGACCAGCGCCAGAGCGTCCTGCAGCCGGTCGAGTGCGGTATGGAATCCCACGCGCCGCAGGAGGAGGTAGGCGCAGACCGGGGCGAGCGTGTTGCCGACCGCGATGGCGAGCACGGGGAGGATCGACGGCCCGAGCATCACGTTCACCAGGAACGCTCCGAGAGCGATTCCCGGCCACATGCGAAGGCCCCAGAGCATCAGGACGACGACAGCGACGCCGGTGGGCGGCCAGAGCGGCGTGACCTGCCCTCGTACCAGTTGCTGCTCCAGCCCGATCTTGGCACTGACGTAGTAGGCGGCCGCGACGGCAACCAGCAGCAGGCCCTTGACGGTGTACCGCCGGAGCCGCTCACCGCGCGCCGCATCGCTCATCCTCGCCCACCACAGCGGTCACACCGGGCGCGGCGTGCCGCACCGGGGTCGTACCTGCCACGCATGCCGCTCATCTTTGGCCCTGCCGCTTGTCCTGGGACCCTCCGGAACACCGCTCGTCCCGGAGCCCTCCGTAACGAAGGACGAGGACCGCGGCGTCGTCGCTGTGGCCGGTGAGATCAGCCACCTTGATCACCTGCGCGGCCAGCTCATCGGGGTCGGTGCGACAGGCACCGTTGACCAGGCCGGCCACCTGCTCGAGGCCTTCCTCGATCGGATAGCTGGGGCCTTCCACCACGCCGTCGGTGAGCAGCACGAAGGCGCCCACGCCGGTGAGCGGTCGGCGGGTCGACGGGTAGCTCTCGCCGGCCCGGATGCCCAGCGGCAGGCCGCCGTCGTTCAGGACGATGTCGCAGCGGCCGTCCGCCATGGCCCAGACGGCGGGGATGTGCCCGGCGCGGGCGTCGGCGAGCTCGCGCGTGACCGGGTCGAAGCGCAGGAACGAACAGGTCACGAACAGCCCGTAGTCCATGGCGACGAGCAGGTCGTTGGTGCGCCGGAGCACCTCCGCCGGGTCCGTGGTGGCGGTGGCGACGGCGCGCAGACAGGTGCGCACCTGCCCCATGAGAGCCGCGGCCTCGACATCGTGGCCCTGTACGTCTCCGATCACGAATCCCACCGAGCCGTCCGGCATGAGGAAGCCGTCGTACCAGTCGCCTCCTATGTCCAGCCCGTCCCGTGCAGGTGCGTACCGTCCCGCCACGTGCAGATAGGGCAGGACCGGCAACTCGGCGGCGAGGACCTGGCGCTGCAGCGCGGCAGCGAGTTCCACGCGGGCCTGCTGGACCTTGATCCGGTCCAGTATCCGGCCGGTGAGATCACCGAGCGTGTTCAGCAGCTCTGCGGTCCCACTGGACGAATCGGTATGGCGGTGAGGCATGGCATCACATTTCAGGTTTTTCGCATTTGCGCCGTAGGGCACGATTTCACGGTACCCCTGTTACAGGCAGCGCATCCTGCCGACGCACACCGCGCCGTCACTGCCACGACCAGCGAAAACGGAGCGCCGCGGTCAGCTCACGTTG
Source organism: Streptomyces diastatochromogenes (assembly GCA_001550305.1). Taxonomy (GTDB): domain Bacteria; phylum Actinomycetota; class Actinomycetes; order Streptomycetales; family Streptomycetaceae; genus Streptomyces; species Streptomyces mirabilis_D. The sequence goes on from LRTP01000328.1 coordinate 30,939, forward strand.
CTCTCCGCCGACGTTCTTCGGCCCCGGGGATGCGCCCCGGGCGGTTCTCAGTGCGGGAGGAGTTGCTGGCCGCCGTCGATGTCGTACGTCGCGCCCGTGAGCGCCCCGTTGCACATGATGTGTACGGCGAGAGCGGCGACGTCGGCCGGGCCGACCACCCGTCGGATGGGAAGCGTGGTCCGCAGTTCCTCGCGCCGGGCGTCGAGCCGGTCCCCCAGCAGCGAAGCCGACAGGGGTGTGTCGACGAATCCGGCGGCGATGAGATTCACCCGGACCGGCGCCATCTCGAGCGCCAGGTTGGCGACGAGGGCGGGCAGAGCCGCGGTGGCGGCCGACGCCACGGCCATGCCGACACCGGGGCGTCGGCCACCGGTGCCTCCGATGAACAACAGGGTGCCACCGGCGCGGATCTTGTCACGGCTGTAGAGGGCGACCCCGAGGGCCAGGGCGATGCGCTCGTCGAAGGCACGGCGGGCGTCGGCGAGGTCCATGCTCTCCAACGGCATGTAGTAGGGGCCGCCCGCGGTGACCAGTACGTGGTCGACCGGTCCGGCCAGATCCTGGAAGAACCGCTGGAGACGGTCGGTGTCGGTGGCGTCGAACGCGGCCGTGCCGACGGGTTCCAGCTCCAGCGCGGCCTGCCGCAGCCGTTCGGGGTTGCGGCCGACCAGGACCAACCGGCCGCCGTCCGCACGTACCTGGCGGGCGGCCTCGAGTCCGATTCCCGCGCTGGCGCCGATGACCACGACCGTCCGGTCGGCGAGGTCGGACCGGCGAGGGGTGCCGGGAACGCCGGGTGCGGCGGTCATGAGGAGGGGCCGTCGTCGAGAACGGCATGGCTGTGGCCATGGTTGCTGTCTGTCATCCCTGCCTCCGGATATCGGCCTGGTTCTGCGGTCGCGGGCGCGCGGTGTCAGCGGCCCGGGGCCCGCTTCCTCACCTCTTGGAGCACCCAGCCGTTGCCGTCCGGGTCGCTGAAGGTGGCGTAGGAGCCGTAGTCGGCACGGTCGGGGTGCGGGCCGGGCACCCGTTCCGCCTCCCCGCCCTGGTGGGTGACCCCCCGGGCGCCGTGGCCGTGCTGGAAGATCCCTCCGGCGTCGTGGAACACCTCGCTCATCTCGACGCCTCGGCCGCTGAGCTCCGCGTGGGCCTTCTCGATGTCCGGGACGATGAGGTACAGGCCCCGGACCGAACCGGGCTCGGCGGAGGTGACCCCCTTGCCGAAGATGACGGCGCATTCGGAGCCGGGCGGCGTGAACTGCACCACCCGGTAGTCGTCATTGGCGGCGTGGTCGGCGTCCATCCGGAATCCCGCCGCCTCGTAGAAACTCCTGGCCCGGTCGACGTCGGAGACGGGCAGCACGATGACTTCGAGTTTCAGGTCCATGCGGATGTCTTTCTTCTCGACGGAGTCAGGTTCCTGATGAGGCGTCAAGGGTGAGGTGGAAGGTGAGGTTCCGTACCGTCTTCCCGGCGGGGACGGTGTGGACGTAGCCCCGAGCCGAACTGAAGGAACCCGAACCGCCGGTGACGGCGATGTCGATGGAGGGGGCCGGCGGCAGGTGGAGCAGCGCCTGCGAGGTGATCTGCCCCTGCGGCAGAGCGAAGGTGCCGACGCACTGGAGCTCGTCCGGATCGAGGTGGACATGGACGCAGACCACGCTGTGGTCGCCGATCCTCCGGCCGTCGCGGTACAGGTCCTCGGCGATGACGAGCTCGTCGCCCCGGCTGAGCCCCTTCTTGCCCAGGTCGAGGGATTCGGACTGGGTCTGTTTGGCGACCAACTGGAACACCTGCGTGCGCTGTTGGGTGTCCGGTCGGCCGTACGGGGTTGACGTCGCGGCCGACGCCGACGGGGCGACGACGAGGGCGGCGACCAGGCCCGCGACCGCACTCAGGCAGCGCTGACTGATCCTGCGCATGGTGGGTCTCCCACGGGGGGCTGAGATGTGCCCTTCATTCCCAACGTACCGGTTCGTACGTCCCCTCGCGCGACGTCGCCCACGGCGTCTCCCCCAGCGGGGCGCGCGGCGGGGCGGCGTTCGCTACGTGGCTCGCCAGCCGGGTTCGAGGCGGCCTAGGAGGACGCGGAAGGCCGCGTCGGCCTCGTCATAGTCCCCGTCGACCACGGGTCCGACGATCAGACCGAAGCACGCGTCGACCAGGAGGACGGCCTCGGTGCGCGCTCGCGCCTCGGGCAGGCCCATGTCGCGGAAGACGGAGGTGAGCAGGCCCGTCCACTCGGCGAGCGTGTCGCGCATGACGGGTCCGTACCGGTCGGGGTGGAGCAGACCGGTGACCATGATCTCGAGATAGAGGGGGAGCGTGGCACGCAGGTCGGGGTCGGCGAACTGCTGCCAGACCTCCTCCATGAAGCCGCGGACCCACGCCGTGTCCCTGGGAGCGTCGACGACGCCGAGCAGGCTCCGGGTGCGCAGGAGCGGTCGCCGCTCATCCAGGGCGAGCGCCTCGGCGACCATGCGTTCCTTGGTACCGAAGTAGTACAGGAGCATGCGGTCGCTGGTGCCCAGGGCCCGGGCCAGTGGGCGGAGGGACAGCTCCGCCAGGCCATTGCTGATCATGTACTCGCGGACCTGGCCCAGCAGGTCGCGTCGTTTGGCCGGGTCGGGCGGGCGCGGCATGGAGGCTCCCGTGCGATCGGAGGTGCGGTCGGAGGTAAGGTGCCCGATTCGCTGCTTTCGATGAGGTATTTACCGTAGCGCCCGCTACGCGTATATTTGAAATGTAGCGAGTGCTACGCGAATGCGGGGTCCGGCACACCCTGCCCGGTCAGCGGCGCACTTCCGCCGCGGCAACCATGGCCGCCGACGCTTCAGAAGGGACTGATTCCCCATGGCCTTCCAGGCCATCGGCCTCACCGCGACCCCGCGCAGGGGACTCGTCGCCCGGCTTTGCCGCCGACAGGAAGAGCAGGAAGAGTCGGGGCGGAAGGCCGCGTTCACCTCGTGGTTCGCCCGGCACCAGGCTCTCTGGTCGCGCACGCTGGCACCCGTACGTCCCTTTGACGCGCCTCGCGGCCGTGCCACCGACTGGGACGCCTCCTGGCCCCTGCCGCGGGAGCTGACCTCGGTCCGCCGGGGCCGCCGCCTGGTGACCGCGCAACTGGACGACTGGGGTCTGCAGGACCTGGCCGACACGGCCGAGCTCCTGGTCAGCGAACTGGTCACCAACGCCCTGTGCCACACGCGCGGCCCGCTGCGGCTCAACCTGCAGGTGCGCGACTCCCGCCTGCGGTGCGAGGTCGAGGACACCGACCCCACCGGGCCCGTACGGCGTGTCGTCGACGCCGACGCGGAAGGCGGGCGCGGCATCGACCTGCTCGACCTGCTCGCCGAGGCCTGGGGCAGCGCCAGTACCGCCACCGGCAAGACCATGTGGTTCCAACTGCCGGCGAAGGCATCCTCGCCGCAGGAGTCAGCCGCCTCCGACTGAGCCGGTGCGCGGCGACGGCAGCTCGACGGCGAGCCGCGTCACCGTCGACAGCGCCGGTCCAGTGAGGCGAGCATCTCGCACCGCAGCGAGCGGCGAGCGCGGAGTGTCGCGGCGAAGTCGAGGGCCGGGTTCCCGCAGACGAAGACGTGATCCAGATTGGCATCACCATCTTGACAGGTGATGCGTGGGCCGGCGGAACATCTGGGCATCATCACCAGTTGACTGGGTGACTGGTCGATGTCGCCGACCGGGGTGCACCTACGAAGCGAGGTACGCGAGATGACACGGACAGAGCGGACGGAGACGGCCCCCGACGCCGCGGAGGCGGCACGCCGGGCGCGGTTCGGCACGCTGCCGGAGCGCGTTCGGGTCGAGGACACGGTCGAGGAGCGGCCCGCCACGGCGCCCGACCCGGCGCGAGACGCGTACAGCGCGGACGAGTGGCTCGTCCGTTACTGTCTGTGAACGGAAAGGAGTCCGGGATGACGACCAGAACACCACAGGTCCTCAGAGCCCTGACAGCGATCGTGGCGGTGCTCGTGATCGGCTTCGGCTGCTTCACGCAGGTCTTCTGACAACGCAGGACTCCCCCTGTTCTCGCGAGCCCGGCCGGCGCCGCGTGTCCGGTGATCCGTTACGCTGACCGCCGCTGACCTCAGGGGGAGACATGTTCGGCAAGCGGCTGCTGGTGGCCGGAGCGACCGCGGTCCTCATAGCCGGGCTGGGCGCGTGCGGCGGTGGGGGCGGGGGCGGCGGCGCGCGCGGCGTGGACTCGGGAGCCGTGACCGATGCGGGTCAGGGCGGTACGGGCACCGTCCAGGAGGCCCCGCCGAGCCCGCACACCGTCTCCGGGCTCAAGGACTCGGTCCGCCACCTCGCCGCGAAGACCACCAGGGCCACCCGCCCGCACCTGGTCAGCAAGTGCACGTCCGCCACCAGGCAGGTCAGGCACACCCAGCGCACGGGCACGGGCACGCGCAGGACGACCCGCACCTGGTACACCACGGAGCGGTACCAGAGCTGCAAGAAGGTCCGCACGGGCACCGAGACGTACACGCGAACCGTTCGGCCGCAGCGGTGGTGCGTGCGCCTGGACGACGTCGCCGGCGACACCGCCAGGGACGACGTCTGGTACCAGGTCACCCCGGCCACCTACAACGAAGCCCATGGCGCGGACGAGCACGCCCGCATGGAGTTCACCCCGACCGGCACCGGCTGCTGAACAACACGCGCCGCGCGACTCGGCCGGGGAACAGCCCGGTTCCGAGAACGGCCGCACCATGTTCTGAACAGTTAACTGTAAAGAACCTTGACAGACAATTGGTCTAGTCCAACCATGGTCCCTGTTCGCCCTTGGTCATGGAGAGCTCTCCGGCGTGTACCGACCGGTGGACATCGCACGAACCTTTCCGGATTCCCGCTGTCCCACCTGCTCTTCCTTCACCATGGGAGCGTCAATGAGACGATCTGGGCCACTTCGCGCGCTGCTGTCCGGCGCCACCGCGACCACGCTCACAGCCGGGCTGGTCGCGCTCGGCGGAGGCGGCGCGCTCGCCGCGGAGCGGGCACCCGCGCATGTGGCGCGGCACATGCCCGCGCATGTGACGGCGCCGTACTTCGAGGCGTGGACGGGCGAGAGCCCCGCCGCGCTCGCCTCCGAGTCGGGCAACAAGTACCTCACGATGGCCTTTCTCCAGACGGCCGCGGCGGGCTCGTGCACCGCGTACTGGAACGGCGCCTCCACCCAGCCGATCGCCGAGGCGACCTTCGGCAAGGACATCGCCACGATCCAGGCGCGCGGCGGCAACGTCATCCCGTCCTTCGGCGGCTACAGCGCCGACACCACCGGCACCGAACTGGCCGACAGCTGCACCGACATCGACGCCATCGCCTCGGTCTACGAAAGCCTCGTCAAGACCTACGGCGTCACCCGGATCGACCTCGACATCGAGGCCGACTCCATCAACAACACCGCCGGGATCGACCGCCGCAACAAGGCCATCGCCAAGGTGGAGCGCTGGGCCGAACGGACCGGCCGCAGCGTGCAGTTCTCCTACACTCTGCCGACCACCGCCACGGGCCTCGCAGCCAACGGCGTGGCGCTGCTGAAGAACGCCGTCGACAACGGCGCGCGCGTGGACGTCGTCAACATCATGACGTTCGACTACTGGGACGGCGCCACCCACGACATGGCGGCCGACACCAGGACCGCCGCCTCCGGGCTGCACGACCAACTCGCCGCGCTCTACCCGAAGAAGAACCCGGCGAAGCTCTGGCACATGATCGGCGTCACCGAGATGCCCGGCATCGACGACTACGGCCCGGAGGAGACCCTCACCCCGCAGGACGCGGTGAAGGTGGAGAACTGGGCGGTCGCCAAGGGCATCGACACGCTCTCCTTCTGGGCACTCCAGCGCGACAACGGCGGTTGCGTGGGCACGGCCGGCGCCAACTCCTGCTCCGGCATCGCCCAGGACACCTGGACCTTCAGCCACATCTTCGAGCCGTTCGCGCGGGGCATCCACGTCGGTACCGGCTCCGGCATCGGCTAGGGGCCCGTCCCGTCCTCCATGACGTCTCGCCCGCGCGAAACCCCCAGGTCGGGAACCTGGGGGTACGTCGGTTCGCGGTGCCCGTGCTGGAGCCCGAGAAGGTCATCGCCGGATTGGCGGGATGATGGTCGGCATGCGCATCCGTATCGACGCCGTCGACCTGCCCGGCCGCACCTGTCCGGCCCCCGTCGGCAGCGGTGCGCCGACGTACGACAACATCCACGTGGCCGTACAACGCCGGGACCGTCCGGCCGAACTCCTCGAACCGCAGCCCGGCGACGCCGCGTCCGCGACCTGGACCCTGGAGTGCACCGCGCTCGCCTCGCCGACCGGCACGGAGGTCAAAGGGCCCTACGTGCAGGACCGTCTGGGCCGCCGGTTCATCTACCTGTCATGGGGCACGGTCGACGAGTCGGGCGTCTTCAGCATGTTCCGGCGCGCCAAGCTCATGCTCGACGTCGTCCCCGCCGAGGTGCTCGCCGCCGCCGCGCGTGAGGGCCTGCTGGTCGGACGCCTCGGCCTGACCGACGCGCACGGCAACCCCCTGTGCGCGCGGGTCGAACCCCCGCACATCACGTGGACCGCCGAGTCCGCCTCGTAGCCACCCGGGGGTGCGGGCCTCGGCCGACCAGGCCGCAGGGCAGGCCTGTTGAGGACCCTCAGCGGGTCGTGGTGCCCTCGTCGACCGCGCGGGGCGACGCGGCCTCGGGCGCGCTCTCGGACCGGGGCGCGGCGGAGGGTGCGGTGCCGTCGTGCTTCATGGCACTGGTCTCGCTCTTGAGGATGCGCATCGACTTGCCCAGCGCGCGGGCGGTGTCGGGCAGCTTCTTCGAGCCGAACAGCACGATGATCACGATCGCCACGATCAGCAGGTGCCAGGGTTCCAGTCCGTTGCGGAGCATCCCGCCCACCTCTTCCCTTCACTGTTGCTACGTTGCGCAACTTTACAACCATCGGGCGGGGCCGAGCGTCCCTTAGATATGAGTCGGACGGATGAGAGCACACGTGTGACGACCAGTGACCAGGCGCGACCACCGCGCCGCAGACGGGGCCCTCTGCGGATCGCCCTCGTCGTGGCCCTGTCCGTGCTCCTGCTCGGCACGGCCGGACTCGGCTGGATCTATCTGAAGCTGAACGGCAACATCAACACCTTCGGCGCCGACGGTCTCTCCAAGGACCGGCCGGCCGCCGCGACGAAGGGCGAGAACGTCCTCGTCATCGGCTCGGACGCGCGCACGGACGGAAACAGCGCGCTGGGCGGCGGCGACAAGGGCGACATCGGCCGCTCCGACACCGCGTTCCTGCTGCACGTCTACGCAGACCACCGGCACGCCGTCGCCGTCTCGATCCCCCGCGACACACTGGTCACCCTCCCCCCGTGCAAGCTCCCGGACGGGAAGTGGACCAGGACGCGGCCGAACACGATGTTCAACGAGGCGTACTCCGTGGGGCAGACGGCCAAGGGCAACCCGGCCTGCACCCAGAACACGGTCGAGAAGCTGACCGGCCTGCGGGTCGACCACACCGTCGTCATCGACTTCAAGGGCTTCGCGGCACTGACGCGGGTCGTCGGCGGGGTGAACGTGTGCCTCCCGCAGGACGTGTACGAGAAGGACCTCAACCCCAACCGTGCCACCCGGGGCGGGCTGCTCTTCAGGAAGGGTGAGCAGAAGCTCTCCGGGCAGCGGGCGCTGGACTACGTCCGCATCCGGCACGGCATCGGCGACGGCTCCGACATCGGCCGCATCAAACGCCAACAGGCCTTCGTCGCCAGCCTGGTGAAGAAGGTGAAGAGCGACGGGCTCACCCCCACCGGACTGCTGCCGCTCGCCGACGCCGCGACGAAGTCGCTGACCGTCGACCCGGGGCTGGGAACGGCGAAGCGGCTGATCTCGTTCGCGATGTCCCTGCGGAACATCGACCTCCACGACACCAAGTTCGCCACCATCCCCTGGCGGTACCAGGGGGAGCGGGTCGCGATCGTCCAGCCGGACGCCGATCAGCTGTGGGCCGCGCTCAAGGCCGACCGCACCCTCGACGGCACCGACGCCGGTGGCAAGAAGGGCGGGCAGACCGCCACCGCGGCCGCCTCGCCCGGCATCGCCGCTGAGGTCTCGGGGGACGGTATCGACGTCGCCGTCTACAACGGCACCACCACACGCGGCCTGGCCTCGCGCGCCGCGACGACCCTCACCGAGCACGGCTTCACCGTCACCGGTACCGCGAACGCGGTCGACCGGAACCGTGCCGACACGGTGATCGAGTACGGCGCGGGCCTGCGGACCCGGGCCGAGACGGTCGCCCGGCTCTTTCCCGGCGCCGAACTGAACTCCGTGCCGGGCGCGGGCGTCGACGTCGTCCTGGGCCGGAGCTACGCCGCCAAGGGCGGCACGTCGGCCTCACCCGCGTCCACGCCCACCGCCCTCCCCACTTCGGTGGCGCGTGACGCGCGCTCCGCCGACGACGACGTGTGCTCCAACCTGTCCTACGGATAGACCGCATCTGCCGGAGACGGAGTGGTCGCGGGCGGAGTGGTCGCGGACGAAGGAGTAGCGGACGAAGGAGCGGGGGGTGAAGGAGTGGCGGGTGAAGCAGTGGCACGCGGAGGGGCGACGTGCGGAGGGGTGGCCTGCGGAGTGTTGGCCGCCCGCACGATGACGTAGAGGGCCAGGGCGAGGACCAGCAGAGTGAGCCACCGCCACCGCGTCCAGGATGCGGCCATGTCCCGCCTTCTCTCTTCCGCCCGTTCACCGGTGCGCCGAGGCGAATCGCTGGAGGGAAGAGTAAGCCCGCGTCACCCTCCGTCGTGGATGCGCTCGCCGCGCGCCCCTTGATCACTGTGGGAGATCCCGCCGTCGTCCTCGGAGCGACGGCGTTCGTAGCGTGACCGCGTGGCCACCAGCCCCACCGCGTACAGGCCGAGGACCGCGGCGAGCAGCAGGTAGTAGAGGGCGGGCAGCGCGGTCATGCCCAGCGGCGGGCCGAGCGGGGAGAGCGGCAGCGCGAGGCCGGCGACGGTGAGGGCGGTCGCGCCCCAGCCGACGGGACCCGGTTTCCGCCGGCCCTCGGTGCCCCGGCGGCCGAGCCGCAGCAGGAGCATCACCAGGGCCTGGGTGAGCAGGTTCTCGGTGAACCAGCCGGAGTGGAACACGGACTCGTCGTTCGCCGTCCCCGGCCCGTGCACGGCGAGCGCGAGGACGCCGAAGGTCGCGAGGTCGGCGACGGCGTTCAGCAGGCCGAAGCCGATGATGAAGCCCAGCAGGTCGCGCGAGCGCAGCACGGTGGGGCGCTTCAGGGTGCCCGGCGCGGGACGGTCGTAGGCGAAGGCGAGCTGGGCCGCGTCGAAGCACATGTTCTGCACGAGGACCTGCGTCGGCAGCATCGGCAGGAAGGGCAGCAGGATGCCCGCGGCGAGCATCGCGATCACGTTGCCGAGGTTGGAGGAGAGGGTGACCCGCAGATAGGTGCCGATGTTGCCGCTGGAGTAGCGGCCCGCGGTGATCGCGTGCGAGATCGCGGTGAGGTCCTTGTCGGCCAGCACCACGTCGGCGCTCTCCCGGGCCAGGTCGGTGGCGTCGCGCGGGCAGATCCCGACGTCCGCGGCGTGCAGCGCGGGCAGGTCGTTGACGCCGTCGCCGAGGTAGCCGGTGGCGTGTCCGCGGGCGCGCAGTGCGACGGTGATACGCGCCTTGTGCTCGGGCGTGCAGCGGGCGAAGACGGTGGTGCGGTCGACGAGTTCGCCGAGTTCGGCGTCCGTGAGACCGTCGAGTTCGGCGGCGGTGCGTACCTCCCCGGGGTCGAGGCCCAGGTCGCGGCAGGCGCGGGCGGCCGTGCCCGGATGGTCCCCGGTCAGCACCCGTACGGCGACGCCCCGGTCGGCGAGCACCCGCAGCGCTTCGGCCGCGCTCGGCACCAGCGCGTCGCGCAGCGTGACGAACCCCTCGAAGGTCAGGCCGCGTTCGTCGGCCGGGGTGTAGTCGCGGTGGCGGGCGGGGCGTACGGCGGTGGCGACCGCCAGGACGCGCAGCCCGTCGTCCGTCAGCTCGTGGGCGCGGGCGAGCAGCCGTGCGCGCTCCTGCGGATCCAGCGCACAGCGCTCCAGTACGGCTTCGGCGGCGCCCTTGACCAGGAGGGTGTGGGAGCCGAGGGTGCCGGGGGTGCGTACGACGGCGGTGGTGAGGCGGCGTACGGGATCGAAGGGCAGCGCCGCGATCCCGTCGTACGCCGTCAGGTCGTCCTCGTCGGCCGTCTGCAGGAGCGCCTCGTCGAGGGCGTCGGGCGCCGGCAGGTCGGCGAGCTGCAGTGTCCACCAGGCGGCCGCGGCCGCCCGGCGCAGTACCTCGGGCGCGTCCTCGCCGTCCGCGTCCAGCGCGCGGTCGACGACCGGCCGGTCCTGGGTGAGGGTGCCGGTCTTGTCCACGCAGAGCACGTCGATGGCGCCGAGGTCGTGGAGCGCGGGCAGCCGCTTCACGATCACCCCGTGCGTACGGGCCAGCAGCGACGCCCCGCGGGCCAGGCAGGTCGTGATGATGACCGGCAGCATCTCCGGGGTCATCCCGACCGCCACCGCGACGGCGAACGGCAGGGTCTCCAGGCCCCGCCCGCGCAGGGCCGCGCCCGCCATCAGGACCAGCGGCGGGGTGAGCAGCATGAACCGGATGAGGATCCAGGAGATGCCGTGCACGGACCGGTCGAAGGCGCTCGCCTCCCGCCGCCCCCGGTCCCGGTGGCTCTCGGCGAACCGGGTGTGCGCGCCGGTCGCCACGACCACGGCGGTGCCGCTGCCGGAGGCGACACTGCTGCCCTGGAAGCACAGCTGCGGCTGCTCGAACAGCTCACCCGCCGTGGTGCCCGGCGCGTCGACCGGGTACTTGGCGACCGGTGCCGACTCTCCGGTGAGCGCCGCCTGGTACACGGTCAGCCCACCGGCCCGCAGCAGCCGTACGTCGGCGGGGACCAGGTCGCCGGGACCGAGCCGGATCACATCCCCCGGCACCAGCTGGTCGACCGGGAGGTCACGGTCGGTGGGTACCGCGTCCGCTTCGGTCCTGCGCAGCACGGTGGCGGTGCTGGCGACCAGGTCGCGCAGCGCCGCCATCGAACGGTCGGCCCGGTGCTCACCGGACGACCGCAGCACACAGCTGACCACCACCAGTACGGTGATCACGCTCGCGGTGCCCCAGGAGGCCACGAGCGCCGAGACCAGGCCGAGGCAGAGCAGTACGGCGGTGAACGGATCCCGCAGACTGAGCAGGAACCGCTCGAACCACGGAACGGGCCGCCGGGCGGGCAGGATGTTCTCCCCGAACCGGGCGAGGCGTTCGTCGGCCTGCGTCTGCGTCAGCCCCCGCGGACCGCTGTCCAGCCGCCGGAGCAGCTGGAGCGCGGTCAACCCGCCGTGTCCCTTCCCGCCCGGAGTTCCTTGAAGGACCCGGGGTTCCTCCGCCGCCGGGCCGTCCGCGCGGGCGGGGCGCTCGGCGCCCCCTCCCGCCGTCGCGGACGTCTCAGCCACCGATCCCGCGCAGCCTGCGTACGGGTGCCGATGCCTCCTCGGCACGTGCGGCCAGCTGTCCGACCATCACGCGCACCACGGTCACGACGTCGGGATCGTCGACGTAGTAGACCTGTCGGCGGCCTTCGCGCCGGGAGCGGACGAGGCCCGCGAGCTTCAGCTTCGACAGGTGCTGGCTGACGGCGGGCAGGGCGCCGCCGACACGCTCCGCGAGGTGGGTCACGTCGCTCTCACCCTGCGCGAGGGCCCACATGATGTGCAGCCGGGGCGAGGAGGCCAGTAGTCCGAACGCGGCGGCCGCGTCCGCCAGCACCTCGGCAGGCGGATCGTCGAAGCCACCGGCGTATGCCGTCACAGTCTCTTCTCCCGTCCCGCCCCGGGCATCCGTGCCCGCGTCCGCGTCCGCGCCGACCCAGTTTAGGCGTCCGTCCCCAGGGCGCCGCCACGGAACCGGCGGTTCCGGCTCCCCCGTCGTCCTCCCCGTTGAACGAAGCCTTCGAACACCCGCTCACGGTGCCGAGTCCTGGATGCCGGAGGCTGCTCGGTAGGCCTGGGTGGGGGTCATGGCGACGCCGTTGAGACTGACGGTCCTGTACGGGCTGACCTTGGCGCAGGTTTTGGACTGGTCGGCGGTCTCGGCGTGGGCGTTGGAGGTGGCGGCCTTGGTGTCGGCGGGGGCGGGAGTGGCGGCGGGGTAGGCGGTGCCGCTCGTCCAGTCGGTGCCGATGACCAGGGTCAGGCCGGTGCCGGTGGCGTCGCTCTGCTTGAGGTGGGAGGACGGCAGGCCCAGGGCCTTGGCGGCGGTCTGGGCCTCGGCCTTGTGCCCGCTGCCGTAGGTGAGGGTGGTCGTGGACTTGGTGCCGCCGGCGTTGCCGGTGGTGGTGCCGGAACCGAAGCCCTTGTCGAGCAGGGCGGTGGCGACGGCCGAGGCCCGGCCGGTGACGGTGGTGCCGTTCTCCACGGTGACCGCGATCTGCGCGGCGGGGACCGTGGAGGCGGCGGCCGTGGCTTTGGCTGTCGCGGAGGCCGCGGCGGCCTTGTCGCCCGAGGAGTTGGTCAGGGACTGGTCGTTCGCGATGGTGGCGAACAGGCTCTGGGCCGTGGCGGCGGGCACGAGCCGGTTGCTGTCGCCCGGGTCCGGCGCCGTCTGCATGGTGGTGAAGGTGATGCGCTTCGCCGGGACCTTGTCCACGTCGGCGGCGAGCCCGATCAGCTTGCTGATGCTGCCCAGCCCGGTGTCGACGGTGAGGGCCTTGGTCGCGGCGTCGGCCAGGCGGTAGACGGCGGTGGGGTCGGTGAGGGTGCCGGCGCTCTTGAACTTGCGGATCATCGAGCTGAGGAAGAGGTGCTGGGAGTAGGTGCGCCCCAGGTCGCTGCCGTCGCCGAAGCCGTGCCGGGAGCGGACGAACTCCAGGGCCGCCACGCCCTTGAGGGTGTGCGTGCCCTGAGCGAGTTTCAGGTGTGAGTAGGTGTCGTAGACGTCCTTGTCGACGCAGGCCGACACCCCGCCCACCGCGTCGGACATCTTCACCACGCCGGAGAAGTCGAGCTTGACGAAGTGGTCGATGGGGATGCCGGTGAGCCGGTGGACGGTGGCCACCTGACAGGCCGGCCCGTACTGCAGGGCGCTGTTGACCATGCCGGTGTAGCCGTTCGTGGAGACGCCGGTCTCGGCGTCCTTGCAGGCGGGGACGGTGGTCACGGTGTCGCGGGGGATGCTCATCACGGTGGCGTTGGAGCGGTCGGCGGATATGTGCATCACCATCTCCACGTCCGCGTTGGCCCCGGACTGCACACCGGTCTGTGAACAGCCGCCGCCGAGCCGGCAGTCGCTCGCGTTGGTACGGCCGTCGCTGCCCACCACCAGGAGGTTGATCGGGGTCCTGCCGAAGGCGTCGGCCTTCTCCTTGCCCGCGCTGTCGCCCGAGCCGTCGGTCAACGGGACGCTGTGCAGATTGCCGTTCAGATGCTCGTAGAACCACCACCCCACCCCCGCGGTGGCCAGGACCAGCGCCGACAGCGATATCGCGGCCGTCCGCAGGATCCGCCTGCCCCGGCCCACGGGCCGGGCCCGGCGCCCCGCGCCGGCCTT